>NZ_JBKFPH010000009.1:0-145185 GCF_046567715.1 Salmonella sp. 741265116_PST | reverse complement strand
AAACAGCCTTTTTAATCAGTCAGTTAACCGATAATTTGTTTCACCATGCCCGCGATGTTATTGCGTTTGTTGCCCGGACATGGAACATCGTTTTCAGCGTTCCGGGCATGAACAAGTGGCTGCATCGTAACGGCTTCACTTACAAAAAGCCGTCAGGCGTCCCCCATAAGTTCAGTGAAGAGAAACAAAGACAATTTATTGAATATTATGAGGAACTGAAAGAAACCGTGGGTGATGAACCGGTTCTTTTTATTGATGGAGTCCATCCAACTCAGGCCACTAAAATCAGCTACGGCTGGATATGCAAAGGCCAGAAAAAAGCAGTAAAAACAACAGGCAGTCGTACGTGGCTGAATATCATGGGGGCGCTGAATCTGAAGACCCCGGAATACCCGCTAATCTGCGAATATAAAACGATTAATGAATATAACGTATCCCGTTTTTTCAATGAGATACGAAAGGTTTATCCTGATTACAACCAGAAAATTCACGTTATTCTGGATGGCGCAGGTTATCACCGTTCACAGTTAGTGAAAGACTGGGCGGAGGTGGTAAATATCAGGCTACATTATCTTCCACCTTACAGTCCGAACCTGAATCCGATAGAGCGAACGTGGAAGTTAATGAACGAACATGCGCGGAATAATCGTTACTTCAGTAGTACGAAGGAATTCAGGGACGCAATATCTGAGTTTTTTAACCAGACGCTGCCGGATATAGCAGGTTCTCTGTCATCCCGAATTAATGATCACTTTCAGGTGCTGAAATCTGCATCTTGAGGTTTATTGGGTATAAATTCTGATATTACAGTTACTTTCAATCTGGCTGACAACATCAGCAGCGATGTCGTTAGCCAGATAACGTCGCATCACCATAGTGATAAATCACTCCATCATGATTATAGTTTGCTTATTATTCACCTGAGCATCAAATTCTATTTCTTAACTTCAATATAAGGTAAAAATACGTCAAGTTCTCTGGCGTAATAAATGTACTCTTGTCCGACGATTTGACAAGATGAAAACTTCATCACCTCTCCAGATTACATCTGAATATGAGGACAAGAGAAATGAAAAAACATGCTATTGCAGTAATGATGATCGCCGTATTTTCTGAGTCGGTTTATGCGGAGTCTACTTTATTTATTCCGGACGTCTCTCCTGAGAGCGTCACGACATCCCTTTCCGTGGGAGTGTTAAATGGTAAATCCAGGGAGCTGGTTTATGATACCGACACCGGGCGGAAGATTAGTCAACTGGATTGGAAAATAAAAAATGTCGCCACGTTGCAAGGGGATTTATCATGGGAGCCCTATTCGTTCATGACGCTGGACGCCCGCGGCTGGACGTCTTTGGCGTCGGGATCGGGTCATATGGTTGACCGTGACTGGATGAGCAGTGAGCAGCCAGGCTGGACCGATCGTTCAATTCATCCGGACACCAGCGTCAACTATGCTAATGAATACGATTTGAACGTGAAAGGTTGGTTATTGCAGGGTGATAACTACAAGGCGGGCGTAACAGCGGGTTATCAGGAAACCCGTTTTAGCTGGACGGCAAGAGGCGGGTCTTATATTTATGATAATGGTCGGTATATTGGTAATTTTCCTCATGGCGTGCGCGGCATAGGTTATAGCCAGCGTTTCGAAATGCCCTATATCGGGCTGGTGGGTAATTATCGTATTAATGACTTTGAGTGTAATGTACTGTTTAAATACAGCGACTGGGTAAATGCGCATGATAATGACGAACACTACATGCGCAAACTTACCTTCCGTGAAAAAACGGAAAATTCACGATATTATGGCGCTTCTATTGACGCCGGATATTATATTACCAGTAATGCAAAAATCTTTGCTGAGTTCGCTTACAGTAAATATGAAGAAGGTAAGGGCGGTACGCAAATCATAGATAAAACCAGCGGTGATACGGCGTATTTTGGTGGCGATGCCGCAGGTATAGCTAATAATAACTATACGGTTACCGCGGGGTTGCAGTACCGCTTCTAGACCACATCGGGATGTCATCGGTCATAACTGGCCGATGACGACTTTTTGCTGAACGTATGGCATGTCCGGTGATATTGCATAGTGGCAATAAAAGCAACATGAAAGGGGAACCGCTCGAAAGGTTATGCAGCAAGAAGAGAATTTCCTGGGTATCAATGGTGTCCCCTGCAGGAATCGAACCTGCAACTAGCCCTTAGGAGGGGCTCGTTATATCCATTTAACTAAGGGGACAACGCGGCGCCAGTATAGCGTTTTTTATTCGCCGGAGTAAGTGTAGCGCCGCCTGACTGGTTAAACCGTCGCCACTCAGCGCTGTTTTTCCGCTTTTTTCCGCTCCCGTTCCAGGCGCTCGCCGCGTAGCCTCGCTTCTTCCTTACGCTTATTGCTCATATCGTTGCGGATTTGCGCGTGGCTCATCAATGCGAAAATAAAGGTGCCGCCGCAGATATTTCCGGCAAGTGTGGGAAGGGCGAAGGGCCAGAGAAAGTCGCTCCAGGGCAGCGTGCCGTTGAAAACCAAATACAAAATTTCAACGGAGCCGACGACAATATGGGTGGTATCGCCCAGCGCGATAAGCCAGGTCATCAAAATAATGACCACAATTTTTGCCCCGCCTGCAGCAGGAAACATCCATACCATTGTGGCGATGATCCAGCCAGAGGTAATCGCGTTGGCAAACATCTCCGTTGGGCTATTTTTCATGACCTCCATACCAATTTTGACAAAGGCGTCGCGGGTCTCTTCATCAAATATAGGCATATATTCAAATGCCCACGCCGCAACCCCGGTGCCAATAAGGTTGCCCAATAAGACTACGCCCCATAAGCGCATCAGCAGGCCAACGTTACTCAGAGTGGGATTTTGCATTACCGGCAATACGGCAGTAACGGTATTTTCAGTAAATAATTGCTGGCGGGCCATGATGACAATGATAAAACCAAAGGTATAGCCGAGATTTTCCAGTAAAAAGCCGCCGGGAACGCCTTCAAGCTGCACGTGGAAAATCCCTTTCGCCAGGAGTGATGCCCCCATAGAAAGTCCTGCGGCAATGGCTGACCAGAGCAAAGCCATCGCATCGCGTTCCATCTCTTTTTCACCATCCTGGCGAATATGTTCATGAATCGCCATGGCGCGGGAAGGAAGACGATCTTCATCCACTTCAATCTCTTTACCGCTTTGTTTTTCTTCGCTTTCAACTTCCAGGTCACTGCTGTGCCGGTTAATTTTATCGTCGTTAAGGCTATCCATGATGATCCCTGCTGATTAACACATATTAATAAAGCGTAGCGGTTTTTCATTTACCCAGGCCGGGGCATTCTCCGAAAAAATAAAAATGATCACGCTCGTTTTTATCTGTTTCGTTAGAATAGGGCCGTCATGTTGTTGCGTTACCAGGCTATGCTCAGAGCAATGAGATCGCGCATATAGACATCGTTTGACGTGCTGTTAAAATCGCTCACACCTAAACAGGCGGATACGGTAGCGTTCCGTCATGGATGGCAATCAGCGATAGCCATAATTCACAGGGAGACATCTATGAAGCTTCGCCTGTCGGCGCTGGCGCTGGGAACCACACTGCTGGTCGGGTGTGCGAGTTCCGGTACAGAACAGCAGGGGCGTTCAGACCCATTTGAAGGGTTTAACCGCACCATGTACAACTTCAACTTTAATGTGCTGGACCCGTATGTTGTTCGGCCAGTCGCGGTTGCCTGGCGTGACTATGTTCCACAGCCTGCGCGTAACGGTTTAAGTAATTTCACCGGCAACCTCGAAGAACCGGCGATCATGGTGAACTATTTCCTGCAGGGCGATCCTTATCAGGGTATGGTGCATTTCACCCGTTTCTTCCTGAACACCTTATTAGGGATGGGCGGCTTTATTGACGTCGCGGGAATGGCGAATCCTAAGCTGCAGCGCGTTGAGCCGCATCGTTTTGGCAGTACGCTGGGCCATTATGGCGTGGGGTATGGGCCTTATGTGCAACTTCCGTTCTACGGCAGCTTCACGCTGCGTGAAGATGGCGGGGATATGGCGGATACCTTGTATCCGGTGCTCTCGTGGTTGACCTGGCCAATGTCCATAGGAAAATGGACTATCGAAGGGATAGAAACCCGCGCGCAGTTGCTGGACTCCGATGGTTTGCTGCGCCAGTCTTCCGATCCTTATATTATGGTGCGCGAGGCGTACTTCCAGCGTCATGACTTTATCGCCAATGGCGGAAAACTCAAGCCGCAGGAAAACCCGAACGCGCAGGCGATTCAGGACGAACTCAAAGAGATCGACTCGGAATAAACGGCAGTAAATAAAAAGGTGAGCGCAATGCTCACCTTTTTGATCCGCTTCAGAAAGAGATTAGAACGCGTAGTTAAAGTTAGTACCGAACAGCCAGGCTTTCCCTTCAGATTCAAACTGATAAGGGCCTTCATTAATTTTCACGCTCTGACCATGCATATAAGAGACGCCAACGTCGACAGACGCATCTTTATTAAAGGCGTAAGTCGTACCGGCGCTCAGCCAGAAACGGTCCTGGTCCGGAATAGAGATAGAACGGTTTTGCGCTGGTACCGGGCTGTCATCGAAGGCGATACCGGTACGGAACGTCCAGTTGTCATCGTAGTAATAGGTGGTGCCCAACGCAATGCGGTAAGCGTCTTTAAAGCCTTCATGCTTCTCAAAGAGCGTATCGCCAGCGGTCGATTTTGCCTTCAATTCCTGGAACTGACTCCAACTGGTATAGGCCAGGCTATAGTGGATAGCCCACTGTGGCGCCACACGGTTATAACCGGACACTTCCCACATTTCCGGCAGATTCAGCGTCAGGTAGCCTGACTGCGTCGCGCCGCCGGTTGCCGTTGGGATAGGCAGGTTAAATCGGTTTATACCGATGGGAAGATCGCTACTGTAGTTGCCTTTAAAGTCAATTTTGACTTCCGAGCGGTAGGTCAGCGCGTAGCGGTTATTTTTATCCAGTTCATAAAGGATACCGGCATTCCAGCCAAAGCCCCACTGATTACCGTTCAGGTGGGCAATCTTGGTGTCGCTGGGAATCTGACCCGCGACCGGCGCCAGCGCCGGATTCTGTGCCGCGACCAACTGGCCTAAATCGCCTGCAAAACGTTCGATTTTCGCGCGCGCGTATACTGCATCAAAGCCGAGGCCGAAGCTCCAGGCCTCATTTAAGCGATAAGCGCCGCTTAAATTCAGATTCATGGTTTCAAGATCGGTCGTACCGCCAACCGAGCCGCCGGCGTATGTGTCGTTAAACTCTGTCGCCAGACCATAGTTAGAGGTAATAGAAGCCCCCCAGCCAAACTGATCGTTAATCGGGGCGACAAAATGGACGTTCGGCACCCAGGCCGTCGGCGCGATGTTATCCGCATCTAACGTCCGACGAGATGGCGATGTCCCGCTAATATTAACATCAGGATCTATATAAACCGCGCCCGCTGAAAACGTCGGGCGGTCAAACATGGTAATTAACGCCGGGTTGCGGCTAACGTTACCCGCATCATCTGCGATTGCGCCTTCACCCGAATAGGCCCGGCCAAGGCCAGAGGAAGAAAATTCGTTTAACTGAAAGCCTGCAGACCAGGCCTGGGTGGAGATGATTGCCACTGCGACTGCGAGAGCAGACTTTGTAAACAGGGTTTTCTGGCTCATGACCATAACCTCATTGATTATTTTTATACAAACTATGTTACATGCTGTAACAGGAGCGCGAAGTGTAGGGTCTGCGGTACGACTTAGAAATCAGACCAGTGGCGAGAGTATAGGTCTGACCAGCCAGAATGTTGCAAGTATGTTTTTAAGATTTTTCAATTGTGATCTTAGAAACGAGATCTGGTTGGCAAAATCGGCGGGCTTAACGGTCACCCGATCGCACGATTTTTGTTTTAGATCATTTTTAAGTGTGATTTCGGTCACTTAACGCGTTTCCCACCATTAACGACTGGAGAGGCGAATGCCGGGAGCGTAAAATATCCCCATCGTTTATCTGGCACCCTGGGTGCAAATACAGAGGAAATCTACAATGAGTAAATGCAGTGCTGATGAAACCCCGGTTTGCTGCTGTATGGACGTTGGAACCATCATGGACAACTCCGATTGCACCGCGTCATACAGCCGCGTATTCGCTACCCGCGCAGAGGCTGAAGAGACGCTGGCGGCGTTAACCGAAAAAGCGCGTAGCGTGGAGTCTGAACCTTGCCAAATTACGCCAACCTTTACCGAGGAATCCGAAGGCGTTCGTCTGGATATTGATTTTGTTTTCGCCTGCGAAGCAGAAACGCTGATCTTCCAGCTCGGCCTGCGTTAATCCGTTCATTCACGACGCCTCCGTCATCATCTGGCGGAGGCGTTTTCTTTTTTTGTCGCTTCCCTTCACTGTGTCTTAGCTCCCACTTTCTTTTCTCTCTGCTTGGCTAAATGTAAAAAATTGGTTAAGACTGTGATCAGGTCAGACCACTAATTTATTTTTTACAGGGGAGTACTATGCGTCAGGCTTTACCGTTGGTCACCCGCCAGGGCGATCGCATTGCTATTGTCAGTGGGTTACGAACCCCCTTCGCTCGTCAGGCCACTGCATTTCATGGTATTCCCGCTGTTGATCTCGGCAAGATGGTGGTAGGCGAGCTGCTGGCGCGCAGTGAAATTCCAGCCGATGCCATTGAGCAACTGGTTTTTGGTCAGGTAGTACAAATGCCGGAAGCCCCCAATATTGCGCGCGAAATTGTGCTGGGTACGGGAATGAATGTTCATACCGATGCCTATAGCGTAAGCCGCGCCTGCGCCACCAGTTTTCAGGCGGTAGCGAATGTGGCGGAAAGCCTGATGGCCGGCACGATACGCGCGGGTATCGCTGGCGGCGCAGATTCGTCGTCGGTACTGCCAATAGGCGTGAGTAAAGCCCTGGCGCGGGTACTGGTTGATGTCAATAAAGCCCGGACGACCCGCCAACGGCTGACGCTTTTTTCTCGTCTGCGCTTACGCGACCTGCTGCCCGTTCCTCCCGCCGTTGCTGAGTATTCCACCGGTCTGCGCATGGGCGATACCGCCGAACAGATGGCGAAAACGTATGGTATTACGCGTGAACAGCAGGACGCGCTGGCGCATCGTTCACATCAGCGCGCCGCGCAGGCATGGGCGGAGGGTAAACTGGCGGAAGAAGTGATGACGACCTATGTGCCGCCGTATAAAAACCCCTTTGCAGAAGACAACAACATTCGCGGCACCTCCACGCTGGCGGACTACGCCAAACTGCGTCCCGCTTTTGACAGAAAACATGGCTCTGTGACCGCCGCCAATAGTACACCGCTGACCGACGGCGCTGCCGCCGTTATTCTGATGACCGAATCCCGCGCTAAAGAGCTGGGGCTGCGCCCGCTTGGTTATCTGCGCAGCTACGCCTTTACCGCTATTGATGTCTGGCAGGACATGCTATTGGGGCCGGCCTGGTCAACGCCGCTGGCGCTGGAGAGGGCCGGGTTGACGATGGCCGATCTGACGCTTTTTGACATGCATGAAGCGTTTGCCGCTCAGACTCTGGCGAACTTACAACTGCTGGGCAGCGAACGATTTGCCCGTGAGGTGCTTGGTCGTGCGCAGGCGACAGGGGAGGTGGATGACGCTAAATTCAACGTGCTCGGCGGCTCAATCGCCTACGGGCATCCTTTTGCCGCAACGGGCGCACGGATGATAACCCAAACGTTGCATGAATTACGGCGTCGGGGCGGAGGTTTTGGCCTGGTCACAGCCTGCGCGGCTGGCGGTCTTGGCGCGGCGATGGTTCTGGAGGCGGAATAATGACTACCACATCAGCTTTTATGCTTAACGTGCGTCTGGATAATGTCGCAGTTGTCGCTATTGATGTTCCTGGAGAAAAGGTGAACACCCTGAAAGCGGAGTTTGCCGCGCAGGTACGCGCCATCCTGAAGCAGATCCGGGAAAATAAAGCGTTGCAGGGCGTTGTTTTTATCTCAGCCAAAGCAGATAACTTTATTGCTGGCGCTGATATCAACATGATAGGTCACTGCCAAAACGCGCAGGAAGCGGAAACGCTGGCGCGTCAGGGGCAACAACTGATGGCGGAGATTCAGGCGTTGCCTGTTCCGGTTATCGCCGCCATTCATGGCGCCTGTCTGGGGGGCGGCCTTGAAATGGCGCTGGCCTGCCATCGGCGCATCTGTACCGATGACGTTAAAACCGTTCTTGGACTGCCGGAGGTACAGTTAGGGCTTTTACCGGGATCGGGCGGAACGCAGCGACTTCCACGGCTGGTGGGGGTCAGTACCGCGCTGGATATGATCCTGACAGGTAAACAGCTTCGCGCCAGACAGGCGCTTAAAGCCGGGCTGGTTGATGATGTGGTGCCGCAAACTATTTTACTGGAAGCGGCTGTCGAGCTGGCTAAAAAAGAACGCCTGGCGCAACGGACATTGCCGGTCCGTGAACGTATCCTGGCGGGGCCGCTGGGGCGTGCGCTGTTATTTCGCCTGGTGCGTAAAAAGACGGCGCAAAAAACGCAGGGTAATTATCCGGCGACGGAGCGGATCATTGATGTGATTGAAACGGGACTGGCGCAGGGCAGCAGTAGCGGCTATGACGCGGAAGCGCGCGCTTTCGGCGAGCTGGCGATGACGCCTCAATCGCAGGCGCTGCGCGCTGTTTTCTTTGCCAGTACCGAGGTGAAAAAAGATCCCGGTAGCGATGCGCCGCCCGGCCCGCTGAACAGCGTGGGCATCTTAGGCGGCGGGTTAATGGGTGGCGGTATCGCCTGGGTTACGGCCTGTAAAGGCGGATTGCCAGTACGAATTAAAGATATAAATACTCAGGGGATCAATCATGCTCTGAAGTACAGCTGGGATCTGCTTGAAACAAAAGTACGCCGCCGCCATATCAAAGCCAGCGAACGTGATAAACAGTTGGCGTTGATATCAGGTTCGACCGATTATCGTGGTTTCAGTCATCGTGATCTGGTCATTGAAGCGGTGTTTGAAGATCTGCCGTTAAAACAACAGATGGTGGCGGAAGTGGAACAAAATTGCGCTACTCACACCATTTTTGCCTCCAATACTTCTTCCCTGCCGATTGGCGATATTGCGGCGAATGCGGCCAGACCGGAACAGGTGATTGGATTGCACTTTTTTAGCCCGGTCGAAAAAATGCCACTGGTTGAGGTTATTCCTCATGCGTCTACTTCCGCGCAGACCATCGCCACGACCGTTAAGCTGGCGAAAAAACAGGGTAAAACCCCGATAGTCGTCAGTGATAAAGCCGGGTTTTATGTTAACCGAATTCTTGCGCCGTATATCAATGAGGCGATTCGGATGCTGACTGAAGGCGAACGCGTCGAACATATTGACGCCGCCCTGGTAAAATTTGGTTTTCCGGTGGGGCCAATCCAACTTTTGGATGAGGTGGGAATCGACACGGGCACTAAAATTATTCCTGTGCTTGAGGCGGCGTATGGAGAACGTTTTAGCGCGCCTGCAAATGTTGTTGCTTCAATTTTGAATGACGATCGCAAAGGTAGAAAAAATGGTCGCGGTTTCTATCTTTATGGCGAAAAAGGGCGTAAAAGCAAAAAACAGGTTGACCCTGCTATTTATAAGCTTATTGGCGTGCAAGGGCAGAGTCGACTGTCTGCGCAGCAGGTGGCAGAGCGCTGTGTCATGTTAATGCTTAACGAAGCGGCTCGCTGTTTCGACGAAAAAGTGATTCGCAGCGCGCGCGATGGCGATATCGGCGCCGTGTTTGGTATCGGTTTTCCGCCGTTTCTCGGTGGCCCGTTTCGCTATATGGATGCTCTCGGGCCGGGTGAAATGGTGGCGACATTACAGCGCCTGGCCGCACTTTACGGTCCTCGTTACGCGCCTTGTGAGCAATTAGTGCGTATGGCGGAGCGCAGGGAGCATTTCTGGACGAATGGGGAAACTGACCAGGGAAATTGAGGTCAAAGAGAATATGAATCCGCACTGAATGCCTCCTTAGTGGCGAAATAATAATCAAGGATTGACTATACTTACGCCATTGAGGTAAAAAACAGCGTTTCATTCGGTGAATGGATAAGGCACAATGCCGGCCACCGCATTTTTGCCGCAGCCAATAGGGGCATGTGGTAAGCGTGTTGGTGAAACTGGTTAACAAAAGCGGTGCAATATGCAAGTTTTTATCATGCGTCACGGCGACGCAGCCCTCGATGCCGCCAGTGATTCGGTTCGTCCCTTGACCCCTTGTGGGTGTGACGAGTCTCGCCTGATGGCGAACTGGCTGAAAGGTCAAAAAGTGGATATCGAACGTGTTCTGGTGAGTCCGTTTCTTCGGGCCGAACAGACGTTAGATGTGGTCGGCGATTGTATGAATCTGCCGGCTCAGGTGGATGTCCTGCCGGAGCTAACGCCCTGTGGCGATGTCGGTCTGGTCAGCGCCTACCTCCAGGCGCTGGCCAATGAAGAGATCGGATCGGTGCTGGTGATCTCTCACTTACCTCTGGTCGGATACCTGGTATCTGAGCTTTGTCCGGGCGAAACGCCGCCGATGTTCACGACGTCCGCAATTGCCAACGTTACGCTTGATGAAAGCGGCAAGGGGACATTCAACTGGCAAATGAGCCCCTGCAATCTGAAAATGGCGAAAGCGATTTAATCTTTGCTGCCTGATGGCGCTTCGCTTATCAGGCCTACGACAGCGCTGGCTGTTCGTAGGCTGGATAAGGCGCTTGCGCCGCCATCCGGCATTCCGCATCAGGGTAATTCGGGCGGTTGCCACTCTTCCACTTCAATCAACACCAGCAGCGCGGCGTCGCCGCCGTACTCTTTCGGTGCCTGATGAAAGGCCATCACATGCGGATGCTGCGCCAGCCATAACGGCGTTTGCTGTTTCAGAATATGTTTACCGTGTCCATGCATGACGCAGGCGCAAAAAATATGTTCCCGACGGCAGGCGGCAATTAGCGCCCCCAGTTCCTGCTTGGCCTGAAGCTGCGTTAAGCCGTGTAAATCCAGAAACAGTTCTGGCGAATAGTCGCCGCGGCGCATTTTTTTTAGCTCGAAATGGCTGACATCTTCACGGACATACTTTACCGGCCCTTCCGTATTGAGCAGCGGCTGGAACTCATCAGAAAAATAGTGGCTGGCGTCCGCCTGTTCCTGAATTAACCTTCGGGTAGGGACTTCCGTGATTTTCTTGCGCAGCGGCCTATGGACGATAGTATCCTGTTTAATCTTTCGGGTGCCGACCATCAGCTGACGGAACAGCGCCTGGTCCTCCTCGCTGAGCGATGTTTTCTTTTTCATTCGTGGGTCTCGTCTGATCTTTTGCCTTAGTTTACCCGACCCGGAGGATATCCGAACGGTCAAAACGGATTTTTCGTATTCTCCCGCCGCGTCAATGCTGATTTATCCCTGTCTTCGTGGCAAACTAGCCGCCGAATTTAATGCGAGCATGCCCTGGAGGAATACGTGGATAAAATTTTCGTCGATGAAGCAGTAAGTGAACTGCATACCATTCAGGACATGTTGCGCTGGGCGGTAAGCCGCTTTAGCGCGGCGAATATCTGGTATGGACACGGTACCGATAACCCGTGGGATGAAGCGGTACAACTGGTGTTGCCGTCTCTTTATCTGCCGCTGGATATTCCGGAAGATATGCGGACCGCGCGGCTGACGTCCAGCGAAAAACACCGCATTGTCGAGCGAGTGATTCGTCGCATTAACGAGCGTATCCCGGTCGCCTACCTGACCAATAAAGCCTGGTTCTGCGGCCACGAATTTTATGTCGATGAGCGCGTGCTGGTGCCGCGTTCGCCGATTGGCGAGCTGATTAATAACCACTTCGCCGGCCTTATTAGCCAACAGCCGAAATATATTCTGGATATGTGTACCGGTAGCGGCTGCATCGCCATCGCCTGTGCTTATGCTTTCCCGGACGCAGAGGTTGATGCGGTCGATATTTCGCCGGATGCGCTGGCTGTCGCCGAGCATAACATTGAAGAACACGGTCTTATCCATCACGTGATGCCAATCCGTTCCGATCTGTTCCGCGATCTGCCGAAAGTTCAGTACGATCTGATTGTCACTAACCCGCCTTATGTCGATGCGGAAGATATGTCCGATCTGCCGAACGAATATCGCCACGAACCTGAGCTGGGGCTGGCGTCCGGCACTGACGGCCTCAAATTGACCCGTCGTATCCTGGGAAATGCGCCGGATTATCTGTCCGATGACGGCGTTCTGATTTGTGAAGTCGGAAACAGCATGGTACATCTGATGGAGCAGTATCCGGATGTGCCGTTCACCTGGCTGGAGTTTGACAACGGCGGCGATGGCGTCTTTATGTTGACCAAAGCGCAGTTGCTCGCGGCCCGTGAACATTTCAACATTTATAAAGATTAAAACACGCAAACGACAACAACGATAACGGAGCCGTGATGGCAGGAAACACAATTGGACAACTCTTTCGCGTAACCACTTTCGGCGAATCACACGGGCTGGCGCTTGGGTGTATCGTCGATGGCGTGCCGCCCGGCATCCCGTTGACGGAGGCCGATCTGCAGCACGATCTCGACAGACGCCGCCCCGGCACCTCGCGCTATACTACCCAGCGCCGCGAACCGGACCAGGTAAAAATTCTCTCCGGCGTGTTTGATGGCGTGACGACCGGCACCAGCATTGGCCTGCTGATTGAAAACACCGATCAGCGCTCGCAGGACTACAGCGCGATTAAAGATATTTTTCGTCCGGGACACGCGGATTATACCTATGAGCAGAAATACGGCCTGCGCGATTACCGTGGCGGTGGACGTTCTTCCGCGCGTGAAACCGCGATGCGCGTAGCGGCAGGGGCGATCGCCAAGAAATACCTGGCGGAAAAGTTCGGCATCGAAATCCGCGGCTGCCTGACCCAGATGGGCGATATTCCGCTGGAGATTAAAGACTGGCGTCAGGTTGAGCTTAATCCGTTCTTTTGTCCCGATGCGGACAAACTTGACGCGCTGGACGAACTGATGCGCGCGCTGAAAAAAGAGGGTGACTCCATCGGCGCGAAAGTGACGGTGATGGCGAGCGGCGTGCCGGCAGGACTTGGCGAACCGGTATTTGACCGACTGGATGCGGACATCGCCCATGCGCTGATGAGCATCAATGCGGTGAAAGGCGTGGAGATCGGCGAAGGATTTAACGTGGTGGCGCTGCGCGGCAGCCAGAATCGCGATGAAATCACGGCGCAGGGTTTTCAGAGCAACCACGCTGGCGGCATCCTCGGTGGCATCAGTAGCGGGCAACACATTGTGGCGCATATGGCGCTGAAACCTACCTCCAGCATTACCGTGCCGGGACGTACGATCAACCGGGTGGGTGAAGAAGTCGAGATGATCACCAAAGGGCGCCACGATCCGTGTGTGGGGATTCGCGCAGTGCCGATCGCAGAGGCCATGCTGGCGATCGTGCTGATGGATCACCTGCTGCGCCATCGGGCACAGAATGCGGATGTAAAGACAGAGATTCCACGCTGGTAAGAAATGAAAAAAACCGCGATTGCGCTGCTGGCATGGTTTGTCAGTAGCGCCAGCCTGGCGGCGACGCCGTGGCAGAAAATAACTCATCCTGTCCCCGGCGCAGCCCAGTCTATCGGTAGCTTTGCCAACGGATGCATCATTGGCGCCGACACGTTGCCGGTACAGTCCGATAATTATCAGGTGATGCGCACCGATCAGCGCCGTTATTTCGGCCACCCGGATCTGGTCATGTTTATCCAGCGGTTGAGTCATCAGGCGCAGCAACGGGGACTCGGAACCGTCCTGATAGGCGACATGGGGATGCCTGCCGGAGGCCGCTTTAATGGCGGACACGCCAGTCATCAGACCGGGCTTGATGTGGATATTTTCTTGCAGTTGCCGAAAACGCGCTGGAGCCAGGCGCAGCTATTGCGCCCGCAGGCGTTAGATCTGGTGTCCCGCGACGGTAAACATGTCGTGCCGTCGCGCTGGTCGTCGGATATCGCCAGTCTGATCAAACTGGCGGCACAAGACAATGACGTCACCCGTATTTTCGTCAATCCGGCTATTAAACAACAGCTTTGCCTCGATGCCGGAAGCGATCGTGACTGGCTACGTAAAGTACGCCCCTGGTTCCAGCATCGCGCGCATATGCACGTGCGTTTACGCTGCCCTGCCGACAGCCTGGAGTGCGAAGATCAACCTTTACCCCCGCCGGGCGATGGATGCGGCGCTGAACTGCAAAGCTGGTTCGAACCGCCAAAACCTGGCACCACAAAGCCTGAGAAGAAGACACCGCCGCCGTTGCCGCCTTCCTGCCAGGCGCTACTGGATGAGCATGTACTCTGATGGACAATTTTTATGATCTGTTTATGGTCTCCCCGCTGCTGCTGGTGGTGCTGTTTTTTGTCGCCGTACTGGCAGGATTTATCGATTCTATCGCCGGGGGCGGAGGGCTGCTCACTATCCCTGCGCTGATGGCCGCCGGGATGTCGCCAGCAAACGCGCTGGCGACCAATAAATTACAGGCGTGCGGCGGCTCCCTCTCGTCTTCGCTCTATTTTATTCGCCGTAAAGTGGTAAACCTGGCCGAGCAAAAGCTCAATATTCTGATGACGTTCATTGGCTCGATGAGCGGCGCGCTGCTGGTGCAGCACGTGCAGGCGGATATTTTGCGCCAGATCTTGCCCATCCTGGTGATTTTCATCGGCCTCTATTTTTTATTGATGCCGAAGCTGGGCGAGGAAGATCGCCAGCGCCGCCTGTATGGATTACCGTTCGCGCTGATAGCCGGGGGATGCGTCGGGTTTTACGACGGTTTTTTCGGGCCTGCCGCCGGGTCGTTTTACGCTCTGGCGTTTGTCACCTTATGTGGCTATAACCTGGCGAAATCCACGGCACATGCCAAAGTGCTTAACGCTACCTCCAACGTTGGCGGCCTGCTGTTATTTATCATCGGCGGCAAAGTGATCTGGGCGACGGGCTTCGTGATGCTGGTTGGTCAGTTTTTAGGGGCGCGAATGGGGTCGCGTCTGGTGTTGAGCAAAGGCCAAAAACTTATCAGACCGATGATCGTTATTGTCTCGGCGGTAATGAGCGCCAGGTTACTTTATGATAGCCACGGACAGGAGATCCTCCACTGGTTGGGGATGAATTAAT
The DNA here is from genome assembly GCF_046567715.1 of Salmonella sp. 741265116_PST. NCBI lineage: Bacteria > Pseudomonadati > Pseudomonadota > Gammaproteobacteria > Enterobacterales > Enterobacteriaceae > Salmonella > Salmonella sp. 741265116_PST. The sequence goes on along the minus strand of NZ_JBKFPH010000009.1, from coordinate 130,027 downwards.
GAACAGTACGCACCATTACGAACAGTTAATTGAGATTTTTAACGGCTGCTTTGCCGAAGAATTTAATACCCGTCTGATTAAAGGCGACGACGAACCGATCTATCTTCCTGCTGACGCGCAGGTACCGTACCACCGTATCGTCTTTGCGCATGGGTTTTACGCCAGCGCGCTGCATGAGATTTCTCACTGGTGTATCGCCGGTAAGGCGCGCCGCGAACTGGTTGACTTTGGTTACTGGTACTGCCCGGACGGACGCGACGCGCAGACCCAAAGTCAATTTGAAGACGTGGAGGTGAAGCCACAGGCCTTCGACTGGTTGTTTTGCGTGGCGGCGGGGTATCCCTTTAACGTCAGTTGCGACAATCTGGAAGGCGATATTGAGCCGGATCGCGTGGCGTTTCAGCGCCGGGTTCATGCGCAGGTAATGGCGTATCTGGAGCAGGGCATTCCTGAACGTCCAGCCCGCTTCATCAAAGCGCTACAGAATTACTATCACACGCCCGAACTTAAGGCGGAACAGTTCCCGTGGCCGGAAGCGCTTAATTAAAGCCAGCGCCACGTTTACAATGAGGAAAGAAGATGATCGCGGAGTTTGAATCACGCATTCTGGCATTAATTGACGATATGGTAGAGCACGCCAGCGACGATGAGCTTTTTGCCAGTGGATACCTGCGTGGCCACCTGACGTTAGCCATTGCCGAGCTGGAGAGCGGTGATGACCACTCCGTCGAGGCGGTCTATGCCAACGTTAGCCAAAGTCTGGAAAAAGCGATCGGCGCTGGCGAACTGTCGCCGCGCGATCAGGCGTTAGTCAAAGCGATGTGGGACAATTTGTTCGACAAGGCAAAACAATAACGCCGTGGGCCGGAAGGCGACGCTTGCCGCCTTCCGCTATCGGCTGACCCACTACTTCACCGCTTTTCCCTTCAATAACTTTCTCACCCATAACCGATTCGGATTTAACGCCGCCAGCGTACCGGCATCCAGTGGAATCGGCTCGTTACTCATCTGCGCCGCCAGAATTTCTGCGCATAATGGCGCTGAGCACAAACCACGCGATCCCAGCGCGCCGAGCATAAATAAACCCGGATACACAGGCGCAGGCGCCGCCGACGTTTTATTATCGGCTAAATCGGCGTAATGCGTCAGCGTGGCGTCGTAATCCGGGACATTGCCCACCATCGGCAGATGGTCGCGGGTGGCGCAACGCACGCCGCAACGGGCGCTGTTGCCGCTAACGTCAACCTCTGTGGCCCAGTTCGCCTCCGGAAAACAGTCAAGCAGACGCTGTCGGTTCTGACGCTGATCTTCTTCGCGCCAGACGGTGCTTTCGTCGCCCCGGTGATAGCTGGCGCCAATACAGTGCTGCTGATTATGCGGATTTTGCGGCGTCAGATAGCCGTCGTAGCACAACACCTGACGCAACGCCGAGAGGGCGGGGGTGGTGGGAATATGACTGACCTGCCCCCCGACGGCATAAACCGGCAGCGGCCGGGTTTGATCAAAACGGTTAATCTGATGGCCGTTCGCCAGGACGACGGTCTCATGGCTGGCGGTTTCACCTGACGTAAAGTGCAGTTGCCAGCGCGGCTCCTGCGCAACGAGCGACGTGAGCGTATGGCGAAAGCGCGTTTGTAAACCCTGTTCGGTCGCCAGTGCGATGACTGCGCGAGTTAATTGTTCCGGGCACAGCCAGCCGCCTGCCGGATAGGTAATTCCTCCGCAGCGTGTCGTCACGCCAACCGACTGTTCCGCCTCTTCGGCATTGAGCGCCGAGGCCAGTCCGGCGGGCAGCGCCAGGGACAGCATCTGGGCAATTTTCTGCTGGCTTTTCTCATCCCATCCGAGCTGCGTCACGCCGCACCAGTCATGATCAAAAGAGACGGGCAGGGCATCATACAGGCGACGGGCAAAGGTGAATGCGGTCGGGAAAAAGCGATTAATGGCGGCGTCATGTTTGCTAAGGAGCGGATAAAGCGCGCCCTGTCGATTACCGGAGGCGCCCAGGGCGGGCTGGTCGTCCGCGCAATAGAGCGTCACCTGCCAGCCGCGACGCAGTAACGCCAGCGATAACAGCGCGCTGGCGATGCCGCCGCCAACGATCGCCGTTTCACGTTTTTCGCTTCCGCTGCGGTAAAACCAGGGCGCGGAAAGTGTCGGCATGAGGTGTTGTTCCATCACTCCACAAAGCATCTCGCGTTTACGTCCGAAGCCTTTGCGTTTTTGCATGGTAAAACCGGCTTCCTGTAATCCCCGACGAACGAAACCCGCCGAGGTAAACGTCGCCAGCGTTGCGCCGGACCGCGCCAGCCGCGCCATCGCGTTAAACAGGTTTGGCGTCCACATATCCGGATTTTTCGCCGGGGCAAAACCGTCGAGGAACCAGGCGTCGACTGTTTGATTCAGCGTGACGTCCAGTTGGTCGGTCAGTTCATTAATATCGCCAAACCACAAATCCAGCGTTACCCGGCCCCGATCCAGCAATAGGCGGTGGCATCCCGGGAGCGGCAGCGGCCATTGCGCCTGCAGCTGCTCTGCCCAGGGCGCGAGCTCCGGCCAGTGTTGGTGCGCCAGCGCCAGATCGTCGCGCATTAACGGGAATTTCTCAAAACTGATGAAATGTAACCTTTCCAGCGTCGCCTGTGGGTGCGCAGAACGAAAGCTGTCAAACGCCTGCCACAGCGTCAGGAAGTTGAGTCCGGTGCCAAAACCGCTTTCCGCGACTATAAATAATGGATGTGAATGTACGGGAAACCGCTCCGCAAGACGATTGCCGCCAAGAAAAACGTAGCGTGTCTCTTCGAGTCCATTGTCATTAGAAAAATAGACATCATCAAAATCTCGGGAAACAGGTGTACCCTCAGCGTTAAATTCGAGTGTGGCGGGTTGTATGGCGTATTGTTTCACGTAAGTTACTCGTCTGACGGGCGGTATCGCGATCTTAACGATGTGTGCCTGATGGCGCAAATTTCCGTACTAAATGGCTGATCGGACTTGTTCGGCGTACAAGTGTACGCTATTGTGCCAATCGAAACTTAAAAATAGTGCGAATTACAGAGGTATTGAATGAAACGTGCAGTGATTACTGGCCTGGGCATCGTTTCCAGCATCGGTAATAACCAGCAGGAAGTCCTGGCATCTCTGCGTGAAGGACGTTCAGGGATCACTTTCTCTCAGGAGCTGAAGGACGCCGGCATGCGTAGCCAGGTATGGGGCAACGTAAAACTGGATACCACTGGCCTCATTGATCGCAAAGTCGTGCGCTTTATGAGCGACGCCTCCATCTATGCTTATCTGTCTATGGAGCAGGCAGTGGCCGACGCCGGTCTGGCGCCGGAAGTCTATCAGAATAACCCGCGTGTCGGCCTGATTGCAGGTTCCGGCGGCGGCTCCCCGAAATTCCAGGTCTTTGGCGCAGACGCCATGCGTAGCCCGCGTGGTCTGAAAGCCGTGGGCCCGTATGTGGTGACGAAAGCAATGGCATCCGGCGTTTCCGCCTGCCTCGCTACGCCGTTTAAAATTTATGGTGTGAACTACTCCATTAGCTCCGCTTGCGCGACCTCCGCACACTGTATCGGCAATGCGGTTGAACAGATCCAACTGGGCAAACAGGACATCGTTTTTGCTGGCGGCGGCGAAGAGCTGTGCTGGGAAATGGCCTGTGAGTTCGACGCGATGGGGGCACTGTCCACCAAATATAACGATACGCCTGAAAAAGCGTCCCGTACCTATGATGCGCATCGTGATGGGTTTGTCATCGCAGGCGGTGGCGGTATGGTTGTTGTCGAAGAGCTGGAACACGCTCTGGCGCGCGGCGCGCATATCTATGCGGAAATCGTCGGTTACGGCGCAACATCCGATGGCGCAGACATGGTTGCTCCGTCTGGTGAAGGCGCAGTACGTTGCATGCAGATGGCGATGCACGGCGTAGACACGCCGATCGACTACCTGAACTCTCACGGTACCTCTACTCCGGTAGGCGACGTGAAAGAACTGGGTGCAATCCGTGAAGTGTTTGGCGATAACAGCCCGGCTATCTCCGCGACCAAAGCGATGACCGGCCACTCGCTGGGTGCCGCAGGCGTGCAGGAAGCTATCTACTCTCTGCTGATGCTGGAGCACGGTTTTATCGCGCCGAGTATCAACATCGAAGAGCTGGATGAGCAGGCTGCGGGCCTGGACATCGTGACCGAAACGACCGAGCGTGAACTGACTACCGTAATGTCTAACAGCTTCGGTTTTGGCGGCACCAACGCCACGCTGGTGATGCGTAAGTTGTAAGCCTGACTATTACGTTGTAGTATCAATAATGAAACAGGTCGCTAATGCGACCTGTTTTTTCATTCAGGGAACAACAAATTATATGGATATTCTATAAATGCCAACTAATACATTAGATAAAATTAGGCATAGTTTGAGTTGCGTGGCTGTTTTATTTGGTTTGCTTGGCATTTTTGTTTTTGCCTCATTTTCGCCTTCCTATGCCTGGCTTTATTTGGGAGGTCTGGCTGCGCCTTTTATATATAGTATTGTTTTTGTCTATGCGATTGCCGCCTGGAGTATTTATTCAAAGTATTATCCGTTTTTATCATTGGGCCGCTTATCATTTGTGGAATGTTTTGTTCCGGCGCTGGCCCTGGTGTGCCTTACCGTTCTCTACAATGCTTTTAGTGGCCCGGAACCCTGGATGGCCGAGTTATCAAGGCAATTTTTTCTTCATAAATTTCTTAACACGCTGGCGATGTGCTTTCTGGCTCCTGTGGCGGAGGAAATTATATTCAGAGGATTTTTATTAAACAGCAGTATCGGTTGGGGTCGGTACTCAAGAGTTTCCGGTATTATTATTACCTCACTCGCTTTTGCATTTATGCATACACAATATCTCTTTGCGGTGACTTTTGTTTATCTGTTTGTTTTTTCATCTATATTATGCGTTGTTCGAATGAGAAGTTGTGGGTTAATGATACCGATAATACTTCATATTTTAAATAATGCCTGGGTTATTTTCGGCTTACTGTTTTCAGCGACGGAATAAGCGCCTGATGCAATAGGCGCTTTAACCTCTTCGGTACGAACAAGAGACCGATGGCGGTTCCCTTTTTTAATGCTTCTTATATTCCGGCGCGACTTTCGCTGACCAGGCCTCAGCCTGGGTGATGGCGCCTGCGTCATAAATCGGCTGTTCATAACCCTTATCAGCATCCCGAACGCGGTAAATTTTCCAGCGTCCCTCTTCCCAACGGGTATAAACTTCCAGGTGGATGGGCGTTGACTCTGTACCCAACAGAACATCCACTTTTTCTCCGCCGAGGAAAGGGTGTGCCTTCCCAACCCGTAACTGTGGAATCCACTCTGGCGCATAGTCCTGCGCATACATAAAATAATCAGCCCCCACAATCTCCTGTTCATAAAGGGACTGTATTAGCGCCAGGCGATGAATAACCTCTTTAGCAACGTAACTTTGCATTAAGGCGGTGGTGTCGTCAGGGGTGTTCACATCGTTCGTGAACGTCGTCATCCATGAGGTATAGAACTGCTTCACGGCCTGCGTACTGTCGTGATGAGGCGCAGAGCAACTACAAAGCAACAGGATAAGCGCGACAAGGGAGAACGTTTTCATTAATTCTTCCTGTAGATGGTATATGAGGGCCTGGCTGCCCGGTAGCCCGGGCCGGCCCACATATCGCGTTGTTTAAAATCTGAATACCACTCTGTGCCATCGTATATCGCCATGTGACCGCTCGGGTTTCCGCCAGCGTAAGGTTGAATAATGATGACGTCACCCTCGCGCGGCATTTCATAGGTACCAATAGCGGTGAATCCGGCGCTTCTTAACATTGGACCATAATCTTTCGCATGATATGTATGCCCCAGCGTGATACCGCCCGCCTGAATTGCCTTTCGGGTAAATTCCGCACACCGGCCTTGAGAATGAGAACCTGCATGCGTTTTGGCATAATTAACCGCCATTCTTTTATCCCAACTCATAATGATTCCTGTTAATAAAATACGTAATAGCAATGACGTAATGCTTTAACAGTATTTGATTCGGGAAGCATGACAAATAGTGCTATTACTATTTTCAATAGAATAAGTTTAAATATTTATTAATTGTTGAGATTGATAAGTTAGGGCCAATTTATTCAACATTAACTATTATTCTGCGGTATTGGCATCATTTTTTATTTGCATATCGCCATAGCGCGACGGCCAGATCTCCTGCGGCGTGATGCTAAGCGCGTCCGCAATAATCCGTTCGGCTCTCGGCCAGGAGCGGGTAAAGACATTGCGTAGTGAATCAGGGGATAAACCGGCCTGACGAGAAAGATCTCTGAGCGTAATACCTCTTTTTTCCAGTGCACTTTTAATATCTGCACGATGCCAGTCTTGGCTTTTTGGTTCCATTCTGTAATCCTAAGAAGATGCGTTATCGGCGCCGATATTTTTAAGGTAAAAATTAGCGTGAGAAAAAGAAAGTTACTTTCTTTTTCACTCTAAGAATAGTGCCAGAAAGAAAGCAAAATTTCGCGCAAAAGAAGAAATATTTTTATTTCATCAGAGGAAAGGAAAGAAACCGATGGCAAAGGAATGGTTCACGGTTAAGGAATGTCTTGGCTTACCGGGGTTTCCGGGAAGCGAGCCTGCGGTTCGCGAACGTTTGTATAAGTACAGCGAAGGGAAAGAGGGCGTCAGGCGTAAGCGTGTTAAATCAAAGGCCGAGGAGTTTCATATATCTGTTTTCCCTCTTTATGTTCATCGTTATCTGGACGACAGCGGAGAGGAACCGACGCCAGAACCCATTTCCTTACAGGAAGCGGAGCCTGAAGATATCTGGGAGATGATGTTCAGGTTACTGACACCAGAACAGCGCAAGCAGGTGACCGGACGGTTTAAGGTGAGAGGGATGAAAGCGGTCTTTCCCTTTCTGTTTGATGACACGCCGCCGCGTTGATACCCTGGCTGCAATTTCAAGGTTGACAAGTTTCGCGTCTCACAGGCAGACTTCACTCTCTACATTATCCTTCCGATAATGCGTAAGCGTTTAACGTTATCCAACGCACCTTAATCCTGACGTTCAGGTAGAGGGGGGCGTGGCATTTCCCCGCCTTACTCTGCATTCTGGAGTAATGCATGACAGCAGTTAGCCAAAAAACAACGACCCCGTCTGCGAATTTTTCGCTGTTCCGCATCGCCTTTGCGGTTTTTCTAACCTATATGACGGTCGGCCTGCCGTTACCCGTCATCCCGCTTTTTGTCCATCACGAACTGGGCTATAGCAATACGATGGTTGGGATCGCCGTGGGCATTCAGTTTTTTGCGACGGTACTGACGCGCGGCTATGCCGGACGGCTGGCGGATCAATATGGCGCTAAACGATCGGCGTTACAGGGGATGTTTGCCTGCGGGCTGGCGGGCGCCGCCTGGCTACTGGCCGCGCTGTTGCCGGTTTCCGTGCCGGTAAAATTCGCGCTGCTTATTGTCGGGCGTTTGATCCTCGGATTTGGCGAAAGCCAACTGCTGACCGGAACCCTGACCTGGGGATTGGGGCTGGTTGGCCCAACGCGTTCCGGTAAGGTGATGTCGTGGAACGGGATGGCGATTTACGGCGCGCTGGCGGCCGGTGCGCCGTTGGGCTTGCTGATCCATAGCCACTTTGGCTTCGCGGCGCTGGCGGGGACGACGATGGTTTTACCGCTGCTGGCCTGGGCATTCAACGGCACCGTGCGTAAAGTACCTGCGCATGAGGGGGAGCGACCTTCACTGTGGAGCGTGGTCGGGCTTATCTGGAAACCGGGCCTGGGTCTGGCATTGCAGGGCGTGGGTTTTGCCGTCATCGGTACGTTTATTTCACTTTATTTTGTCAGCAATGGCTGGACGATGGCGGGATTCACCCTGACCGCGTTTGGCGGCGCGTTTGTACTGATGCGCATAGTGTTCGGTTGGATGCCGGACCGCTTTGGCGGCGTGAAGGTCGCCGTTGTCTCATTGCTGGTTGAGACGGCAGGACTGCTGCTCTTGTGGCTGGCGCCGACGGCCTGGATAGCGCTGGTAGGCGCGGCGCTCACCGGGGCAGGGTGTTCATTGATTTTCCCGGCGCTGGGCGTGGAGGTTGTGAAACGCGTACCTTCTCAGGTACGCGGTACGGCACTCGGCGGCTACGCCGCGTTTCAGGATATCTCCTACGGTGTTACCGGCCCGCTGGCGGGCGTGCTGGCCACGTCATGCGGCTATCCTTCCGTATTCCTCGCGGGAGCGATCTCCGCGGTGGTTGGCATCCTGGTGACGATATTATCGTTCCGGCGTGGTTAAGAAACCAGCCAGAAAAGCGCCAGTACAATTATTAGCGCGATAAACAACAGGCCTGGCCGCGCAGACAGATTTTTCACGGTTTCAATCATCGGCGCGAACGGGCGGTAGATGGGTTGAATAGAGAGCGGTTCCAGCTCATTCGCCTCCCGTTCTACGCGACGCAGGAAAATATGGTTAAGTAAATCCTGCACCTGGGCGGTGGTCAGCACCGTATGCGGCTGAATTTGATAAGTGTGTTGGGCATACTCTTTGATCGCTGTGAGCTCGTCCGGCTCAAGCGGTTGTTTTAACGCAGCCTGCAGCGTATGTAGCGTAGGCGCGTGTTGTAGTGACAGCGTCTGCCGCGCCTGTAGCCATGTCGCCAGATGGGTAAACTGCTTTGCCGGAATGAGCTCGCCGCTTTTCACGCCGGAGAGTTCCAGCATTGATTGCCAGATAAGTTTGCTTGACTCGCCGGTCGCGGCCGCCAGCTTCGTCACCAACTGATTCAACGTATTATGTTCAGCAGGCAATAATGGCCGATCCGTTGCCGGGCGTTGTTGCGGCTGCGGAATGGAAAGCTGCCCTTGTTGCAGAAGCGTCAGTACGTTTTTGAGTTGATCGGGCGTAAGCTGGCTAAGCGCGGTTTGACCGTATTGCTGACGGATAAAATCGCTGACGGCCTGACGATTATTCCCGACGCCAAGCAGCTCTGTTAGCTGTGAAAGCACCTGACGATTGGCGTGATTTTGCTGCGCTACGCCCAGACGCTGGGTAAGATTCTGTTCAGCGGCGGGGAAGTGGCGCGACAGTAGCGGCGCGTCATTTTTTATCCCCAGATCGTGTTTCATTCCGGCCCATACTTCCGCGCTTTGCTGCTGGGTCAGTGAAATCAGGCGCGTGATCAGCCTTTCCAGTACCGTACGCTGTTGCATGGAAAGCGGCTGCTCGCTCGCAGCGGAAAGAGGATTACGCCCTTCGCCTGGAGGCTGTGCAGGGGCGCCGGAGATGGGATGCATAATTAATTATCCTTTAACCATAAATCTGAGCAATATATGCCTGGCGGCCAGATTATGGCACACTTGTCCGGTTAACTCTCGTTCTCAAACAGGTACGACAGTCGTGAAAATTCTCGTTGATGAAAATATGCCTTACGCCCGCGAATTATTTAGCCGCCTGGGTGAGGTAAAGGCAGTGCCGGGTCGCCCGATCCCCGTTGAAGAATTGAACCATGCCGATGCGTTAATGGTGCGTTCGGTCACGAAAGTGAATGAATCGCTGCTGAGCGGCACGCCGATTAACTTCGTTGGTACTGCTACGGCAGGCACCGATCATGTGGATGAGGCATGGCTGAAGCAGGCGGGCATCGGTTTTTCAGCCGCGCCCGGCTGTAATGCTATCGCCGTGGTGGAGTATGTGTTTTCCGCGCTGTTGATGCTGGCCGAACGTGACGGCTTTTCGTTACGCGATCGCACTATAGGGATTGTCGGCGTGGGTAACGTCGGAAGCCGGCTACAGACCAGGCTTGAAGCGTTGGGTATCCGCACGTTGCTGTGCGATCCGCCACGCGCCGCACGCGGGGACGAGGGTGATTTTCGTACGCTGGATGAGCTGGTGCAGGAAGCGGATGTCCTGACTTTCCATACGCCGCTCTATAAAGACGGACCGTACAAAACGCTGCATCTGGCCGATGAGACGCTGATCCGTCGACTGAAACCCGGCGCCATTCTCATTAACGCCTGCCGCGGTCCGGTGGTGGATAACGCCGCGTTGCTGGCGCGACTTAATGCCGGGCAGCCGCTGAGCGTGGTGCTTGATGTGTGGGAGGGCGAACCGGATCTTAACGTCGCGCTACTGGAAGCCGTGGATATCGGCACGTCGCATATTGCCGGCTATACGCTGGAAGGCAAAGCGCGCGGCACCACCCAGGTCTTTGAGGCCTATAGCGCGTTTATCGGCCGCGAGCAGCATGTCGCGCTGGAGACATTACTGCCTGCGCCTGAGTTTGGTCGTATTACGCTTCATGGCCCGCTGGATCAACCGACGCTGAAAAGACTGGCGCATTTGGTGTATGATGTGCGCCGCGACGATGCGCCGCTGCGTAAAGTCGCTGGAATTCCGGGTGAATTTGATAAATTGCGTAAAAATTATCTTGAGCGCCGTGAATGGTCGTCTTTATACGTGATGTGTGACGACGAAACGGCAGCCGCCTTGCTGTGTAAGCTAGGTTTTAACGCTGTTCATCACCCGGCACATTAATGTCTTCTTAATGCTCCCTGTCGAATAATGCGACAGGGACGCTTATGTATTTCTGGAGTAAATCACCATGTCTGAAGGCTGGAACATTGCCATTCTGGGCGCAACGGGCGCCGTAGGCGAAGCCCTGCTTGAAACACTGGCTGAACGCCAGTTCCCGGTCGGTGAAATTTATGCGTTGGCGCGTCATGAAAGCGCGGGCGAGCACCTCCGTTTTGGTGGCAAGTCGGTCATTGTCCAGGATGCCGCGGACTTTGACTGGACGCAGGCGCAGTTGGCGTTTTTCGTTGCCGGCGCAGAGGCATCGGCTGCCTGGATAGACGACGCGACCAATGCAGGCTGCCTGGTGATAGATTCCAGCGGTCTGTTCGCGCTGGAGCCTGATGTGCCGCTGGTCGTGCCGGAAGTTAACCCGTATGTACTGGCGGATTACCGTAACCGTAACGTGATTGCGGTCGCCGATAGTCTGACCAGTCAACTGCTGGCGGCGCTCAAGCCGTTAATCGATCAGGGGGGACTGTCGCGTATCGCCGTCACCAGTATGTTATCAGCGTCCGCACAGGGGAAAAAAGCGGTCGATGCGCTGGCCGGACAGAGTGCGAAGCTGCTTAACGGCATACCGATTGATGAAGATGATTTCTTTGGCCGCCAGTTGGCGTTCAATATGCTGCCGCTGCTGCCGGATCGTGAAGGCAGCGTGCGCCAGGAACGTCGTATCGTCGATGAAGTGCGTAAAATTTTGCAGGACGATGGCGTGATGATCTCCGCCAGTGTCGTGCAGTCGCCGGTGTTCTATGGCCATGCGCAGATGGTGAGCTTTGAAGCGCTCCGTCCGCTGGCGGCGGAAGAGGCGCGCGAGGCGTTTTCCCGCGGTGAAGATATCGTACTGTCAGAAGAGACGGATTACCCGACGCAGATGGGCGACGCTTCCGGCAATCCACAGCTCTCTATTGGCTGTGTGCATAATGATTACGGTATGCCGGAACAAATTCAGTTCTGGTCAGTGGCGGACAACGTGCGTTTCGGCGGCGCGCTAATGGCCGTTAAAATTGCGGAGAAGCTGGTGCAGGAGTATCTGTACTGATGTCCGGACAGCAATCATCGCCGGTCTATAAAATTGCGCTGGGTATTGAGTACGACGGCAGCAAGTATTATGGCTGGCAGCGTCAGAATGAAGTGCGCAGCGTGCAGGAAAAGCTGGAAAAAGCGCTCTCGCAGGTGGCAAATGAACCTATTAACGTGTTCTGCGCCGGGCGTACCGATGCCGGCGTTCACGGCACCGGGCAGGTTGTCCATTTCGAAACGACCGTATTGCGCAAAGATGCGGCATGGACGCTGGGGGTAAATGCGAATTTACCTGGAGACATTGCCGTGCGCTGGGTGAAAACTGTACCGGATGATTTTCACGCGCGATTTAGCGCTACGGCTCGCCGTTATCGCTATATCATCTACAATCATCGACTGCGTCCTGCGGTGTTAGCAAAAGGCGTGACGCATTACTATGAGCCGCTGGATGCGGAGCGGATGCATCGCGCGGCGCAGTGTTTGCTTGGCGAAAATGATTTTACCTCGTTTCGTGCGGTGCAGTGCCAGTCGCGCACGCCGTGGCGTAATGTGATGCACATCAACGTTACCCGCCACGGCCCTTATGTGGTAGTCGATATCAAAGCGAATGCCTTTGTTCATCATATGGTCAGGAATATTGTCGGCAGCCTGCTGGAAGTAGGCGCTCACAACCAGCCGGAGAGCTGGATCGCAGAGCTGTTAGCGGCCAGGGACAGAACGCTGGCGGCGGCAACGGCGAAGGCGGAAGGGCTATATTTGGTTGCGGTGGATTACCCTGACCGGTTTGACCTTCCAAAACCGCCAATGGGCCCGCTATTTCTGGCGGACTAATCCGAATCGCACACCCGAAACGTGTCGGGTAGAAAGGCAAAGACAAATATGGACCTGATCTACTTTATTATTGATTTTATTCTGCACATCGATGTGCATCTGGCGGAGCTGGTCGCGGAGTACGGCGTCTGGGTGTACGCTATTTTGTTTTTGATTCTGTTTTGTGAAACCGGCCTGGTCGTCACGCCGTTCCTGCCGGGCGACTCGCTGCTGTTTGTCGCCGGGGCGCTGGCTTCGCTGGAAACCAACGATCTCAATGTGCATGTCATGGTGGCGTTAATGCTGATCGCCGCAATTGTCGGCGATGCGGTAAATTACACGATTGGTCGACTGTTCGGCGAAAAACTGTTCAGTAATCCGAATTCGAAAATTTTCCGCCGCAGCTATCTGGATAAAACCCACCAGTTTTATGAAAAACACGGCGGTAAAACTATCATTCTCGCTCGCTTCGTGCCGATCGTCAGAACCTTTGCGCCGTTTGTGGCAGGGATGGGGCACATGTCCTATCGGCATTTTGCCGCTTATAACGTCATCGGCGCGCTGCTGTGGGTGCTGCTCTTTACCTACGCCGGTTATTTCTTCGGTACGATACCGTTGATTCAGGATAACCTTAAGCTGCTGATTGTGGGGATTATCGTGGTTTCGATATTACCTGGCGTCATTGAGATTGTCCGGCATAAGCGCGCTGCGTCGCGTGCCGCAAAATAGAAAGTAACTCAGCGGTTCGACCACTTTTTTATCCAAAGTTTCGGGCTGTTATGTTTTAATGTGCAACATTCATGGTCTGTTGGGGGCAAAAATGGCATTATGCGCCCCTTATAATAAAGCTGACTAAGGTTCAGGCAGAAAGGTCACCAATGAGCTGGATTGAACGAATTAAAAGCAACATTACTCCCACCCGCAAGGCAAGCATTCCTGAAGGGGTGTGGACCAAGTGTGATAGCTGCGGTCAGGTTTTATACCGCGCTGAGCTGGAACGTAATCTTGAGGTCTGTCCTAAGTGTGACCATCATATGCGCATGTCGGCGCGCAATCGCCTGCATAGCCTGTTAGATGAAGGTTCCCTTGTGGAGTTGGGTAGCGAGCTGGAGCCAAAAGACGTGCTCAAGTTCCGCGACTCCAAAAAATATAAAGACAGACTGGCGTCCGCGCAGAAAGAAACCGGCGAGAAAGACGCGCTGGTGGTCATGAAAGGGACGCTTCACGGTATGCCGGTTGTCGCCGCCGCGTTTGAATTCGCGTTCATGGGCGGCTCAATGGGGTCTGTCGTTGGCGCACGCTTCGTTCGTGCCGTTGAACAGGCGCTGGAAGATAACTGTCCGTTAGTGTGTTTCTCTGCTTCCGGCGGCGCGCGTATGCAAGAAGCGCTGATGTCGCTGATGCAGATGGCGAAAACCTCGGCGGCGCTGGCTAAAATGCAGGAACGTGGTCTGCCCTACATCTCGGTATTGACCGATCCGACAATGGGCGGCGTTTCCGCCAGTTTTGCGATGCTGGGCGATCTCAACATCGCCGAGCCAAAAGCCCTGATTGGCTTCGCCGGCCCGCGCGTTATCGAACAAACCGTTCGCGAAAAACTGCCGCCGGGATTCCAGCGCAGTGAGTTCCTGATCGAAAAAGGCGCTATTGATATGATCGTCCGCCGCCCGGAAATGCGCCTGAAGCTGGCGAGCATTCTGGCGAAGCTGATGAATCTGCCCGCGCCGAACCCGGACGCCCCGCGTGAAGGCGTGGTGGTGCCTCCGGCGCCGGATCAGGAGTCTGAGGCCTGATAACTGAAAAGGGCAGGGCCGCAGGCTCTGCCCTTTTGCTTTTCACCGTAAAGAAGCAGCGGAATCAATGAAAAACAAATCTATACCTCAAGCTGCGTCGCCCCTGGCCTCGTGGCTTTCTTATCTGGAAAACCTGCACAGCAAGAGTATCGATTTAGGCCTTGAGCGCGTAAGCCAGGTGGCAGCTCGTCTGGACATCCTCAAGCCTGCGCCGTTCGTTTTTACCGTTGCGGGAACCAACGGTAAAGGTACGACCTGTCGAACGCTGGAGTCGGTGTTAATCGCGGCGGGATACCGTGTGGGCGTCTATAGTTCGCCTCATCTGGTACGTTACACCGAGCGCGTGCGCGTGCAGGGGAAAGAATTAGCGGAATCCGCGCATACCGCGTCCTTTGCGGAAATAGAAGCGGCGCGCGGCGATATTTCATTGACCTATTTTGAATATGGTACGTTGTCGGCATTGTGGCTGTTTAAACAGGCTAACCTTGACGTGGTGATTCTGGAGGTCGGGTTGGGCGGGCGCCTGGACGCCACGAACATTGTGGATGCCGATGTAGCGGTAATTACCAGCATCGCGCTTGACCATACTGACTGGCTGGGGCCGGATCGCGAAAGTATCGGCCGCGAGAAGGCCGGGATTTTTCGTGCGGAAAAACCCGCTATTGTCGGCGAACCGGAAATGCCGGCAACCATCGCGGATGTCGCTCAGGAGACCGGCGCGCTGTTGCGGCGTCGCGGCGTTGACTGGCGTTATGAGGTGACAGCGACCCACTGGGCGTTTACCGATGGCGACGGTACGCTTGCCGGACTGCCGTTGCCGCAGGTTCCCCAGCCGAATGCCGCCACCGCCCTGGCCGCGCTGCGCGCCAGCAGGTTGAACATTGACGAGCAGGCGATTCGCGACGGTATTGCGCAGGCTACCTTGCCGGGACGTTTTCAAATCGTGAGTGAGTCGCCGCGCGTTATCTTTGATGTCGCCCATAATCCCCACGCGGCGGAATACCTGACGGGTCGTCTGAAAATGTTGCCGAAACGCGGGCGCGTGCTTGCGGTGATTGGTATGCTGCATGATAAAGATATCGCCGGCACGTTAGCCTGGTTGAAAAGCGTGGTTGACGACTGGTATTGTGCTCCGTTAGAGGGGCCGCGCGGCGCGACGGCGGAACAACTTCTGGAACATCTGGGGAAAGGGAATGTCTATGATAGCGTCGCGCAGGCATGGCAGGCCGCTATCGACGCGGCGCAGCCAGAAGATACCGTGCTGGTGTGCGGATCGTTCCACACCGTCGCACATGTTATGGAAGTGATAGACGCGGGGAGAATCGGTGGCGAGTAAGTTTCAGAATCGTTTAGTCGGCACGATTGTGTTAGTCGCGCTGGGGGTTATTGTGCTTCCCGGTCTGTTGGACGGACAGAAAAAGCATTATCAGGATGAATTTGCTGCGATTCCACTGGTACCGAAGCCTGGCGACCGCGATGAGCCGGATATGATGCCTGCCGCAACGCAGGCGCTGCCGACACAGCCGCCGGAAGGGGCGGCTGAAGAGGTGCGGGCGGGAGATGCGGCAGCGCCATCGCTGGACCCGTCGCGCATGGCGTCTAACAATGTCGAGCTTGATCCGATACCGGCGGAGACGCCTAAACCGAAGCCGGTTGAAAAGCCGAAACCGCAGCCTAAACCGCAACAGCCGGTTGTCGCCGCTTCCACGCCGACGCCCGCGCCGAAACCGGCCGCCGACGATAAACCTGCACCGACCGGCAAAGCCTATGTCGTACAGTTGGGCGCGCTGAAAAATGCGGATAAAGTCAACGAGATAGTCGGCAAGCTTCGTTCCGCCGGGTTCCGGGTTTATACTTCACCCTCAACGCCGGTACAGGGTAAAATAACCCGTATTCTCGTCGGGCCGGATGCGTCGAAAGATAAGATGAAAGGATCGCTTGGCGAGCTCAAGCAGATTTCCGGGTTAAGCGGCGTGGTGATGGGGTATAGCCCGAACTAAGGCGCGTTTTGCCCGACTGCGCAGCGTTAAGGCCTACGGTGTTCATCTGGTAATATCCGACGTTCTGTAGGCTGGATAAGGCGTTTACGCCGCCATCCGGCAGAAGGAATGAACCTGGTATCCTGCGCTTATCAGGCCGATGGCAGCTCTTCTGGTCGTGCCCGAAGAGATAAAAAGTGTGATGGCGTTGAATATTTTTTCAGCGCCATTTTTATTTACGCGTGGGAAGGAAATCCCTACGCAAACGTTTTCTTTTTCTGTTAGAATGCGCCCCGAACAGGACGACAGGGCGTAAAATCGTGGGACATCTATGGTCTGGATTGATTACGCCATTATCGCGGTGATTGCTTTTTCCTGTCTGGTTAGCCTGATCCGCGGCTTTGTTCGTGAAGCGTTATCGCTGGTGACGTGGGGTTGTGCTTTCTTTGTCGCCAGTCACTACTACACTTACCTGTCTGTCTGGTTTACGGGCTTTGAAGACGAACTGGTTCGTAATGGGATTGCTATCGCGGTACTGTTTATCGCGACGCTTATCGTCGGCGCTATCGTGAATTTTGTGATAGGTCAGCTAGTAGAGAAGACCGGCCTGTCGGGAACTGACCGGGTGTTGGGGATCTGTTTCGGCGCACTGCGAGGCGCGCTGATTGTCGCCGCCATTCTGTTCTTCCTTGATACCTTTACCGGCTTGTCGAAAAGCGAAGACTGGAGCAAATCGCAGCTCATCCCGCAGTTCAGCTTCATCATCAGATGGTTCTTTGACTATCTGCAAAGCTCGTCGAGTTTCTTGCCCAGGACGTAACAGGTTCTGAGATGTGGCTTAACGAGGAAAATGACGTATGTGCGGTATTGTCGGTATCGCCGGTGTTATGCCGGTCAACCAGTCGATTTATGACGCGTTAACAGTGCTCCAGCATCGTGGTCAGGATGCTGCCGGTATCATCACCATTGATGCGAATAACTGCTTCCGCTTGCGTAAGGCAAACGGACTGGTGAACGATATTTTTGAAGCTCGCCACATGCAGCGTTTGCAGGGCAACATGGGGATCGGCCATGTGCGCTACCCTACCGCAGGCAGCTCCAGCGCTTCCGAAGCGCAACCTTTTTATGTTAACTCGCCGTATGGCATCACGTTGGCCCATAATGGCAACCTGACTAACGCGCACGAGCTACGTAAAAAGCTGTTTGAAGAAAAGCGCCGTCATATCAACACCACCTCCGATTCCGAAATCCTGCTCAATATTTTCGCCAGCGAGCTCGACAACTTCCGTCACTATCCGCTGGAAGCCGACAATATTTTTGCCGCGATTGCCGCGACTAACCGTCAAATCCGCGGCGCCTATGCCTGCGTGGCGATGATTATCGGCCACGGCATGGTGGCTTTTCGCGATCCGCACGGCATTCGCCCGTTAGTGCTGGGTAAGCGTGACGTTGGCGATGGTCGTACGGAGTATATGGTCGCTTCTGAAAGCGTGGCGCTGGATACGCTGGGCTTTGAATTCCTGCGCGATGTTGCGCCGGGCGAAGCTATCTATATTACCGAAAAGGGACAACTGTTCACGCGCCAGTGCGCGGATAACCCGGTCAGTAACCCCTGTCTGTTTGAGTACGTTTATTTTGCTCGCCCGGACTCCTTTATCGACAAGATCTCCGTCTACAGCGCTCGTGTGAATATGGGCACCAAACTTGGCGAAAAAATCGCTCGTGAATGGGAAGATCTGGACATCGACGTCGTGATCCCTATCCCGGAAACCTCCTGCGATATCGCACTGGAAATTGCCCGTATTCTCGGCAAGCCGTACCGCCAGGGATTTGTCAAAAATCGTTACGTGGGACGTACCTTTATCATGCCGGGCCAACAGCTACGCCGTAAATCCGTGCGCCGTAAGCTCAATGCTAATCGCGCGGAATTCCGCGATAAGAACGTCCTGCTGGTGGATGATTCCATCGTGCGTGGCACCACATCAGAGCAGATCATCGAGATGGCCCGGGAAGCCGGCGCGAAGAAGGTTTATCTGGCGTCCGCCGCGCCGGAAATTCGTTTCCCCAACGTCTATGGCATTGATATGCCGACCGCCAATGAACTGATCGCGCATGGTCGCGAGGTGGATGAGATTCGTCAGATCATCGGCGCAGACGGGCTTATCTTCCAGGATCTGAACGATCTGATCGAAGCCGTACGCGCGGAAAACCCGGATATCCAGCAGTTTGAATGTTCGGTATTTAACGGGGTATATGTCACCAAAGACGTAGACCAGCAATACCTCGACTTCCTGGATTCATTACGTAATGACGACGCCAAAGCGGTGCTGTTCCAGAACGAAATGGAAAACCTGGAAATGCATAACGAAGGCTAATGGCTTTGCCAGCGGCGCGATGCCGCTGGCCGATGTCAATTACGCACCACGCCGAAGCGAATAGCGTATTTTTGTACTTTGTACTGTAACGTGGTGCGCGATACGTTAAGGCTGCGGGCCGCGGCGGCAATATTCCCCTGATGCGTATCCAGCGCGGTTTCTATTAAATGCCTTTCGTAGTTGGCAACCCGTACCTCCAGCGACCCTTCATACTGCGGATCGGGTGACGAGGGAAGGGGATTTTCCGGCGCGGTTTCCGGTACGCCTAAATTTAACTCGTCCTGTTCAAAAATGATGTGTTTGAGCAGCCCATCTTTTTCCTGCATGATCATGCTGCGTACAATCGCGTTTTCCAGCATCCTGACATTACCCGGCCAGGCGTGATTGAGCAGATCAGCACGCGCCGTCTCGCTTAATCCGTGAATATCCTGCGGCACGTCATTACGGTATTTATCAATAAAATAATTCGCCAGTAAGGGAATATCTTCCGGGCGGGCACGCAGCGGCGGTAACGTCAACATTCCGACGCTCAACCGATAAAAAAGATCTGCCCGCAGACGTTCTTGTTGAATTAATTTGACGGGCGCTTCGTTCATGGCGGCAACGATCCTGACATCAGAGTGGAGCTGCTGCTGTCCGCCGAGCCGCCAGAAGGTTTTATCCTGCAAGAATCGCAGCAGCTTACTTTGCATCTCTATCGGCATGGCGTTCAGCTCATCAAGAAAGAGCGTTCCCCCGTTTGCCAGTTCCAGATAGCCCTGGCTATTTTCCGCGCCGGTATAGGCGCCGCGCACGGTGCCGAAAAGCGTACTTTCGATAAGCGTAGGCGGTAGAGCGCCGCAGTTCAGGGCGATAAATGGTTTATTCGCCCGCTTGCTGCATTGATGGATCAGGCGGGAAAATAGCTCCTTACCCGTACCCGTCTCCCCGACAATCGTCACCGGAATATTACTGGCGGCCAGCCGTTTGGCTTTGGCGATATTACTGAGCATTTCCGGGTTTTCGGTAATAATGGCATGGTGCTTCTCATGGTGATCGGCATACAGCAGTTGGTTCAGTTCTACCACCTGCTCCTGGAGCCGCCTGACGCCGGACATATTCCTGCCGATTTCGATAACGCCGACCATGCCGCCATCGCTTGCATAGAGCGGCGCGGTGGTGTGCTGATAGTCAACGGCCTGGCCTCGCGCATTGTAATAAATTTGATAATGGCCAATGTATTCCACGCCTTTTTTTAACGATGAAAGCATCGTACTTTGGGTCTCTTTCATGCCCGGATAGACATCCAGCATATGTTTTCCCATTGCCCGTTCAATACTGTAGCCGTCCAGATCCGCGCTTTCCTGATTGTAGTAAACGTATTCACCACGCTCATTAATGACGGCCAACGGCTGATGAATCAAATCGAAAAAGCGGGAAAACATCCTGAGCGCCGAGGCCAGTTCCTGATTGGTGGATGCCATACATGCATTCCTCATATCTATTGTTCATGTTGCCATTATAAAAGTGACGAATTTTCGTCGTTGTGATGAATAGCAAACTCAATGACGAAAATGAGAAACAGCTTATTTTTATAAGTAATTGATTATTTTGATAAAAAATAGTGGCATACCTTTTGCCTTATCCCTGTAAAGAATGCGGATTTTTACCATAAACATTAAGCAGAGGGCGTTATGACTGACTCGATTATGCAGAATTACAACCAGCTACGTGAGCAGGTAATCAACGGCGATCGCCGTTTCCAGCACAAAGACGGTCATTTGTGTTTTGAAGGGGTCGATCTGGACGCTCTGGCGCGCCAGTACCCCACGCCGTTCTATGTGTTTTCTGAGCCGGAGATTATTCGTAACATTCATGAAATCCAGCAGGCATTTGCGGCGCATAAAAATACCAAAACCTTCTTTGCGTCAAAAACCTGCTCGGTCATGGGGGTGTTGAAAGCCATTCGTGACGCCGGAATTTGCGCGGAGGCAAACTCACAATATGAGGTTCGCAAGTGTCTGGAGATAGGCTTTCGCGGCGATCAGATCGTCTTCAACGGCGTGGTGAAAAAGCCTGCCGATCTGGAATATGCTATCGCCAACGATCTGTATCTTATTAATGTTGATAGCCTGTATGAGCTGGAACATATTGATGCCATCTCTCGCAAGCTGAAGAAAGTCGCCAATGTTTGCGTCCGCGTAGAGCCGAATGTTCCCTCGGCGACGCATGCGGAACTGGTTACTGCTTTCCATGCGAAGTCGGGTCTCGACCTGGAACAGGCGGAAGAAACCTGCCGCCGCATTCTGGCGATGCCTTATGTGCATTTGCGCGGCTTGCATATGCATGTGGGCGATCAGGTGCCGGAGTCAGAGCCTTTCGCAAAAGCGACTAAAGTGCTGGTGGATGAATCCCGTCGCCTGGAAGAGGTGCTCGGTATTAAATTTGATTTGATCAACGTGGGCGGCGGAATTCCGGTTCCCTATAAATATGACGATGAGAATGGCGACCCGTTAAAAGATAATATGTATGCCGGTATTACCGCCCAGGATTTTGCCGATGCGGTCATTCGCGAAGTGCATAAATGGCGTACCGATGTGGAAATATGTATTGAACCGGGACGTAAAGTGACCGGGTCGGCGGCGGTGTTACTGACGGAAGTCTCCTGCGAAAAACGTAAAACAAATTACGATCTTAACGGCAATGTGGAATGCCACGTTGAATGGAAATTTGTCGACGCTGGTTACAGCGTACTCTCTGACAGCCAGCATTTTGACTGGTTCTTTTATGTCTATAACGCCTCTCGCATGACGGCAGCGCACGACGCCTGGATAAAATTAGCCGGGCCGCTGTGTGATGGTGGAGATTATTTCCACATGGGAGTGAAAGGCGAAGAGTTTTTACTGCCGAAGGAGACTCATGTTGGCGATATTGTCGCGTTTCTTGATGCCGGGGCATACACCATTGAAAGTCAAACCGTTTATAACAACCGTCCGCGCACGGGCGTGGTGATGATCGATAAAAATGGTGAGACGCGTCTGATTCGTCGGGAAGACAGTTACGAAGATATGGTCAAGTACGACATTTATTAATACTGTTTTGGGCTTCAGTTTTATGCTGAAGCCCGTCGTCAGATGATAAGAAGAGGGCAGTGATGCCTGAATGCATAACAGGAGATGGCCATGAGTAACACAAATTCTGGCTTACTTGGCATCAAAGACATTGTCTTTATGAATGTCATCGCTATTCTGAGTTTGCGGCAAATCCCTAACGTGGCGCCTTACGGGGCATCGGCCATGTTGTTATGGGTGATAGCCGCATTCTGCTTGTTTTTTCCTTTAGCGATGGTATGCGGCGAGCTGTCAACCGGCTGGCCGAAAGATGGCGGGATATTTGTCTGGATTAAAGAGGCATTTGGTAAACGTATTGCATGGATTGTCGTGGTTTGTTTTCTCTTTTCCTGCGTACTGTTTTTCCCATTAATGCTGCAATTCGGCTTTACCGCGTTGGGCTATATGATCGGCGGCGGCCTGGCGGAAAATAAAGCATTTATCGGTATTGGTTCCGCGGTAATTTTCTGGCTATTAACGCTGATGAATATCCGTGGGATGGAATGGACAAAAATTATTAATAGCATCAGCGCCTGGTGCGGCGTATTTATTCCCTCCGCCATCCTCATTTTACTGGCGGTGGTATGGCTATGTACCGGACACCAGATGCAGACGGACTACACTACAGCGAAAAACTGGATTCCGGATCTCGGACACTGGGATACGATCGTTTTCTTATCCAGCATGATGTTTGCGTTTGCCGGACTGGAGGTCGCCCCGATGATTGCCGGGCGTACCCGTAATCCACAGCGTGATTTTCCGCGAGCGATGGCCGTCTCCGCTGCCGTTATCGTTGGGATCTATATGGTCGGCACCTGGGCGCTAAATACGCTTTTACCCGCCGGGAAAACCGACATTGTGGCAGGCGTCATGCAGGCTATGCATGCTGCTGCGGACACGCTGCATATGCCGTGGTTAATTCCTGTTATGGCCATCTGTATGTTTTTTGGCGCTCTCGGGCAAATTAACTCCTGGCTGGTGGGGCCGATTTATATGCTCCAGGAAGCCTCGCGTGAAGATAATCTGCTGGGGGACCGAATTGGCAAATTACATCCGGTGTGGAAAACGCCCGCCTTTGCCTTGACTGTACAGGCGATTATTGTCACGGTCCTGTGTTTTTCGACTTTTATTTCGCCAAGCGTTGCGGCGGCTTACTGGATGTTAACGGCGCTAACGACCATCACCTATTTTATTCCTTATCTGGTGATGTTCCCGGCGTTCTGGCGTTTACGTAAGACTCAGCCGGATACGCCAAGAAGTTTTAAAATTCCGGGCAAGGTTTTACCGGCTATTTTACCCGCGCTGGGCTTTCTTTCTATCGCCTTTGCCGTTGCGCTGTTATTTATTCCGCCTTCTCAAATTGATATGGGCGGATATTTCCAGTACGCCGGGAAAATTATTGGCGGAGCCGTGCTGGCGGTTGTCGTCGCGGAGTACATTTACCATCGGGCGCAGAAACGTAATGCCCGTTTAAGCATGGCGGGAGGAAAATAAAATGTATATGCCAGTTCTGGAAATAAATCTACGCAAGCTGGAAGAAAACGCCCGCACGGAAAAAGCTCTGCTGGCAAGCAGCGGTATTGACGTGATGGCTGTCAATAAAGTTTTTGACGGCTGCGTGGAAACCGCGCAGGCGGTGTTCAACGGCGGAATTACCGTTATTGCTGAATCACGAACCTATAATTTGAAAAAAATACGCGAGACAGGATGTACGACCTGCCTGTTACGCAGCCCGTGTCTGAGTGAAATCGAAGATGTGGTGCGCTACGCGGATATTAGTTTAAATAGCGAGCCGGTGGTATTACGGGCATTATCGCAAGAAGCCCAACGCCAGGGGAAAACGCATCAGGTATTACTGATGGTGGATATGGGCGATTTACGCGAGGGTATCTGGTTTGGTGAATATCAACGCATTCTTGAGACCGTGACTCTGATTACTGGTCTGCCCGGTCTGGAATTATATGGACTGGGCACCAACTTTAATTGTTACGGCACCGTGTTGCCAACGGTAAAAAATGGCGAGGATTTTCTGGCGCTGGCCGCCCGGCTGGAAGCTGACAGCGGTATTCCTGTCCGGCGGCTTTCTGCGGGAAACTGCACCAGCTATCACCTGCTGGATAAAGGTATCTGGCCGCAGGGGCTGAATCATCTGCGCATCGGCGGACTGCATGAATTCGGCATTGAATATGTGGACATGAAATACCTGAATGAATTTCACCACTCCGCAAAACCGGTCGATAAAGCCTGTTCCGATATGTATATCCTGGAAGCGGAAATCATCGAACTGAACAGTAAACCGACCGTCCCGGTCGGGGAGCTGGGCGTCGATGCCTTTTTGCAAAGTAAAACCTTTGTCGATCGTGGCATACGCCGACGCGCATTGCTGGCGTTTGGTCGTCAGGATGTGCCGTCGGATAACTGTGTGCCATGCGACGACGCTATCACTATCTTAGGGCAAACCAGCGATCATACGCTGGTGGATATTGAAGATTGCCGTCAGTCGCTAAAAGTAGGCGATGTGATTCGCTTTGAGCTGGATTATACGGGCCTGTTAATGGCCTGCCAGACCAAAGGCGTCGCCTGGAGGTTTACGCGTTAACGCATAACCGCCGCGGCGATGTCGCGGCGGCATCTTTGACCTCACGAAAGACAGGGAGTAACGATGGATACCCTGCAACAATCACCGCCAGCAGAGCCTGAAGGCGGTCTGCGACGTAACCTGAAGAAGCGGCACCTGCTGATGATGTCGTTGGGCGGCACGATTGGCACCGGCTTATTTATCGGCATTGCCGAACCGTTAAGCAGCGTCGGGCCGGCGGGAACCTTACTGGCCTATCTGTTTGCCGGAACCATTATGCTGGCGACGATGATGTGTCTTGGCGAATTATCATGCGCCTTTCCTCACTCCGGTTCATTTCAACATTACGCGCTGATGTTTATGCCGTCACCTTGCTGGAGCTATACCATTGGCTGGCTTTACTGGTTTAGCTGGGTCTTTTCCCTGGCAGCCGACCTCACTGCCGCAGGGTTTATTGCTCATCAGTTTTTCCCCGCGGTTCCGGTATATATGTTCTGCCTGGCGATTCTGCTCATCCTGACGGCCATCAATCTCACCTCCGCAAAAAGTTTTGGCGAATGCGAATACTGGCTTTCGGCCATTAAGGTTTTCGCGATCGTGCTGTTTATCTGCGCGGGCGGGGTCATGATCTACTCGCTAATGGGCCATAGCGACTGGCACCCGACATTAAAAGCAGACGGAATGTGGTTTCCCCACGGTTGGGAGCAAATTGTGGTCTGTATGACGATCGTGATTTACTCTTTCCAGGGGGTGGAACTGGTAGGAAATGCGGCAGGGGAGACCGAATCGCCGCACATTATTTTACCGAAAGTGATCCTGGGGATCGGTCTCAGAATCATTTTATTTTACGGCCTGGCGATTGCGGTGCTGGCGCTGGTCTATCCGCATGGACTGACGCCAAATGGACAAAGCCCCTTTGTATGGGTATTCTCCCACGCGGGTATTCCGGGGGCGGATACGCTGATGACGCTGGTGATCTTTTCCGCCGCGATTTCTGCCGCTAACTCGGCCATTTACGCCAGTTCGCGTATGCTGTGGTCTATGGCAGGCGATCGCTTTGCGCCAGCCTGCTTTGGTAAAACGAACGGCGGCGGCGTGCCGGTGTATGCTATTTTAATCACGGCCTTGCTGGCGTTGGTGTCGTTGCTGACCCGCTATATTCCCGCACAGCAATTTTATTTATATCTGATCGCCAGTACCGGGCAGGTGGGTTGCCTGGCATGGATAACCATCGGATGGTGCCAGTATCGCTTCCGGCAATCGGTGCGTAATGGAACGTACGCCAGCGATTTGCTACGCTATCGATCGCCGCTTTTCCCCTGGACGGCCCGATTTGTCATTATCACCAATTTTGCCATTATGGTCGGCACCTGGTTTAGTGAGCAAGGGGTAGTGATAATGTTGGTTGAGCTGGCTTTTATGATAGGGATTCTTTTGTCATGGTATCTCTTCAGACCCACTTTGAGCCGATTACGTAACACAGTGGGATGAACGGCGCTCGTAAACGGTAAGAGAACATGAAACGACTCATTGTAGGAATTAGCGGCGCCAGCGGAGCGATTTATGGCGTGCGCTTATTACAAATTTTGCGCGATGTCGATAGCGTGGAAACGCATCTGGTGATGAGCCAGGCGGCCCGGCAAACGCTGGCGCTGGAGACCCATTTTTCGCTGCGCGAGGTGCAGGTGCTGGCCGATGTGACGCACGATGCGCGCGACATTGCCGCCAGCATTTCCTCGGGCTCTTACCCGACGGCGGGAATGGTTATCTTGCCCTGTTCGATTAAAACGCTGTCGGGGATTGTCCACAGTTATACTGACGGACTGCTTACCCGCGCGGCGGATGTGATATTAAAAGAGCGGCGACCTCTGGTGCTGTGTGTGCGTGAAACGCCGCTGCATATCGGGCATTTGCGTTTAATGACCCAGGCCGCTGAGATAGGCGCGGTGATTATGCCGCCGGTTCCGGCTTTTTATCATCTTCCTCAGACGTTAGATGATGTTATAAATCAAACGGTTAACCGAGTGCTGGATCAGTTTGATATCCCCCTTCCGCACGATCTTTTTGTTCGCTGGCAGGGCGCATAGCGTTGTCTGTTTAGCGTGCATTATTGTCCCTGTTGCCCTGTTTCAGGGCAATTTTGTAACCGCGATCATATCCTCAACATTTAATTCGTTAAAAGCCGCCGAAACGCTGCGGTTCAACCGTCATACCTGCTATCTTCAACATCAGGACAATATTGCAACGTTTTATTAACAAATTTAACGTCGAATCGTTTTGCTGACGTGAAAATGGCATAAGACCTGCATGAAAAAGTCTGCAAACACACAACACCACGTAAAACATAAGAAAATGACGCCACTTGAGGGGTATGTATGAAGAAGACCGTTCTCGCTTTGTCTTTGCTGATAGGTCTGGGCGCGACGGCGGCCAGTTACGCCGCGCTCCCGCAAACGGTTCGTATTGGAACAGATACCACCTACGCGCCTTTCTCATCGAAAGATGCCAAAGGCGACTTTATTGGCTTTGATATCGATCTCGGTAATGAAATGTGTAAGCGTATGCAGGTGAAATGTACCTGGGTCGCCAGCGACTTTGATGCGCTTATTCCCTCACTAAAAGCGAAAAAGATCGATGCCATTATTTCATCGCTCTCTATCACCGATAAACGCCAGCAAGAAATTGCGTTTTCCGACAAACTTTACGCGGCGGATTCACGCCTGATTGCGGCAAAAGGGTCTCCCATTCAGCCGACGCTGGAATCGCTGAAAGGCAAGCATGTCGGCGTGCTGCAAGGGTCCACGCAAGAGGCTTACGCCAATGATAACTGGCGCACTAAAGGTGTGGATGTGGTGGCTTATGCCAACCAGGATCTTATCTATTCCGATTTGACCGCCGGTCGTCTGGACGCCGCATTGCAGGATGAAGTCGCCGCCAGCGAAGGATTCCTGAAGCAGCCAGCGGGCAAAGAGTATGCGTTTGCCGGTCCTTCCGTGAAGGATAAAAAATATTTTGGCGACGGGACGGGGGTTGGGCTGCGTAAAGACGATACCGAGCTAAAAGCCGCGTTTGATAAAGCGCTGACCGAACTGCGCCAGGACGGAACTTACGACAAAATGGCCAAAAAGTACTTCGATTTTAATGTCTACGGCGATTGAGGGAAGGGGATAACGCGCCGCGCTGGGGAACTATCACGGTGCAAAATAGATGTTATGCACCTTTTTGGTGCATAAGCCGTTGCGGAACAGGCGCATAAATGCATACTTAATCGATTTTTATGCAAAATAAACCGGCTGACAAGGTAGAATGCTTTGCCTTGTCGGCCTGATTAATGGCACGATAGTCGCATCGGATCTGTAAAGATCTCCTGGAAAGACAGTCTGTTGAGGATAGTTATGAAAAAACTGGCGTTATCCCTTTCTCTGGTGCTGGCATTTTCCAGCGCTACCGCAGCATTTGCCGCTATTCCACAAAAGATTCGTATCGGTACCGATCCTACATACGCACCGTTTGAATCCAAAAATGCACAAGGTGAATTGGTCGGCTTTGATATCGATCTGGCCAAAGAGCTGTGCAAACGTATCGACACACAGTGTACGTTCGTGGAAAACCCGCTGGATGCGCTGATTCCGTCTTTAAAAGCGAAGAAAATTGATGCCATCATGTCCTCGCTGTCCATCACTGAAAAGCGCCAGCAGGAAATCGCGTTTACCGACAAGCTTTACGCCGCTGATTCCCGTCTGGTGGTGGCGAAGAACTCTGATATTCAGCCGACCGTCGCGTCGCTGAAAGGCAAGCGCGTCGGCGTGCTACAGGGGACGACGCAGGAGACCTTCGGCAATGAGCACTGGGCGCCGAAAGGGATTGAGATCGTCTCTTACCAGGGGCAGGACAACATTTATTCCGATCTGACGGCGGGCCGTATTGATGCAGCGTTCCAGGACGAGGTCGCGGCCAGCGAAGGTTTCCTTAAACAGCCTGTCGGAAAAGACTATAAATTCGGCGGCCCGGCGGTGAAAGATGAGAAGTTATTCGGCGTAGGAACCGGTATGGGGCTGCGCAAAGAAGATAACGAGCTGCGCGAAGCGCTGAATAAAGCCTTTGCTGAAATGCGTGCTGACGGTACTTACGAAAAGCTGGCGAAAAAGTACTTTGTTTTTGATGTTTATGGCGGTTAATCACCGTCGGTGCAGATAAAGCCCAAAGAATGTTGACTGTCTGCATTGCCTGATGGCGCTGCGCTTGTCAGGCCTACGGAGCATCGTAGGCCGGGCAAGGCACAGCCGCCATCCGGCGTGATGTGAGGCAAAAATGCAAAAGAGGCTTCTTACTTCACCACACACAACAGGACAGGCTGCATGTTGTACGGGTTTTCAGGCGTAATTTTACAGGGCGCGATCGTCACGCTGGAACTGGCGCTCAGTTCCGTGGTGCTGGCCGTGCTTATCGGTCTTGTCGGCGCGGGGGCGAAGCTTTCGCAAAACCGGGTAACGGGGCTTATTTTTGAAGGGTACACCACCCTGATTCGCGGGGTGCCGGATCTGGTCTTAATGCTGCTGATATTTTACGGATTGCAAATCGCGCTTAACGTGGTGACCGATTCGCTGGGTATCGACCAGATAGAT
Source organism: Salmonella sp. 741265116_PST (assembly GCF_046567715.1). Classification (NCBI taxonomy): domain Bacteria; kingdom Pseudomonadati; phylum Pseudomonadota; class Gammaproteobacteria; order Enterobacterales; family Enterobacteriaceae; genus Salmonella; species Salmonella sp. 741265116_PST. Next base: position 101,168 of record NZ_JBKFPH010000009.1, on the reverse strand, counting down.
ATTGATCCGATGGTGGCCGGTATTATCACCCTTGGTTTCATCTACGGCGCCTATTTTACCGAAACCTTTCGCGGCGCGTTTATGGCGGTGCCGAAAGGCCATATCGAGGCGGCGACGGCCTTTGGTTTTACCCACGGGCAAACCTTCCGGCGGATTATGTTCCCGGCGATGATGCGTTACGCCCTGCCGGGGATCGGCAATAACTGGCAGGTGATACTCAAAGCGACGGCGCTGGTGTCGCTGCTGGGCCTGGAAGATGTCGTCAAAGCCACGCAGCTTGCCGGTAAAAGCACCTGGGAGCCTTTCTATTTTGCCGTGGTCTGTGGACTTATCTACCTGGTATTTACCACCGTTTCCAATGGTGTGCTGCTCTTACTTGAGCGTCGCTATTCCGTGGGCGTGAAGAGGGCCGATTTGTGATTGAGATCATTCAGGAGTACTGGAAATCCCTGCTGTGGACGGATGGCTATCGTTTTACCGGCGTGGCGATTACGCTGTGGCTGTTAATTTCATCGGTGGTGATGGGCGGTCTTCTGGCGGTGATTCTGGCGGTAGGTCGCGTTTCCAGTAATAAATTCATCCGTTTTCCCATCTGGCTGTTTACGTATATTTTTCGCGGCACGCCGCTGTACGTACAGCTACTGGTATTCTATTCGGGGATGTATACGCTGGAGATAGTCAAAGGCACCGATCTTCTTAACGCGTTTTTCCGCAGCGGACTGAACTGTACCGTACTGGCGCTGACGCTGAATACCTGCGCGTACACCACGGAAATTTTCGCCGGGGCGATTCGCTCGGTGCCGCACGGTGAAATTGAAGCGGCACGGGCCTATGGCTTCTCGTCATTTAAAATGTATCGCTGCATTATTTTACCGTCGGCATTACGCATCGCCTTGCCTGCCTACAGCAACGAAGTGATTTTAATGCTGCACTCTACGGCGCTGGCGTTTACCGCGACGGTGCCGGATTTGTTGAAAATCGCCCGTGATATTAACTCAGCGACTTACCAGCCGTTTACCGCGTTTGGCATTGCCGCCGTGTTGTATTTACTCATTTCGTATGTCCTGATAAGCCTGTTCCGCCGGGCGGAAAGACGCTGGTTGCAGCACGTGTCCTCTAAATAATTCGAGTAACATGATGTCAGAAAATAAATTACACGTTATCGATTTGCACAAACGCTACGGTGGTCATGAAGTGCTGAAAGGGGTATCGCTGCAGGCCCGCGCCGGAGATGTGATTAGCATTATCGGCTCGTCCGGCTCCGGTAAAAGCACTTTTTTGCGCTGCATTAACTTCCTCGAAAAACCGAGCGAAGGCGCGATTATCGTGAACGGTCAGAACATTAATCTGGTGCGCGATAAAGACGGGCAGCTCAAAGTGGCGGATAAAAATCAGCTACGCTTGTTGCGTACCCGCCTGACGATGGTGTTTCAGCACTTCAACCTCTGGAGCCACATGACGGTGCTGGAAAATGTGATGGAAGCGCCGATTCAGGTACTGGGATTAAGCAAGCACGACGCGCGCGAGCGGGCGTTGAAATATCTGGCGAAGGTGGGGATTGATGAGCGCGCTCAGGGCAAATATCCCGTCCATCTCTCCGGTGGCCAACAGCAGCGCGTTTCTATTGCGCGCGCGCTGGCGATGGAACCTGACGTTTTACTGTTCGATGAACCTACTTCGGCGCTCGATCCTGAACTGGTCGGCGAAGTGTTGCGCATCATGCAACAACTGGCGGAAGAAGGCAAAACGATGGTGGTGGTCACGCATGAAATGGGCTTCGCCCGCCATGTCTCTTCGCACGTTATTTTTCTGCATCAGGGGAAAATTGAAGAAGAGGGCGATCCGGAGCAGGTGTTCGGCAATCCGCAAAGCCCGCGTTTACAGCAATTCCTGAAAGGCTCGCTGAAATAAAAGAAGCCCGGCGGCGCATCGCTTACCGGGCAGGATACGGCGCTTTGGGAACTAGCGAATCACATCCGCCAGCGCCTCTTCTAAATCATACCAGCGAAATGCGAATCCGGCGGCTTCAAGCCGTTTTGGCAGCGCCCGCTGACCGCCCAGCACCAGCACTGACGACTCTCCCATCAATAAGCGAATTGCCGTCGCCGGAATGCGAATAATCGCCGGACGGCGCAGCGCGCGACCCAGAGCATGAGCAAAATGCTCATTATGGACGGGATACGGCGAGACCATATTGAAGGGACCGCGAAGATCGTTATCCAGCAGCCACAGAATGCCGTTGACCATATCGTCGATGTGAATCCAGGCCAGATATTGCCGACCATTACCCACCGGACCGCCGAGTCCGAGGCGAAACGGCGGAACCATTTTCCCCAGAATCCCGCCTTGCGGCGCCAGGACAACGCCGGTACGCAGCAGGCAGACGCGGGTCTGGTCGCTCTGCGCACGACAGGCAATCTGTTCCCAACGGGCGCAAAGTTTATGCGTAAATTCGTTGTGCGGCGGCTCATCTTCAGTGACGACAACGTCGCCCAGATCGCCGTAATAGCCCGTGGCGGAGCCGGATATCAACACCGAGGGCGGCGTTGCGCTGGCATGAATTAAATCCACCAACTTTTGCGTGATAGCCCAGCGGCTTTGGCACAACCGTTCTTTTTGTTGCGACGTCCAGCGCTTGTCGGCAATCGGTTCGCCCGCCAGATTGATGATGGCATCAATCTCATTGAGGTGCTCACGTTCCGCAAGCCCTTTCCATAATGTCACTCTGGAATCGAGAATCTGACGCGCGTTATCGGGATTGCGCGTAACGACCGTCACCTGGTGCCCCAGTGTTAACAGCCGGGGAATGAGATGACGCCCTATCAGGCCCGTACCGCCGGTAATCAGAATCTGCATATGACCTCCAGAGTAGGGAGGATTTCCTCTTCCCTAATGTCAGGTTTTTAATACGAATAAGGGTGCCGGACGCAGGTTTTTTCCGTGTATACACCTCTACATCATACATGATGTATGCCACCGCGTTACGCTTTCGCACTGTTACAGTGCAGTTGCGCTTGTAACAGTGCGCGCGCTGTCGCAGGACGCGTGCGAATGCGTTCAAACCAGTTATACACCGCCGGGTAGGTGTCAAGATCGATTCGCTGACGCTGATGTGCGTTAACCCACGGCCAACTGGCGATATCCGCAATACTGTAGTGGTCGCCGCCCAGCCACGGGGAGGTTTCCAGGCGTTTATTCAGGACGTTGTATAAGCGTTGCGTTTCAACCTGATAGCGTTCAATCGCATAGGGGATGGCCTGCGGCGCAAAATGGTTAAAGTGATGATTCTGGCCCAGCATCGGCCCTAACCCGCCGACCTGCCAGAACAGCCATTGCAGCGTGGTATGGCGTTCACGCAGCTCCCCGCTAAGCAGTTTGCCGCTTTTTTCCGCCAGGTAGAGAAGAATTTCGCCGGATTCAAAAAGACTAAGCGGTTGACCGCCGTCTGCCGGGGCGTGATCGACGATGGCAGGAATTTTATTATTGGGAGAGATAGCCAAAAAATCAGGGCGAAACTGATTGCCCTTGCTGATATCTACTTTTAGCAAACGATACGCCAGCTCCGCCTCTTCCAGAAACAGCGTTATTTTATGCCCGTTGGGCGTGGGGGCGTAGTAAAGGTCAATCATTTTGGCTCCTGCATATGCGTAAAGAGTCTGGGCTGAATTAAGTATAGAAAGCCTCCTGATGTGTGTGAGTTTTCATCAGGTGACAGCAGGCGAAAGACGCTATATTTTGGGAAGAAACCTAATACGCCCTCAAGAGGACATTATGAGTAAGCCTGTTATTGTGCTGTGGTCGGATGCGAACTTTTTCTCTCCCTACGTCTTGTCCGCCTGGGTGGCATTACAAGAAAAAGGGCTTTCCTTTACTCTGAAAACCCGCAATCTGGACCAGGGAGAACATCTGCAACCTGGCTGGCGGGGATATGCGCTGACGCAGCGCGTACCGGTGCTTGAGGCAGACAATTTTGAGTTGAGCGAGTCGTCCGCTATTGCGGAATACCTGGAGGAGCGTTTCGCGCCGCCGCAGTGGGAGCGTATCTACCCGCACGATTTACAAAAACGCGCCCGCGCGCGACAGATTCAGGCGTGGCTACGCAGCGATTTACTGCCGCTTCGCGAAGAACGGCCTACCGACGTGGTGTTTGCCGGGGCGAAAAAAGCGCCGCTAAGCGAGGCTGGAAAAGCCAGTGCGGCAAAACTGTTTGCGACGGCTGAAGCGCTATTGGGGCAGGGGACGCAAAATTTATTTGGTGAATGGTGCATTGCCGATACCGATCTGGCATTGATGATTAATCGTCTGGCGCTGCATGGCGATGACGTGCCGGCGTCGCTGGCGGCGTATGCGACATTCCAGTGGCAACGTGCTTCCGTACAGCGTTTTATTGCGCTTTCCTCGAAGCGTTCAGGCTGAAAATCTATTCATATTCCAGTATCATAACGCCGTTTTTCACAACGAGGAGTGAGCGATGAAACTGATGTTCGCATCGGACATTCATGGTTCTTTACCCGCCACGGAACGCGTGCTTGAGCGGTTCGCGCAAAGCGGCGCGCGTTGGCTGGTGATATTGGGCGACGTCCTTAACCACGGCCCGCGCAATGCGCTGCCTGAAGGCTATGCGCCTGCCCAGGTTGCCGAACGCCTGAACGCGGTGGCGACGCAAATCATTGCCGTGCGCGGCAACTGCGATAGCGAAGTGGATCAGATGCTGCTGCAGTTCCCGATAACTGCGCCGTGGCAGCAAATATTGACGCAAGAGAGGCGGCTATTTTTAACGCATGGGCACCTCTTCGGGCCGACGAATCTGCCCGCTCTGCATACTGGCGATGTGTTGGTCTATGGTCATACGCATCTGCCGGTGGCGCAACAGCAGGAAGGACTGTATCACTTTAATCCTGGGTCAGTGAGCATCCCGAAAGGCGAGTATGCGGCAAGCTACGGCATTCTGGATGATAATGTGTTGAGCGTAATCGCACTCAATGATCAAAGTATCATTGCGCAGGTTGCAATTAACTCGTAATTTACCTCACAAACGTAAATGCGCCGTAAGAGCGCCAGAAATAAGAAGGTTTCCTGATGGTGGAACAGCGTCGTTTGGCAAGTACGGAATGGGTGGATATTGTGAATGAAGACAATGAAGTCATTGCACAGTCCAGCCGGGAACAGATGCGTGCGCAACGCTTACGGCATCGTGCGACGTATATCGTCGTTCATGATGGTATGGGTAAAATTCTGGTACAGCGTCGTACCGAAACAAAAGATTTTTTGCCCGGTATGTTAGATGCTACCGCAGGCGGCGTGGTCCAGGCTGATGAGCAGCTACTGGAATCTGCCCGCCGCGAAGCGGAAGAAGAGTTGGGTATTGCAGGCGTGCCGTTTGCCGAACACGGTCTGTTTTACTTTGAAGACCAACATTGCCGGGTTTGGGGCGCGCTGTTTAGCTGCGTTTCCCACGGGCCTTTCGCGCTTCAGGAAGATGAAGTCAGCGAAGTGTGTTGGCTGACCCCGGAGGAGATCACCGCGCGCTGTGATGAATTTACGCCGGACTCGCTCAAAGCGCTGGCGCTGTGGATGACCCGCAACGCCAAAAACGAAGCCGCGCTTCAGGAGAAACCGGAAGAAACGGAATAAGCGTTTTAGCAGCTTTCCCGCATACATAAACTGGAGGCGATGGATTTTCGATCGCTCCAGTTTCCCTGATTTAACCTTTCCAACAGCGCCCGTCCGGCTTCACTGCCAATCTTACGGTGCGGTACGGCCATGGTGGTTAACGGCGGCTGGCAGACCCGGCTGACATCGCTATCGCCAAACCCGACAACCGCTAAATCGTCCGGAACTTTGATCCGCCGTCGTTGGCACTCGTATAACGCGCCACAGGCCAGCTCATCCGATACGCATACCAGCGCGTCCAGCTCCGGCCACGCCAGTAAAAACTCCGGCAGTTGCGACGCGCCGGTAGAAAAATTGGGCGGCAAGGCGGCATTAATCACCCGGTTTGGCGACATATGGTGGCGAAGCATCGCTTTGTACCAGCCGTGCAGATGTTGCTGAAAAATCCACTGCTCCTGATTGGCACATAGCAGCCCAATATTCTGATAACCGCGCTGAATCAGCATTTCCGTCAGCTCATACATTGCCGCAACGTTATCAATACCGATATTCATATCAATAGGATCGCTGCGAATTGCGCCCATTTCCATCACCGGAATAGACGCATTTTTCAGCCACTGGCGCACGGTATCGCTATGTTCGACGCTAAGCAGAATCGCCGCGGCAATGTTGGAGGCCAGCAGCGTTTCGAGCAGCTTCTCCTCTTGTTCCACGCGATGCTGCGATTCCGCCAGCATAATCTGGTAGCCTGCGGGCTGTAAAATTTGTTGCAGCCCGGCGAACATTTCAGAACACCCCGCTTCCGCAAGGTTCGGTACGACCATCGCGATGGTGTGCGAGGAGGCAGACGCCAGCGCGCTGGCGGCGAGATTAGGCATATAGCCCAGCTCATGCACTGCCGCTTCGATTTTTTCCCGGAGTTTATCAGAGACCTGTTCCGGCGTGCGTAAGGCTCGTGATACGGTCATCGTGCCTACACCGGCAAGTTGGGCTACATCGGCGATAGTCACTTTACCGGTACTGCGCCGTTTACGGGGTATCGACATACAAATTCCTGCGTCATTACAACATGTTGAGATGCTTTTTTATTGTCGTTCTTTGCTTCGCATGACTGGCAGTATACGCCTTAAATCCGCTTTTTTGCTGTGATTTCACACCATGATTTTAATTTGATAGCGCTATCACAATTCTGAGTAATAGTCGCTGGTAGCGCTATCTTTGTGATAACGATCGCAGCTAATATCGAATGGCTTGAATAAAGTTTGTTCATAATTTCATACACCGTGGGGGCGAATAACATGCTGGGAACCTGGTTATCTGACGCAACCATCACGCTACAGGAGAGCGTGGAAACGTGGCCGCAGGCGCTGGAAATTTGCGGCAAACCCCTGCTGGACGCAGGTGTTATCGCACCGGAATACATTACGGCGATTGTTCAGCAGCACCAAAAGCTTGGGCCGTATTATGTATTAGCGCCAGGGTTAGCGATGCCACATGCGAGGCCGGAAGAGGGGGCGAAAGGGTTAGGTTTATCGTTACTGAAACTACAGCGCGGCGTTTCATTTGGCGCAGACGAATTCGATCCGGTTGACATCATTATTATGCTGGCGGCGCCTGATAAGCACAGTCATATCGAAATGATATCGGCGCTGGCAGAATTATTTTCCAGTGATGTAGATATGGAAAAATTACATCAGGCAAAAAACCTGGAGGACATTAAAACGATTATTGACCGTTTCTGATTTTATTCCATTTTCTTGCGGTAAATAACATTACGCCCGTGCGTGATGCAGACCAACTCTACTTTTAAAAGGTGACAATAATGAAAATCATGGCAATTTGCGGTTCCGGCCTGGGTAGTAGTTTTATGGTAGAAATGAACATTAAAAAAGTATTAAAGAAACTCAATATTGACGCTGAAGTGGAACACTCCGATCTCTCATCGGCCACGCCCGGGGCCGCCGATCTTTTTGTAATGGCCAAAGATATTGCGGCCAGCGCCAGCGTACCGGAAAGCCAACTGGTGGTGATCAATAACATCATCGACATCAACGAACTGGAAACGCAGCTGCGCGCATGGTTCGCTAAACAATAATTATTGCTGGCGAGGTGGATATGTTTATCCTTGAAACGCTAAATTTTGTTGTTGATATTTTAAAAGTGCCATCGGTGCTTGTAGGGTTAATTGCGCTGATTGGTCTGGTGGCGCAGAAAAAAGCGTTTTCCGATGTGGTAAAAGGCACGATTAAAACCATTTTAGGTTTTATTGTGCTTGGCGGCGGCGCAACCGTACTGGTGGGTTCATTAAATCCGCTAGGGGGTATGTTTGAACACGCTTTTAATATTCAGGGTATTATTCCTAATAATGAAGCGATAGTCTCAATCGCGCTGGAGAAATATGGTGCGTCCACGGCGTTAATTATGGCATTTGGTATGGTGGCCAATATTGTCGTGGCGCGCTTTACGCGTCTTAAATATATCTTTTTGACCGGGCATCACACCTTTTACATGGCCTGTATGATTGGCGTAATCCTGACCGTGGCGGGTTTCGAGGGCGTAGGGCTGGTCTTCACCGGATCGCTGATCCTGGGGCTGGTGATGGCCTTCTTCCCGGCGTTGGCTCAGCGCTACATGAGGCGGATTACCGGTACCGATGACATTGCGTTTGGTCACTTCGGTACCCTGGGATATGTGCTTTCCGGCTGGATTGGCAGCCTGTGTGGTAAAGGCTCCCGCTCCACGGAAGAGATGAACCTGCCGAAAAACCTCAGTTTTTTACGCGACAGTTCTATCTCGATTTCGCTGACCATGATGATTATCTATCTGATCATGGCAGTCAGCGCAGGGCGTGAATATGTCGAAGCGACGTTTAGCGGCGGGCAAAACTATCTGGTGTACGCCATCATCATGGCAATCACCTTCGCCGCCGGCGTATTCATCATTCTGCAAGGCGTCCGTCTGATTCTGGCGGAAATTGTTCCGGCCTTTACCGGCTTTTCAGAAAAACTGGTACCAAACGCGCGTCCGGCGCTGGACTGCCCGGTGGTGTATCCCTATGCCCCTAACGCGGTACTGATTGGCTTCCTGTTCAGTTTTCTCGGCGGGCTGGTGGGACTGTTCCTGCTTGGACAGATGAAGCTTGTGTTGATCCTGCCAGGCGTTGTGCCGCACTTCTTTACCGGCGCGACCGCAGGCGTCTTTGGCAATGCCACCGGCGGTCGCCGCGGGGCGATGATCGGCGCATTTGCTAATGGTCTATTAATCACTTTCCTGCCAGTGCTGTTACTGCCGGTTCTCGGCGCGATCGGCTTCGCCAATACCACGTTCTCGGATGCTGACTTTGGCGTAATCGGTATTTTGCTGGGCAACCTGGCGCGTTATCTGTCGCCGATGGCTATCACGGGGCTGGTGGTGGCGCTATTCGCGCTACTGGTGGCGTACAACGTGTTGGCCAAAAACAAAAAAGCGACTGCCGAAGTGCAGGAAAATAGCGGAGCGAAAGAATGAACGTAACCGAAATCACCCAACTGGCGCGCGACATTCGCGTCGCCACGCTCAAATCCTTAAACCATCTTGGCTTTGGTCACTATGGCGGCAGCATGTCGGTAGTGGAAACTCTGGCGGTTCTGTACGGCGCGGTGATGAAAATCGACCCTGCCGACCCGGACTGGCCGGAGCGCGATTACTTCGTGCTGTCGAAAGGCCATGCGGGCCCCGCGTTGTACAGTACCCTGGCGATTAAAGGCTATTTCCCGCGCGAAGAGCTGAATACGCTTAACCAGAACGGCACCCGTCTTCCCAGCCATCCGGATCGGCTAAAAACGCGCGGCGTGGACGCCACGACCGGCTCACTGGGGCAGGGCATCTCTATTGCGGGCGGAATGGCGCTGTCGCATAAACTGGCGCGGCGACCCAACCGGGTATTTTGCATTGTCGGCGATGGCGAGCTGAATGAAGGGCAGTGCTGGGAGGCGTTTCAGTTTATTGCCCACCACCGCCTGAATAATCTGACCGTTTTCATTGACTGGAACAAACAGCAGCTTGACGGCGAGCTGGAGGAGATTATCAATCCATTCGATCTGGAAGGGAAATTCCGCGCGTTTGGTTTCGATGTCGTCACCGTCAAAGGCGATGATATTGCCGGACTACTGGCGGTGGTTCAGCCTGTGCCGCCCGCCGATGCCCAGCCACGGGTAGTGATCCTTGACAGCATTAAAGGGCAGGGGGTGCCATGCCTGGAGCAGTTAGCGAATTCTCACCACTTACGCCTGACGGATGGCATGAAGCAGACGCTCAATGAGGCCATTCATCAACTGGAGGTCATGCATGATTAAGCTTGCGCCCGCAGGGCTTAAAGACGATATCGAAATGCGCAAAGTTTACGCCGGTTTTGTCGCCGGGCAGATTGAGGCCGGAAGCCCAATTATTGCGCTTGAGGCTGATTTAATGAGCTCAATGGCGATGGACAGCGTGGCGCGTGACTACCCGCAGCATGTCATTAACTGCGGTATTATGGAGGCGAATGTGATTGGCACTGCGGCGGGACTGGCGCTGACCGGTCGCAAACCGTTTGTGCATACCTTTACCGCTTTTGCCAGCCGTCGCTGTTTTGATCAGCTCTTTATGGCGCTGGATTATCAGCGTAACAACGTCAAAGTGATCGCCTCCGATGCCGGAGTGACGGCGTGCCATAACGGCGGCACCCATATGTCTTTTGAAGATATGGGGATTGTTCGCGGGCTGGCGCACTCCGTAGTACTGGAGGTGACGGATGCGGTAATGTTCGCGGATATTTTACGCCAACTAATGGACCTGGACGGTTTTTACTGGCTGCGTACCATCCGTAAGCAGGCGCAAAGTATCTATGCGCCAGGCTCTACCTTTACCATTGGCAAGGGCAACGTACTGCGCGAGGGCGATGATATTACGCTTATCGCCAACGGCATTATGGTGGCGGAGGCGCTGGAGGCGGCGCGCCAACTGGAGCAGGAAGGCGTGAGCGCCGCGGTCATTGATATGTTCACCTTAAAGCCTATCGATCGCATGTTGGTGAAAAACTACGCGGAAAAAACGCGGCGTATCGTCACGTGTGAAAACCACAGCATCCATAATGGACTGGGGTCAGCGGTGGCGGAAGTGCTGGTGGAAAACTGCCCGGTGCCGATGCGCCGTGTTGGCGTCAAAGAGCGTTATGGGCAGGTAGGAACGCAGGATTTCTTACAACAAGAGTACGGACTCACCGCCGAAGCGATTGTAGAAGCCGCGAAATCACTGCTTTAATCATGGAGATATTGCCGGATGGCGCTGATGCTCATCCGGCATTTTGGATCAATGATATCCCATCATCTGCGCGCCAATGACGACCACGCTGGACATAATAAACAGTAGTCCCAGCAGTGACGCCCCCACTTTCAGCCAGTTGCGAAAATCGACCCGGCATACGCCCAGCGTGGCCATCAGCGAGGCCGATGTCGGATAGATGATATGGCTGAAGCCATCGCCAAACTGGAAGGCCAGAACAGTCACCTGACGGTTAACGCCGACCAGATCGCCGAGCGGCGCCAGTAATGGCATGGTTAACGCCGCCTGACCCGAACCGGACGTGACAAAGAAATTAAATACCGCCTGGAAGAGCAGCATAAACCAGGCGGCGATAGCATTATTAAGCCCGCTGATGCCATGCGCGATACTGTTAAGCAGCGTATTGAGCACGCTGGGTTCCCCAGCTTCGCCGTTGCCGACCAGCAGCAGAATGCCTTTGGCAAAACCCACCAGCAAGGCGGGCGCGATCATCATTCTCGCCCCTTCGGTGAATGAGGACGCCATCACGTTGATCGTCATACCGTTGAGGCGGAAGATAACGCCGATGAGGCCGATCACCACGCCCATGGTGAAAAACTGGCTGGCGATCTCCGGAATAAACCAGGCGTGGACAATCACGCCCCAGACGACCCAAATCATTACGCCGGTCAGAACCAGCAGTACCAGCCAGTCACCGAAGGTGAAAGGGCGCTGGACGACTTCATCCTGCTGTTCGCGGAAATAGCGATCGGATTCGTGGACACGGGAAAGCAGCGGATTCTTTTTCACGCGTGAGGCGTAGACCAGCGTAAAAACCAGCCCAATCAGCGTGGCGACAATCCAGACCACAATACGCAGCCCGGAGCCGGAAAGTACCGGCACGCCGGCAATCCCCTGGGCGACGACTACGCAGAAAGGGTTCATCCACGAACTGGCAAAGCCAATTTGGGTGGCGATATAGGTCACCAGGACGGTGGTAATGCTGTCATAGCCCAGCCTGACCATCAGCGGGGCTATGATAATTGCAAAGGCGACCGCCTCTTCGCCCATGCCAAATACGGCACCCCCTAACGAAAAGAGGACAAATAGCACCGGAATAAACAGGGCTTCGTTGCCCCGCGTGTGGCGAATCAGCGCCAGAATGCCGTTATCCACGGTGCCGGTACGCATCACGATGCCGAATGCGCCGCCAATCACCAACATAAACATAATGATGCCGACGGCAGTGCCGAATTTCGATCCGGATGTTAACCCTTCAAACGGAAAATTCATCAGCCCTGGTCTTTCATCGCCGGTAGTGAAAAATTGTACGCGATGATACTGCGCTTCCCCGACCTCATTGGTCACAATGCGAAAAGAGTGCGGGTCGACGACTTTGCGGGTTTTTGTCTGACCATCGACCTGATACTGCACTTCCTGGCTATCAAACATCCCAACGGGGACGACCCAGGTGGCGATACTGGTTAAAATGGCGACAAAAAAGATGATGACCAGCGTATCGGGCATTGCCCATTTTCTGGCTGTTTTTGATTCTGTAACGACAGACATGACAGACTATCCCTGTTGCAAAGCAAAGAGGCTAAGTATGAGAAGAAGGGAATAGTTATTCATTGATGCAGCGCAGTTAAGCAAAAAATTCCGCTTTGCAGGGTAAATAGCAGAATGCCGGATGGCGATGCTAACGCGTCTTGTCCAGCCTACAACGGTATTTCACCTGTAGGCCGGACAAGGCGTTCACGCCGCCATCCGGCATTAGCTTTTACTGTTACTGCTGCTGTTGAGAAGCCTGGATCGCCGTCAGGGCGATGGTGTAGACGATATCGTCAACCAGCGCGCCACGGGACAGGTCGTTCACCGGCTTGCGCATACCCTGCAGCATCGGCCCGATGGAGATCAGGTCGGCAGAACGCTGTACCGCTTTGTAGGTGGTGTTACCGGTGTTCAGATCCGGGAAAATGAACACGGTAGCGCGACCCGCAACCGGCGAGTTCGGCGCTTTGGATTTCGCTACGTCAGCCATGACCGCGGCGTCGTACTGCAACGGACCGTCGATCATCAGGTCAGGACGTTTTTCCTGCGCCAGACGCGTCGCTTCACGGACTTTCTCTACGTCGCTGCCCGCGCCAGAGGTGCCGGTGGAGTAGGAGAGCATTGCCACACGCGGTTCGATGCCGAAGGCAATGGCGGAATCCGCAGACTGAATCGCGATTTCTGCCAGCTGCTCTGCAGTCGGGTCTGGGTTGATTGCGCAGTCGCCGTAAACGTAAACCTGCTCCGGCAGTAGCATAAAGAACACAGAAGAGACCAGGGAGCTACCCGGCGCCGTTTTAATAAGCTGCAGCGGCGGACGGATGGTGTTGGCGGTGGTATGAACCGCGCCGGAAACCAGGCCGTCGACTTCGTCTTGCTCCAGCATCAGCGTGCCGAGCACCACGTTGTCTTCCAGCTGTTCGCGGGCTACCGGTTCGGTCATGCCTTTGCTCTTACGCAGCTCAACCAGGCGAGCGACATAGCTTTCACGCACCACTTCCGGATCGACGATTTCAATGCCTGCGCCCAGCTCAACGCCCTGAGATGCCGCGACGCGGTTGATTTCATCCGGGTTGCCCAGCAGTACGCAAGTGGCGATGCCGCGTTCAGCGCAGATTGCCGCCGCTTTGACGGTACGCGGTTCGTCGCCTTCTGGCAGCACTACGCGTTTACCGGCTTTACGCGCCAGCTCAGTCAGTTGGTAGCGGAACGCCGGCGGAGAGAGACGACGGCTACGCTCGGAAGTGGCGGTCAGCGACTCGATCCACTCAGCGTTAACGTAGTTCGCGACGTATTCCTGAACTTTCTCGATGCGCTCATGGTCATCAACCGGGACTTCCAGATTGAAGCTTTGCAGGCTCAGCGAAGTCTGCCAGGTGTTGGTGTTCACCATAAAGACCGGCAGACCGGTAGCGAATGCGCGTTCGCACAGTTTAGAAATGCGTGCGTCCATTTCATAGCCGCCGGTCAGCAACAGGGCGCCGATTTCTACGCCGTTCATCGCGGCCAGGCAAGCTGCGACCAGTACGTCCGGACGGTCAGCGGAGGTCACTAACAACGATCCTGCGCGGAAATGTTCCAGCATATGCGGAATACTACGCGCGCAGAACGTAACGGATTTAACGCGGCGGGTTTTGATATCGCCTTCGTTAATGATGGTGGCGTTCAGGTGACGCGCCATATCGATAGCGCGGGTCGCAATCAGGTCGAAGCTCCACGGCACCGCGCCCAGAACCGGCAGCGGGCTGGATTCCTGCAGTTTAGCAGGATCGATTTTGATCACCTGCGCTTTGGAAGAGTCGTCAAAGATCTCCGACAGATCCGGGCGAGTACGGCCTTGTTCATCAACCGGCGCATTCAGTTTGTTGATGATAACGCCGGTGATGTTGGTGTTTTTCGCGCCGCCGAAGCTGCTGCGCGTCAGTTCGATACGCTCGTTCAGCTGTTCTGGCGTGTCGGTACCCTGAGACATGACAAAAACGATTTCCGCATTCAGCGTTTTCGCGATTTCATAGTTCAGAGACTGAGCGAACTGATGTTTACGGGTCGGAACCAGACCTTCAACCAGCACCACTTCCGCGTCTTTGGTATTCGCATGGTAGTTCGCGATGATCTCTTCCATCAGCACGTCTTTCTGGTTGCTGGAGAGCAGAGATTCAACGTGGCTCATCTTCAGCGGTTCAGCCGCCGGCAGGGTAGAGTTCGCGCGAACGATAGTGGTGGTCTGGTCAGGCGCATCGCCGCCAGCGCGAGGCTGGGCGATAGGCTTAAAGACGCTCAGACGAACGCCTTTGCGTTCCATAGCACGGATGACGCCGAGGCTGACGCTGGTCAGGCCGACGCTGGTTCCGGTAGGGATCAGCATAATAATACGGGACACGGTTTATCCTCTTTCGTTACCGTCTTTTGGGGACGGGTTACAAAACAGCACCGCCAGCGAGGCTGGCGGTGTGAAATCAGGCAGTCAGACGGCTCGCGTCCTGCGCTATAACCAGTTCTTCGTTGGTTGGGATCACCACCGCCGGACGGGTACCTTCTTTGTTGATGAAACCAGATTTGCCGAAGCGGGCCGCCAGGTTACGTTCGTGGTCGACTTCAAAGCCCAGTACGCCCAGTTTACCCAGAGACAGTTCGCGAACCATCGCGGCGTTTTCACCGATACCGCCGGTGAACACGACTGCATCCAGACGACCGTCCATCAGAGCGGTGTAAGAACCGATGTACTTCGCCAGGCGGTGGCAGTAAACGTCCATCGCACGTTTTGCGTCTTCTTTGGTGGCGTAGTTGTCTTCAACATAACGGCAGTCGCTGGTCACTTCAGTCAGACCCAGCAGACCGGACTCTTTGGTCAGCATTTTGTTGATCTGATCCACGCTCATGCCCAGAGTGTCGTGCAGGTGGAAGATAATCGCAGGGTCGATATCGCCGGAACGGGTACCCATGACCAGGCCTTCCAGCGGGGTCAGACCCATAGAGGTATCCACGCATTTACCGTTACGGATAGCGGAAACAGAACCGCCGTTGCCCAGGTGGCAGGTGATAATGTTCAGTTCTTCTACCGGCTTGTTCAGCATTTTTGCCGCTTCCTGAGTTACATAGAAGTGGCTGGTGCCGTGTGCGCCATAGCGACGAACGCCGTGTTCTTTATACAGGCTGTACGGCAGGGCATACAGGTAAGATTCTTCCGGCATGGTCTGATGGAAGGCGGTGTCGAATACTGCAACGTTTTTATCTTTCAGCTGCGGGAAAGATTTCAGCGCTTCGGCGATACCAATCAGGTGAGCCGGGTTATGCAGCGGTGCGAAAGAGGCGGAATCTTTGATGCCCTGAATGACGGACTCATCAATGACTACGGAGCTGGTATACTTCTCGCCGCCGTGTACGATACGGTGACCAATTGCAGTTAACTGCGCAGACAGTTCTGGTTTTTGTGCCAGAATAGTGTTAACGATAAAGTTCAGCGCTTCACTGTGAGCGGCGCCTGCACCTAAAGCCGCTTCTTGTTTACTGCCGTCCATTTTCCATTTGATGCGTGCTTCTGGCAGATGGAAACATTCGGCTAAACCAGAAAGGTATTCATCACCATTAACTGCATCAATAATTGCAAATTTCAGTGAAGAACTACCGCAGTTCAGAACCAGTACTAACTTACTCGACATGGAAGTACCTATTTATGATACGTGGCTAAAAAAACGTCAGTGAGCCATAGAGCGTAGCGCATGATAGCCCTGACATTTATGATTAACATCATGCGCAGGAGTTTTTTTGGGCATGATGGAAGAAATACCTTTGAGTCTATGCCATTTTGCGTATTTTTCAGCCAATGGCATACTATGTGTAATATTGACGACTCAATGATTTTAAACTACCGGCCTTTGACAGGCCGACACAGGATACCTGATAGTGGGTATCGAAGACAAAATGTTTTGAACGTTGTCCCTCGCAGTTGTTGTTTTGCACAAATTTTTTAAATTTTATATGTGAAGTTGAGGTAGGCCATGTCGACACCGGATAATCGCTCCGTAAATTTTTTTAGCTTATTTCGCCGGGGGCAGCACTACGCGAAGACGTGGCCGATGGAAAAGCGGCTGGCGCCCGTTTTCGTCGAAAACCGCGTCATTCGTATGACGCGCTATGCCATACGATTTATGCCGCCTGTCGCCGTCTTTACATTATGCTGGCAGATAGCGCTGGGCGGTCAGTTAGGTCCGGCCGTGGCGACCGCCCTGTTCGCCCTGAGCTTGCCTATGCAGGGATTATGGTGGTTAGGGAAACGTTCTGTGACGCCATTGCCGCCTTCAATCCTTAACTGGTTTTACGAAGTTCGCGGTAAATTGCAGGAGGCTGGACAAGCGCTGGCGCCGGTAGAAGGAAAGCCGGATTACCAGGCATTAGCTGACACGCTTAAGCGCGCCTTCAAACAACTGGATAAAACTTTCCTGGATGATTTGTAATTGACCCCGGATTACGCATATAAAAGAAGGCATACCAATGCCTTCTTTTTTTCATCGCCATAGCGTGATACAGGAGTTCAAAATGGAAATGACCAACGCGCAACGTCTGATTTTGTCTAACCAGTACAAAATGATGACGATGCTCGATCCCACCAACGCCGAGCGTTACCGTCGCTTACAAACAATTATTGAACGCGGCTACGGCCTGCAGATGCGCGAGCTGGATCGCGAGTTTGGCGAGCTGACGGAAGAGACCTGTCGTACCATCATCGATATTATGGAGATGTACCATGCGCTGCACGTCTCCTGGACCAACCTCAAAGATACGCAAGCCATCGACGAACGTCGCGTCACCTTCCTGGGGTTTGACGCCGCGACGGAAGCGCGTTACCTCGGCTATGTCCGTTTTATGGTGAATATAGAAGGACGCTACACTCACTTTGACGCCGGGACGCACGGCTTTAATGCCCAGACGCCGATGTGGGAAAAATACCAGCGGATGTTGAATGTCTGGCATGCCTGCCCGCGTCAGTACCACCTGAGCGCGAATGAAATCAATCAAATCATTAATGCCTGAGGAGGCTCGCGTGCAGTGTAAAGGTTTTCTGTTTGATCTGGATGGAACGTTGGTTGACTCATTACCTGCCGTCGAACGCGCGTGGTGTAGCTGGGCCGATCGTTTTAACCTTGCTCATGATGAGGTGCTGGGCTTTATTCATGGCAAACAGGCGATCACCTCGTTGCGGCATTTTATGGCGGGTAAATCGGAGGCGGAAATTGCCGCTGAGTTTACGCGCCTGGAGCAAATAGAAGCCACTGAAACCGCAGGGATCACCGCGTTGCCGGGGGCAGTCGATTTACTCAATCACCTGAATAAAGCGGGCATTCCGTGGGCTATCGTCACCTCCGGTTCAATGCCGGTCGCGCGTGCGCGCCATCAGGTCGCGGGCCTTCCAGCGCCAGAGGTGTTTGTCACCGCCGAACGAGTCAAACGCGGCAAACCGGAGCCGGATGCGTATTTGCTGGGCGCACAACTGCTTGGCCTGCCCCCTCAGGAGTGCGTCGTAGTAGAAGATGCCCCGGCTGGCGTGCTGTCCGGACTGGCTGCGGGCTGCCACGTCATTGCGGTCAATGCGCCGGCCGACACGCCGCGTCTGGCGGATGTTGATTTTGCGTTGGATAGCCTGACGCAATTATCGGTCGCTAAACAACCAAACGGCGATGTGGTGGTGTTAAGAAAGACCTGATCATGATATCGCCCCGCTTTGGCGGGGCATATTTATGGCAGAATCGCGTTATCTTCTCATCTGACAAGGATATGTTGTGAACGGTGAATTGATTTGGGTTCTCTCTTTACTGGCGATTGCCGTCGTGTTGTTTGCGACGGGCAAAGTACGTATGGATGCGGTGGCTTTATTCGTCATTGTTGCTTTTGTCCTTAGCGGTACCTTGACCCTTCCGGAAGCCTTCTCCGGCTTTAGCGATCCGAATGTCATTCTTATCGCCGCCTTATTTATTATTGGCGACGGCCTCGTGCGCACCGGCGTTGCTACGGTGGTCGGTACCTGGCTGGTTAAAATGGCGGGCAGCAGTGAAATCAAAATGCTGGTTTTACTGATGATCACTGTCGCCGGACTTGGCGCTTTCATGAGTTCAACCGGCGTGGTGGCGATTTTTATCCCCGTTGTTCTTAGCGTTTCTATGCATATGCAGACCTCGCCTTCGCGCCTGATGATGCCGCTGAGTTTTGCCGGGCTTATCAGCGGAATGATGACGCTGGTGGCGACGCCGCCGAACCTGGTGGTTAACAGTGAACTGCTGCGTGAAGGCCTGCACGGGTTCAACTTTTTTAGCGTGACGCCGCTGGGGGTAGTGGTGTTGGCGCTCGGCATTGTTTATATGCTGGTGATGCGCTTCATGCTAAAAGGCGATGCGCCCGGACAACAGGCCGGTAAGCGGCGCACTTTCCGCGATCTTATCCGCGAGTACCGTCTGACGGGGCGCGCTCGCCGTCTGGCGATTCGCCCCGGTTCGCCGATGGTGGGACAGCGACTGGACGACCTTAAACTGCGCGAACGTTACGGCGCCAATGTCATCGGCGTTGAACGCTGGCGGCGCTTTCGGCGGGTTATCGTCAATGTGAACGGCGTATCGGAGTTTCGCGCTCGCGACGTTCTGCTGATTGATATGTCGGCGGCGGAGGTTGACCTCAGAGAGTTCTGCGCCGAGCAACTGCTGGAACCGATGGTATTGCGAGGAGAATATTTTTCCGATCAGGCGTTGGATGTCGGGATGGCGGAAATTTCGCTTATTCCGGAGTCTGAACTGATTGGCAAGTCGGTGCGTGAAATCGCCTTCCGTACACGTTACGGGCTGAATGTGGTCGGCCTGAAACGCGACGGCGTCGCTCTGGAAGGGTCGCTGGCCGATGAGCCGTTATTGATGGGCGATATCATTCTGGTCGTGGGGAACTGGAAGTTAATCAGCCTGCTGGGGCAAAAAGGCCGCGACTTTGTGGTGCTGAATATGCCAGTCGAGGTCAGCGAAGCCTCTCCTGCGCACAGCCAGGCGCCGCACGCCATTTTCTGCCTGGTATTGATGGTGGCGCTGATGTTGACCGATGAAATTCCCAACCCGATCGCGGCGATTATCGCCTGCCTGCTGATGGGAAAATTTCGCTGTATTGATGCTGAAAGCGCATATAAAGCGATCCACTGGCCGAGCATTATCTTGATTGTGGGTATGATGCCGTTTGCGCTGGCGTTGCAAAAAACCGGCGGCGTCTCTCTGGTCGTGCAAGGGTTAATGAATATCGGCGGCGGCTATGGGCCATATATGATGCTGGGATGCCTGTTCGTGCTGTGTGCCGTCATAGGACTGTTCATTTCTAACACGGCAACGGCGGTGCTGATGGCGCCGATTGCGCTGGCGGCGGCGAAATCGATGGAGGTGTCGCCCTATCCGTTTGCGATGGCGGTGGCGATGGCGGCATCCGCCGCCTTTATGACGCCGGTTTCATCGCCGGTGAATACTCTGGTTCTGGGGCCGGGAAACTATAGCTTTAGCGATTTTGTGAAGCTTGGCGTGCCGTTCACGCTTATTGTGATGGCGGTTTGTATTGTGATGATTCCGATGTTGTTTCCGTTTTAACCCAGGCTGGAAAAGGCCTGATGGCGCTACGCTTATCAGGCCTACGGGAAGAACGGTAGGCCGGATAAGGCGTTAGCCGCCATCCGGCAACTAAAGCGGTGAATCCTGGCTTATCTCGTCAAGAGAGAGATGGAAACTTGGTACGAACACCGCCATAAAATAGTCCATCTCCTGGCTGCGACGTAATTCCAGCGTTTTTTCCAGCCGTGTTTTTGCCAGGCCAAACTCATTATTTCCCGCTGAGAGCTCCTCCAGGCATTTCAGGTAGGCGCAAAGCGCATCGGCCTGTTTTACGATTGCCTGTTCTTCTTCGCTCCAGGCATTCTCATCAATAAGCGGTGCGAAAATATCGCGTAATTCATCCGGCGCCATATCAACCAGCTTTTGCTGGGCGATTTTTTCGATCGCTTTATATTCCTGGGCTATCTGGGAATTAAAATATTTTACCGGCGTCGGCAGATCGCCGGTCAGTACTTCCGAGGCATCATGATACATCGCCAGAAGCGCGATGCGTTCAGCATTGAGCTGACCGCCAAATTTACGGTTTTTTATCGCCGCCAACGCATGGGCGACCATCGCCACCTGCAGACTATGTTCGGAGACGTTTTCCGTACGCACGTTACGCATCAGCGGCCAGCGGTTAATCAACTTCATGCGGGAGAGATGGGCGAAAAAATGGCTCTGCTTCATAGATTACCTTTTGTTTTCACTGCGGCAGACTTCATTGTGCGGGGAGGGGGATGAAGATGCAATTCAGGCTACCGAAGTAGCCTGAATTTAAGATTATTGATGGTAACCTGAGAGGAAACGCCCAAAGCGGTTGATGGCCATCTCCAGGTCATCTTCACGCGGTAGCGTCACAATGCGGAAGTGATCCGGCCACGGCCAGTTAAAGGCGGTACCTTGCACCAGCAGCACCTTTTCCTGTAGCAGGAAGTCCAGCACCATCTTCTGGTCGTCGTGAATATTAAAACGTTTAGCGTCGATCCTGGGGAACATGTACAACGCGCCGCGCGGTTTTACGCAGGAAACGCCGGGAATATCGTTAATCAACTCCCAGGCGCGGTTACGCTGTTCATACAGTCGACCGCCCGGCAGAATAAATTCGCTAATGCTTTGATAGCCGCCGAGCGCGGTCTGAATAGCATGTTGCGCCGGGACGTTGGCGCACAGGCGCATTGAGGCTAACATCTCCAGCCCTTCAATATAGCCTTTCGCATGTTTTTTCGGCCCGTTCAGCACCATCCAGCCCTGGCGGAAGCCGGCGACGCGATAGGTTTTAGACAAACCATTAAAGGTGATGGTCAGCAGATCAGGCGCCAGTGCGGCGATAGAGTGATGCTCGGCATCGTCATAGAGAATCTTGTCATAAATTTCATCGGCGAAGATGATGAGATTATGCTCGCGCGCAATGTTGACAATTTCCATCAACAATTCTTTAGAATAGACGGCGCCAGTAGGGTTGTTTGGATTAATAATGACAATACCACGCGTACGTGGGGTGATTTTGGCGCGGATATCGTCAAGGTCCGGGAACCAGTCGGAAGATTCATCGCAAAGATAATGTACCGCCTTGCCGCTGGAGAGCGATACCGCCGCTGTCCATAACGGATAATCGGGCGCGGGAACCAGCATTTCATCGCCACTGTTAAGCAACGCCTGCATCGCCTGAACGATCAGCTCGGAAACGCCGTTACCGATATAGATATCTTCCACGGTTACATCGCGCATTCCACGGGCCTGATAATGCTGCATAATCGCTTTACGGGCGGAATAAAGCCCTTTCGAGTCGCAATATCCTTGCGCCGTCGGCAAATTACGAATGACATCGACCAGAATTTCGTCCGGCGCTTCGAATCCGAAGGGGGCGGGGTTGCCGATATTCAGTTTAAGAACTTTATTACCTTCTTCCTCAAGGCGTTTCGCTTCTTTCAGAACGGGGCCACGAATGTCATAACAGACATTTTCGAGTTTGCTGGATTTTTCAATGGGGGACATGAATCTTGACCTTTTAGCTGTTATTGCCACTCCCTGCCGTGGAAGTCAGCACGAAACAATGTACTCCCACGACGGTGAGTTTTGAAGAGTGAACAGAAGAAGATTTTGTTTATTTTTAACGCGCTTTCGTGCTGTTTAAAACTTCATAAAATCATTTGGTTAGATGTATTTTCTATTTTTTCTTATGCATATAGTGTTTTGTTCTATGTGGTTGCTCGTAATGTGGTTTTTTATGTTGTCAGAAATTATCTGTTTTATGAGAGATAAGCATTCATCATTAGTGTCGCGTCGGCTATTTCGGAAATACTGAGTATTAAAGGTAAAATGAGAAGGTTATACCCTTCATACTTCAAGTCGCTTATGTGTTGGCTACGCTCACTCACCCCAGTCACATAGTTATCTATGCTCCTGGGGACTCACTCCCTTGCCGCCTTTAAGCAACTCGAATTATTTTGGGTATAGACCTTTCCGGCGGCGGGGGTGTGAAACTATTGTTAAGTATAATTAATGAATGGTGGGAATCTTAATTAATTATTATTTAATATTTAAAAAGCATTTACTAAAGTCGTAATAATATCTTTCTGGTCCGATTAGTATAACCTATCCCAGGTTAAGATTATTCGTAATAATACTTATAAATATAGCGGTTTTAGGTTAAGATAATGATCCGAAACGGGGGCGTAGTCTGCGTTGTCTGCTAATTATCATGACGCGATTTTATACATAACCTATTGTTCAATATATTGTTTTTGTATCTGTGCGTCTCGGTAAACTATTTGACGCTGTTACAAGATTTACACGTCCATCATTAGCAGAAATCTGTAGACGCCTAAAGGTATGACACATTCTCTTCGATATATCCCGAACGGTTGCATTTGGTATTATATCAGTAAGTAAGAGAAGTGTTTTGGTCGTATTTTCAATTACATTCTAACATTTACCTGGGTAACCAGGCGGTACTGCGAAGGATGCACATTACAAATGGAATTGCTTGTTTCTGAATGCACAGCATTAACCAGGTCAGCCCGATATGACCCGCCAGTAAGTGAAAAATTATGATAAATGCAAATCGTCCGATAATTAACCTCGATCTCGATCTGCTGAGAACGTTCGTGGCCGTTGCCGATCTGAACACCTTCGCCGCGGCGGCGGCGGCGGTATGCCGTACTCAGTCTGCGGTCAGTCAGCAAATGCAGCGTCTTGAGCAACTCGTGGGAAAGGAATTGTTCGCCCGCCATGGTCGTAACAAGCTTTTGACCGAACATGGTATCCAGCTTCTGGGGTACGCCAGAAAAATCCTGCGTTTTAATGATGAGGCGTGTTCATCATTAATGTTCAGTAATCTTCAGGGAGTGTTAACAATCGGCGCTTCTGATGAATCAGCTGATACTATCCTGCCTTTTTTGCTTAGCCGAATCAGCTCGGTTTATCCGAAACTCGCGCTTGATGTACGGGTAAAACGCAACGCCTATATGGTGGACATGGTTAAATCGCAGGAAGTAGATTTGGTGGTGACGACTAACCAACCTCATTCGCTGGACTGTCTGAATTTGCGGACCTCGCCCACCCATTGGTATTGTGCGGCTGAGTATGTTTTGCAAAGGGGAGAGCCCGTACCATTAGTCCTGCTGGACGATCCCAGCCCATTCCGCGATATGGTGCTGGAGACGCTAAATGCAGCGGGTATTCCCTGGCGGCTGGCCTATGTGGCGTCTACATTACCGGCGGTACGCGCGGCCGTTAAAGCCGGTCTTGGCGTAACGGCTCGACCTGTCGAAATGATGAGTCCCGACCTTCGCGTGCTGGGCGCCGCAGACGGATTACCGCCTTTGCCGGATACGGAATATCTGTTGTGCCGCGATCCCAATAGCCAGAACGAGCTGGCGATGGTGATTTTCCATGCGATGGAAAGCTATCAAAACCCATGGCATTACAACCAGTTTTCTGCAGAGGGCGGAGATGATCCGCTGATGGTGGAAGGGGGTTTTGAGTAGCTCGCAGGCAAAAGGCGCTAAGTCGTAAATGTAAAAAAGAGCCGCTGGCGATGAAAAAACGCTCAGTGGCTCTTTTTTTGTGCCCATCTGTACGCGCTTAACCGCACAAATTGTAAAAGTTGCGGTAAATCAGCCAGTAGCGATTCGCAGTTCAATGTGGGTAAAAAATAACCAGAACATCCATTTTATGAATTTGCATGTTAAAAAACTAGAGAAATTGTTGCTGTTTTAGGGGGTGAATTAACAAAAGCGTGTCACAGATCAAGAAAATACTCCCATTTAGGGGGAGGCATCTTCACAAATTCCTGTCAAAATAGGTGTGTGTTATTTCTTTTGCTTCACAACGGACACGATTCAACAACATAAAATCCCCCCTGGTCGAAGAGTCATTTTCTCCAGGATGGCACTTAATGTTAATGATGATGAATTGATGTAAATTAATGTGAAGGAACTTTTGTTAAAGTTGACAAAAGGTTATAGAAAGGAGTAAAAAACCACATCAATTAGCTGTTTTTATCATTTTCTACAGTAATTGTAGGGTTTTTTTTATTCCTCCCCATGAATCGATGTGGCGCCCATCTGCCGTAAAGAGCAGAGAAACTGGCGCTACTTTTGATGAGTAAGCAATGAGTATGTCAACATCCACTGAAGTCATCGCTCATCACTGGGCATTCGCTATCTTTCTTATCGTTGCCATTGGCCTGTGCTGCCTGATGCTGGTAGGCGGTTGGTTTTTGGGCGGTCGCGCACGCGCGAGGCACAAGAACGTTCCGTTTGAATCAGGTATCGACTCGGTCGGCACCGCCCGCTTACGCTTGTCTGCCAAGTTTTACCTGGTAGCCATGTTCTTCGTTATCTTCGACGTTGAAGCGCTGTATCTGTTCGCATGGTCAACTTCTATCCGCGAAAGCGGCTGGGTTGGCTTTGTGGAAGCTGCAATTTTTATTTTTGTGTTACTGGCTGGTCTGGTTTATCTGGCGCGTATTGGCGCGTTGGACTGGACGCCCGCGCGTTCACGCCGCGAGCGTATGAACCCGGAAACGAACAGTATCGCTAATCGTCAACGCTAACCGCGAGGCATTAAGATGGATTATACGCTCACCCGCATAGATCCTAACGGTGAGAATGACCGTTACCCCCTGCAAAAACAGGAGATCGTAACTGACCCCCTGGAGCAGGAAGTTAACAAAAACGTGTTCATGGGCAAACTGCATGACATGGTTAACTGGGGCCGTAAAAACTCAATTTGGCCCTACAACTTCGGCCTTTCTTGCTGCTATGTAGAGATGGTGACCTCTTTTACCGCAGTGCATGACGTCGCCCGTTTCGGCGCGGAAGTGCTGCGTGCGTCGCCACGTCAGGCTGACCTGATGGTGGTGGCCGGTACCTGCTTTACCAAAATGGCCCCGGTTATTCAGCGTCTGTATGACCAAATGCTGGAGCCAAAATGGGTCATTTCTATGGGTGCCTGCGCCAACTCCGGCGGCATGTACGATATTTATTCGGTAGTGCAGGGCGTTGATAAGTTCATCCCGGTGGATGTGTATATCCCTGGCTGTCCGCCGCGTCCGGAAGCGTATATGCAGGCGTTGATGCTGCTGCAAGAATCGATTGGCAAAGAGCGCCGTCCGCTCTCATGGGTGGTGGGCGATCAGGGCGTGTATCGCGCCAATATGCAGCCAGAACGCGAACGTAAACGCGGCGAGCGTATTGCCGTCACGAACCTGCGTACCCCGGACGAGATTTAATTTGCGCCTGTCGGCAGCAGCACTTCACTTCGCTAACCACTATTTTAATAGCGCGAAGCACTGCCGACCACCACGGACCATTTGCAATGGTGAACAATATGACCGACTTAACCGCGCAAGACGCTGCATGGAGTACCCGCGATCATCTTGATGATCCGGTTATCGGCGAACTGCGCAACCGTTTTGGGCCGGATGCCTTTACCGTTCAGGCGACCCGCACCGGTATCCCCGTTGTTTGGGTCAAGCGTGAACAACTACTGGAGGTTGGCGATTTCTTAAAGAAACTGCCGAAACCTTACGTCATGCTGTTTGACTTACACGGCATGGATGAACGCCTGCGTACGCACCGTGACGGGTTACCCGCCGCGGATTTTTCCGTTTTCTACCACCTGATTTCCATTGAGCGTAATCGCGATATCATGCTCAAGGTGGCGTTGTCTGAAAACGACCTGCGCGTGCCGACCTTCACTAAACTTTTCCCTAACGCCAACTGGTACGAGCGTGAGACCTGGGAGATGTTTGGTATTGATATCGAAGGCCACCCGCACCTGACGCGCATCATGATGCCGCAAACCTGGGAAGGCCATCCGCTGCGTAAAGATTATCCGGCGCGCGCGACCGAATTCGACCCGTTTGAGCTGACCAAAGCCAAGCAGGATCTGGAGATGGAAGCGCTGACCTTTAAGCCGGAAGACTGGGGGATGAAGCGCGGGACTGACAACGAGGACTTTATGTTCCTCAACCTCGGCCCGAACCACCCGTCTGCGCACGGTGCGTTTCGTATTATCCTGCAACTTGACGGCGAAGAAATCGTCGACTGCGTGCCGGATATCGGCTATCACCATCGCGGCGCCGAAAAAATGGGCGAGCGCCAGTCCTGGCATAGCTACATTCCCTATACCGACCGTATCGAATACCTCGGTGGTTGCGTCAATGAAATGCCGTACGTGCTGGCGGTAGAAAAGTTGGCAGGGATCACCGTCCCGGATCGTGTGAACGTCATCCGCGTGATGCTCTCCGAACTGTTCCGCATTAACAGTCATCTGCTGTACATCTCGACCTTTATTCAGGACGTCGGCGCGATGACGCCGGTCTTCTTTGCCTTTACCGACCGGCAGAAAATTTATGACCTGGTGGAAGCCATTACCGGTTTCCGTATGCACCCGGCCTGGTTCCGTATCGGCGGCGTCGCGCACGACTTGCCGCGCGGTTGGGATCGCCTGCTGCGAGAGTTCCTTGAGTGGATGCCGAAGCGTCTGGACTCTTACGAGAAAGCCGCGCTGCGTAACACCATTCTGAAAGGGCGTTCGCAGGGCGTTGCCGCTTACGGCGCGAAAGAGGCGCTGGAGTGGGGCACCACCGGCGCAGGGCTGCGCGCGACCGGGATCGACTTCGACGTACGTAAATGGCGTCCATACTCTGGCTACGAAAACTTTGACTTTGAAGTGCCGGTGGGCGGCGGTGTTTCCGACTGCTATACCCGCGTGATGCTGAAAGTGGAAGAGCTGCGCCAGAGTCTGCGCATTCTTCAGCAGTGCCTCGATAACATGCCGGAAGGCCCGTTCAAAGCGGATCACCCGCTGACCACGCCGCCGCCGAAAGAGCGCACGCTGCAACATATCGAAACCCTGATCACCCACTTCCTGCAGGTCTCCTGGGGCCCGGTGATGCCGGCGCAGGAGTCCTTCCAGATGGTGGAAGCGACGAAGGGGATTAACAGTTACTACCTGACCAGCGACGGCAGCACTATGAGCTACCGTACCCGCGTGCGCACGCCGAGCTTTGCGCACCTGCAGCAGATTCCCTCGGCGATCCGCGGTAGCCTGGTCTCCGACCTGATTGTCTATCTGGGTAGTATCGATTTTGTTATGTCAGATGTGGACCGCTAATTATGCACGAGAATCAACAACCACAAACCGAGGC
Source organism: Salmonella sp. 741265116_PST (assembly GCF_046567715.1). Lineage (NCBI taxonomy): Bacteria > Pseudomonadati > Pseudomonadota > Gammaproteobacteria > Enterobacterales > Enterobacteriaceae > Salmonella > Salmonella sp. 741265116_PST. The sequence goes on along the minus strand of NZ_JBKFPH010000009.1, from coordinate 73,457 downwards.
TTTTGAGCTGAGTGCGGCAGAGCGTGAAGCGATAGAGCACGAGAAGCACCACTACGAAGACCCGCGTGCGGCGTCCATTGAAGCGCTGAAAATCGTTCAGAAGCAGCGTGGCTGGGTGCCGGACGGCGCGATCTACGCTATTGCCGATGTGCTGGGTATTCCGGCGAGCGACGTCGAAGGCGTCGCCACATTCTACAGCCAGATCTTCCGTCAGCCGGTCGGTCGCCACGTGATTCGCTACTGCGACAGCGTGGTGTGCCATATCACCGGCTATCAGGGGATTCAGGCCGCGCTGGAAAAAAATCTCAACATCAAACCGGGGCAGACGACCTTTGATGGTCGCTTTACGCTGCTGCCGACCTGCTGCCTGGGGAATTGCGATAAAGGGCCGAACATGATGATTGATGAGGATACTCACAGCCATCTGACCCCGGAAGCCATTCCTGAACTACTGGAGCGGTATAAATGAAAAACGTTATCCGTACTCCCGAAACCCATCCGCTGACCTGGCGTCTGCGCGATGACAAACAGCCGGTCTGGCTGGATGAATATCGTAGCAAAAACGGCTACGAAGGCGCGCGTAAGGCGCTGACCGGCCTGTCTCCGGATGAAATCGTCAGCCAGGTAAAAGACGCCGGTCTGAAAGGGCGCGGCGGCGCGGGCTTTTCCACCGGTCTGAAGTGGAGCTTGATGCCGAAAGATGAATCCATGAACATCCGTTACCTGCTGTGTAACGCCGATGAAATGGAACCGGGCACCTATAAAGACCGTCTGCTGATGGAACAGCTGCCGCACCTGCTGGTGGAAGGCATGCTCATCTCTGCGTTCGCGCTGAAAGCGTATCGTGGTTACATCTTCCTGCGCGGCGAATATATCGAAGCGGCTGTACATCTGCGCCGTGCGATTGCTGAAGCAACCGAGGCCGGGCTGCTTGGCAAAAATATCATGGGCACCGGGTTCGACTTTGAACTGTTTGTCCACACCGGGGCAGGGCGTTACATCTGTGGTGAAGAAACGGCGCTGATTAACTCCCTCGAAGGCCGCCGCGCGAACCCGCGCTCCAAGCCGCCCTTCCCGGCGACCTCCGGCGTATGGGGCAAGCCGACCTGTGTGAATAACGTCGAAACGTTGTGCAACGTCCCGGCAATCCTCGCCAACGGCGTGGAGTGGTACCAGAACATTTCGAAAAGCAAAGATGCGGGTACCAAGCTGATGGGCTTCTCAGGCCGCGTGAAGAATCCGGGCCTGTGGGAATTACCGTTCGGCACCACCGCGCGCGAGATCCTCGAAGACTACGCGGGCGGTATGCGCGATGGCCTGAAATTCAAAGCCTGGCAGCCGGGCGGGGCGGGAACCGACTTCCTGACCGAGGCGCATCTTGACCTGCCGATGGAGTTCGAAAGCATCGGTAAAGCAGGCAGCCGTCTGGGCACCGCGCTGGCGATGGCGGTAGACCACGAAATCGGCATGGTGTCGCTGGTGCGTAACCTGGAAGAGTTCTTTGCCCGCGAATCCTGCGGCTGGTGTACGCCATGCCGCGACGGGTTGCCGTGGAGCGTGAAAATTCTGCGCGCGCTGGAGCGTGGCGAAGGCCAACCGGGGGATATCGAGACACTTGAGCAACTGTGTCGTTTCCTCGGACCGGGTAAAACCTTCTGCGCGCATGCGCCGGGCGCGGTTGAGCCACTGCAAAGCGCAATTAAGTATTTCCGCGAAGAATTCGAAGCTGGCATCAAGCAGCCGTTCAGTAATACCCATTTAATCAATGGTATTCAGCCGAACCTGCTCAAAGAGCGCTGGTGAGTTAACGATTTTTAATTTGGAAGCATGCTAATGGCTACGATTCATGTAGACGGCAAAGAATACGAGGTCAACGGCGCGGACAACCTGCTACAGGCATGTCTGTCCCTCGGCCTTGATATTCCGTATTTTTGCTGGCACCCGGCGCTGGGAAGCGTCGGTGCTTGCCGCCAGTGTGCGGTGAAGCAATACCAAAACGCGGAAGATACGCGTGGTCGCCTGGTGATGTCCTGTATGACGCCAGCCACCGACGGTACCTTTATCTCTATTGACGACGAAGAAGCGAAACAGTTCCGTGAAAGCGTGGTGGAGTGGCTGATGACTAACCACCCGCACGACTGTCCAGTCTGTGAAGAGGGCGGTAACTGCCATCTTCAGGATATGACCGTGATGACGGGTCACAGTTTCCGTCGCTACCGTTTCACCAAACGTACCCACCGCAACCAGGATCTGGGGCCGTTCATCTCTCACGAAATGAACCGCTGCATCGCCTGCTACCGTTGTGTGCGTTACTACAAAGATTATGCCGACGGCACCGATCTGGGCGTCTATGGCGCGCATGACAACGTCTACTTCGGGCGTCCGGAAGACGGCACCCTGGAAAGCGAATTCTCCGGTAACCTGGTCGAGATTTGTCCGACCGGCGTCTTCACCGATAAAACGCACTCCGAGCGCTACAACCGTAAATGGGACATGCAGTTTGCACCGAGCATCTGCCAGCAGTGTTCCATCGGCTGTAACATCAGCCCGGGCGAGCGCTATGGCGAATTGCGCCGTATCGAAAACCGTTACAACGGTACCGTTAACCACTACTTCCTCTGCGACCGCGGTCGTTTCGGCTATGGCTATGTGAACCTGAAAGACCGTCCGCGTCAGCCGGTTCAGCGCCGCGGCGATGACTTTATTACTCTCAACGCCGAGCAGGCGATGCAGGGCGCGGCGGATATTCTGCGCCAGTCGAAGAAGGTTATTGGTATCGGTTCGCCACGCGCCAGCATTGAGAGCAACTTTGCGCTGCGTGAGCTGGTTGGTGCGGAAAACTTCTACACCGGTATCGCGCGCGGCGAGCAGGAACGTCTGCAACTGGCGCTGAAAGTGCTGCGTGAAGGCGGAATTTACACCCCGGCGCTGCGGGAGATCGAATCTTATGACGCGGTACTGGTATTGGGCGAAGACGTTACTCAGACCGGCGCGCGCGTTGCGCTGGCGGTACGCCAGGCGGTGAAAGGTAAAGCGCGTGAAATGGCGGCGGCGCAGAAAGTGGCCGACTGGCAGATTGCGGCCATCCTTAACATCGGCCAGCGTGCCAAACATCCGCTGTTCGTGACCAACGTGGACGACACCCGTCTGGATGATATCGCCGCCTGGACCTATCGCGCGCCGGTGGAAGATCAGGCGCGCCTGGGCTTTGCGATTGCCCATGCGCTGGACAATACAGCGCCTGCGGTTGACGGTATCGACAGCGACTTACAAAACAAAATTGATGTCATTGTGCAGGCGTTGGCCGGCGCGAAAAAACCGCTGATTATCTCCGGCACTAACGCCGGTAGCAGTGAGGTGATTCAGGCGGCCGCCAACGTGGCGAAAGCGCTGAAAGGCCGTGGCGCCGACGTCGGTATTACTATGATTGCCCGCTCCGTGAACAGCATGGGGCTGGGTATGATGGGCGGCGGTTCGCTTGATGATGCGTTGGGCGAGCTGGAAACCGGCAGTGCGGACGCGGTGGTGGTGCTGGAAAACGATCTCCACCGTCATGCAAGCGCTACGCGCGTGAACGCTGCGCTCGCCAAAGCGCCGCTGGTGATGGTGGTTGACCATCAGCGCACGGCGATTATGGAAAACGCGCATCTGGTGCTTTCCGCGGCAAGCTTCGCCGAAAGCGATGGTACGGTCATCAACAACGAAGGCCGCGCGCAGCGCTTCTTCCAGGTTTATGACCCGGCCTACTACGATAACAAGACGATTATGCTGGAAAGCTGGCGCTGGCTGCATTCGCTGCACAGCACCGTCGAAAACCGCGAAGTGGACTGGACACAGCTTGACCATGTGATCGACGCGGTCATTGCCGCCATGCCGCAATTTGCCGGCATTAAAGACGCCGCGCCGGATGCGACCTTCCGCATTCGTGGGCAGAAGCTGGCGCGCGAACCGCATCGTTACAGCGGTCGTACGGCGATGCGCGCCAATATCAGCGTGCATGAACCACGTCAGCCGCAGGATAAAGACACCATGTTCGCCTTCTCAATGGAAGGGAATAACCAACCGACTGCCCCGCGATCTGAAATTCCGTTCGCCTGGGCGCCGGGCTGGAACTCCCCGCAGGCGTGGAACAAATTCCAGGATGAAGTGGGCGGCAAACTGCGTCACGGCGATCCGGGCGTGCGTTTGATTGAAGCGACTGAGGGCGGTCTGGATTATTTCACTACCGTGCCGGCAAGCTTCCAGGCGCAGGACGGTCAGTGGCGTATTGCGCCGTATTACCACCTGTTTGGCAGCGACGAATTGTCTCAGCGTTCTCCGGTCTTCCAGAGCCGTATGCCGCAGCCGTATATCAAACTTAACCCGGCGGATGCCGCGAAGTTGGGCGTCAATGCCGGGACGCGCGTCTCCTTTAGCTACGATGGCAATACGGTGACGCTGCCGGTTGAAATCTCTGAAGGGTTAGCGGCAGGGCAGGTAGGGCTGCCGATGGGTATGCCTGGCATCGCGCCGGTTCTGGCTGGCGCGCGTCTTGAGGATCTGCGGGAGGCGCAACAATGAGTTGGATTACACCGGATCTGATTGAGATCCTGCTGAGCATTCTCAAAGCGGTGGTGATTCTGCTGGTGGTCGTCACCTGCGGGGCCTTCATGAGCTTTGGCGAACGTCGTCTGCTGGGTCTGTTCCAGAACCGTTATGGACCAAACCGCGTTGGCTGGGGCGGCTCGCTCCAGCTGGTCGCGGACATGATCAAGATGTTCTTTAAAGAAGACTGGATCCCGAAATTCTCGGATCGCGTCATCTTTACCCTGGCGCCGATGATCGCGTTTACTTCGCTGCTGCTCTCCTTCGCCATTGTGCCGGTTAGCCCTAATTGGGTGGTGGCCGATTTAAACATCGGGATTCTGTTCTTCCTGATGATGGCCGGTCTGGCGGTTTACGCGGTGCTGTTCGCCGGTTGGTCGAGCAACAACAAATACTCGCTGCTGGGTGCGATGCGCGCGTCTGCCCAGACGGTGAGCTACGAAGTGTTTCTTGGTCTTTCCCTGATGGGCGTGGTGGCGCAGGCCGGTTCATTTAATATGACCGATATCGTCAATAACCAGGCGCATCTGTGGAACGTGATTCCGCAATTCTTTGGGTTTGTTACTTTCGCCATCGCGGGCGTAGCGGTCTGTCACCGTCACCCGTTTGACCAGCCGGAAGCCGAGCAGGAACTGGCGGACGGTTACCACATCGAATATTCCGGTATGAAATTCGGTCTGTTCTTTGTGGGGGAGTACATCGGCATCGTCACCGTTTCCGCGCTGATGGTAACGTTGTTCTTCGGTGGCTGGCATGGCCCGTTCTTACCGCCATTCGTCTGGTTCGCGCTGAAAACCGCGTTCTTCATGATGATGTTCATTTTGATTCGTGCGTCGTTACCGCGTCCGCGTTATGACCAGGTAATGTCCTTCGGCTGGAAAGTTTGCCTGCCGCTGACGCTCATCAACTTGCTGGTAACGGCGGCTGTCATTCTGTGGCAGGCGCAATAAGGGACACAAAGACCATGACCTTAAAAGAATTATTAGTAGGTTTCGGCACTCAGGTACGTAGTATCTGGATGATCGGCCTGCATGCGTTCGCCAAACGCGAAACGCGGATGTATCCGGAAGAGCCGGTCTATTTACCGCCCCGTTACCGTGGCCGTATCGTGCTCACGCGCGACCCGGACGGTGAAGAGCGCTGCGTTGCCTGTAACCTGTGTGCGGTAGCCTGTCCGGTAGGCTGTATCTCTCTGCAAAAAGCGGAGACCAAAGATGGCCGCTGGTATCCGGAATTTTTCCGCATTAACTTCTCACGCTGCATCTTCTGCGGCCTGTGCGAAGAAGCGTGCCCGACCACGGCGATTCAGTTGACCCCGGACTTCGAACTGGGCGAATACAAACGTCAGGATCTGGTGTACGAAAAAGAGGATCTGCTGATTTCCGGTCCGGGCAAATACCCGGAATATAACTTCTACCGGATGGCGGGTATGGCAATCGACGGCAAAGATAAAGGCGAAGCAGAGAACGAAGCCAAGCCTATCGACGTCAAGAGCCTGTTACCGTAAGGAGAGGGCAATGGAATTCGCTTTTTATATCTGTGGCCTGATAGCCATCCTCGCGACCCTGCGAGTGATCACCCATACCAATCCGGTACACGCGCTGTTGTATCTGGTGATATCGCTACTGGCGATTTCCGGGGTGTTCTTTTCGCTGGGCGCTTATTTTGCCGGTGCGCTGGAAATTATCGTCTACGCAGGCGCCATCATGGTGCTGTTTGTGTTCGTGGTGATGATGCTCAACCTCGGCGGCAGCGAAATCGAACAGGAACGCCAGTGGCTGAAGCCGCAGGTGTGGATTGGTCCGGCGGTTTTGTCGGCCATTATGCTGGCGGTCATTGTGTACGCCATTCTGGGCGTTAACGACCAGGGCATCGACGGCACGCCGATTAGCGCGAAAGCGGTGGGCATTACGCTGTTCGGGCCTTATGTTCTGGCGGTCGAACTGGCGTCTATGCTGCTGCTGGCAGGCCTGGTGGTGGCGTTCCACGTCGGTCGTGAAGAGCGTGCGGGTGAAGTGCTAAGCAACCGCGCCGATGACCGCGCGAAAAGAAAAACGGAGGAGCGCGCATGATCCCCTTAACACATGGACTGATCCTCGCTGCGATTTTATTCGTCCTGGGTTTAACCGGTCTGGTTATCCGCCGCAATCTGCTGTTTATGCTGATCGGGCTGGAAATCATGATTAACGCCTCCGCGCTGGCCTTTGTGGTCGCCGGGAGCTACTGGGGCCAGACCGATGGTCAGGTGATGTACATTCTCGCCATCAGCCTTGCGGCTGCGGAAGCGAGTATTGGACTTGCGCTGTTGCTGCAACTCCATCGCCGTCGCCAGAACCTGAACATCGATTCAGTAAGTGAGATGCGTGGATGAACATGCTTGCCTTAACCATTATTCTGCCATTGATTGGCTTTGTACTGCTGGCGTTCTCTCGCGGACGCTGGTCGGAAAATCTCTCCGCGACCATTGGCGTGGGCTCCGTTGGTCTGGCGGCGTTGGTGACAGCGTTTGTCGGGATGGATTTCTTCGCCAACGGCAAACAGGCGTTCAGCCAGCCGCTGTGGACGTGGATGTCGGTCGGTAACTTCAACATCGGTTTTAACCTGGTGCTGGACGGCCTGTCGCTGACCATGCTCTCAGTGGTCACCGGCGTCGGCTTCCTGATCCACATGTTCGCGTCCTGGTACATGCGTGGGGAAGAGGGCTACTCCCGCTTCTTCGCTTATACCAACCTGTTTATCGCCAGCATGGTTGTTCTGGTGCTGTCCGATAACCTGCTGTTGATGTACCTCGGCTGGGAAGGCGTGGGCCTGTGCTCTTATCTGTTGATCGGCTTCTATTACAGCGATCCGAAGAATGGCGCGGCGGCAATGAAAGCCTTCGTGGTGACCCGTGTCGGTGACGTATTCCTCGCCTTCGCGCTGTTCATCCTCTACAACGAACTGGGCACGCTGAACTTCCGCGAAATGGTCGAGCTGGCGCCAGCGCACTTTGCTGACGGCAACAACATGCTGATGTGGGCGACGCTGATGCTGCTGGGCGGCGCGGTCGGTAAATCTGCGCAGCTGCCGTTGCAGACCTGGCTTGCCGACGCGATGGCCGGCCCGACGCCGGTCTCCGCGCTGATCCACGCCGCTACCATGGTGACCGCCGGTGTCTACCTGATCGCTCGTACCCATGGTTTGTTCCTGATGACCCCGGAGATTCTGCATCTGGTGGGCATTATCGGGGCGATTACGCTGGTCATGGCAGGTTTCGCCGCGCTGGTGCAGACCGACATCAAACGCGTGCTGGCCTATTCCACCATGAGCCAGATTGGCTACATGTTCCTGGCGCTGGGCGTACAGGCGTGGGATGCGGCAATTTTCCACCTGATGACGCACGCCTTCTTTAAAGCGCTGCTGTTCCTGGCGTCCGGCTCGGTAATTCTGGCCTGCCATCACGAACAGAACATCTTTAAGATGGGCGGTCTGCGTAAGTCGATTCCACTGGTGTATGCCTGCTTCCTGGTGGGGGGCGCGGCGCTGTCGGCGCTGCCGCTGGTCACTGCAGGCTTCTTCAGTAAGGATGAGATCCTGGCTGGCGCGATGGCGAACGGTCATATCAATCTGATGGTGGCGGGTCTGGTCGGCGCGTTCATGACCTCGCTGTACACCTTCCGGATGATTTTCATCGTATTCCACGGTAAAGAACAAATTCATGCTCATGCCGGGAAGGGGATTACCCACCATCTGCCGCTGATTGTCCTGATGATCCTGTCTACCTTTGTTGGCGCGCTGATTGTGCCGCCATTGCAGGGGGTGCTGCCGCAGACAACTGAACTGGCGCATGGTCGTGTGTTGACCCTGGAAATTACCTCTGGCGTAGTGGCGATTGCCGGCATCCTGATTGCCGCATGGCTGTGGCTGGGTAAACGCACGCTGGTGACGTCGATCGCCAACAGCGCGCCGGGCCGTCTGCTGGGGACCTGGTGGTATAACGCCTGGGGTTTTGACTGGCTGTACGACAAAGTATTCGTCAAGCCATTCCTCGGTATCGCCTGGCTGCTGAAGCGCGACCCGCTTAATGCGTTGATGAACATTCCGGCTATCCTTTCCCGTTTTGCAGGCAAAGGCCTGGTACTGAGCGAGAACGGTTATTTGCGCTGGTATGTGGCATCAATGAGCATTGGCGCTGTCGTTGTGCTGGCACTGTTGATGGCACTGCGTTGAGTTTGTTGGCTGGATGAACGACTGCCGGATGGCGCAGTGCTTATCCGGCCTACAAACCCAAAAATAATTTTTAGAATTCGTTGAAAATCTGTTCCTGAAGTACAGGCGTCATCGGCGAAGTCAGACCGGATACCGCCAGCGCACAGCAACCGGAGCGTACTGAAGTACGTGAGGATGATTCGCGAAGCTCACCCCTACGGGGCCGTCCTTACGGACGTTCAAAACGCGCTGCGTTTTGTGTGAGCACTGGCAGGATTTGGGCTGACGAGTGAGATAGCCTGAGCAGGAGTAAATATAAGGGACATACTTAGCTATGTTATTACCCTGGTTGATATTAATCCCCTTTATCGGCGGCTTTCTGTGCTGGCAGACCGAACGCTTTGGCGTGAAGGTGCCGCGCTGGATAGCGCTGATTACCATGGGGCTGACGCTGGCGCTCGGTCTGCAATTGTGGTTGCAGGGCGGCTACTCACTGACGCAATCCGCCGGTATTCCGCAGTGGCAATCTGAATTTGTCCTGCCGTGGATCCCGCGTTTTGGCATCTCTATCCATCTGGCGCTCGACGGACTGTCGCTGCTAATGGTGGTGCTGACCGGCCTGCTCGGCGTTCTGGCGGTGCTTTGCTCCTGGCGAGAAATCGAAAAATATCAGGGCTTCTTCCACCTGAACCTGATGTGGATCTTAGGCGGCGTTATCGGCGTGTTCCTGGCTATCGACATGTTCCTGTTCTTCTTCTTCTGGGAAATGATGCTGGTGCCGATGTACTTCCTGATAGCGCTGTGGGGGCATAAAGCTTCTGACGGGAAAACGCGTATCACGGCGGCAACCAAGTTCTTCATTTATACCCAGGCGAGTGGTCTGGTGATGTTGATTGCCATCCTGGCGCTGGTCTTTGTGCATTACAACGCGACCGGCGTGTGGACCTTCAACTATGAAGAGCTGCTGAATACGCCGATGTCCCACGGAGTGGAATATCTGCTGATGCTGGGCTTCTTCATTGCCTTCGCGGTGAAAATGCCGGTGGTTCCGCTGCATGGCTGGCTGCCGGATGCGCACTCCCAGGCGCCGACCGCCGGTTCCGTCGACCTGGCCGGTATCTTGCTGAAAACCGCCGCTTACGGTCTGCTGCGTTTCTCCCTGCCATTGTTCCCGAACGCGTCGGCGGAGTTTGCGCCGATCGCTATGTGGCTTGGCGTTATCGGCATTTTCTACGGCGCGTGGATGGCCTTTACCCAATACGACATCAAGCGTCTGATTGCTTATACCTCCGTTTCCCACATGGGCTTCGTGCTGATCGCTATCTACACCGGCAGCCAACTGGCGTACCAGGGCGCGGTGATTCAGATGATTGCGCACGGTTTGTCCGCAGCCGGTCTGTTCATTCTGTGTGGCCAGTTGTACGAACGTCTGCATACGCGTGACATGCGTATGATGGGCGGCCTGTGGGGCAAGATGAAGTGGTTGCCTGCGCTCTCCATGTTCTTTGCGGTGGCGACGCTCGGGATGCCGGGCACCGGTAACTTTGTCGGCGAATTTATGATTCTGTTCGGCAGCTACCAGGTGGTGCCGGTGATTACCGTGATCTCCACCTTTGGGTTGGTATTCGCCTCTGTATACTCGCTGGCGATGCTGCATCGCGCTTACTTTGGTAAAGCGAAGAGCCAGATTGCCAGCCAGGAACTGCCAGGGATGTCGCTGCGCGAGCTGTTTATCATTCTGTTGCTGGTGGTGCTTCTGGTACTGCTTGGCTTCTATCCGCAGCCGATTCTGGATACCTCGCATTCTGCGATGAGCAACATCCAGCAGTGGTTTGTTAATTCCGTTACTACTACAAGGCCGTAAATCGCCATGACAATAACTCCACAACACCTGATTGCGCTGCTACCGCTGCTGATCGTCGGCTTGACGGTGGTGGTTGTGATGCTCTCCATTGCGTGGCGACGCAATCACTTCCTCAATGCCACGCTGTCGGTCATTGGGCTTAACGCTGCTCTGGTTTCGCTTTGGTTTGTCGGCCAGGCCGGGGCAATGGACGTCACGCCGCTGATGCGCGTTGACGGCTTTGCGATGCTCTACACCGGGCTGGTGCTGCTGGCGAGCCTCGCCACCTGCACCTTTGCCTACCCGTGGCTGGAAGGCTATAACGATAACCAGGAAGAGTTCTACCTGCTGGTGTTAATCGCCAGCCTGGGCGGAATTCTGCTGGCGAACGCTAACCATCTGGCGGCGCTGTTCCTTGGTATTGAACTGATCTCGCTGCCGCTGTTCGGCCTGATTGGTTATGCTTTCCGCCAGAAACGCTCGCTGGAAGCCAGTATCAAATACACCATCCTCTCCGCCGCCGCCTCGTCTTTCCTGCTGTTCGGGATGGCGCTGGTCTATGCGCAGTCCGGCAACCTGTCTTTCGAAGCGCTCGGTAAGAGCCTCGGCGATGGTATGCTGCACGAGCCGTTGCTGCTGGCGGGCTTTGGCCTGATGATTGTTGGTCTGGGCTTTAAACTCTCTCTGGTGCCGTTCCACCTGTGGACGCCAGACGTTTACCAGGGCGCGCCTGCGCCGGTTTCCACCTTCCTGGCGACGGCGAGCAAAATTGCTATCTTCGGCGTGGTGATGCGTCTGTTCCTCTATGCGCCGGTAGGCGACAGCGAAGCGGTACGCGTGGTGCTGGGCATTATCGCCTTTGCCTCTATCATCTTCGGTAACCTGATGGCGCTGAGCCAGACCAACATCAAACGTCTGCTCGGTTACTCTTCTATCTCTCACCTCGGCTATCTGCTGGTGGCGCTGATTGCCCTGCAGAGCGGCGAGATGTCGATGGAAGCGGTTGGCGTTTACCTGGCCGGTTATCTGTTCAGCAGCCTCGGCGCGTTTGGCGTGGTCAGCCTGATGTCCAGCCCGTTCCGCGGCCCGGATGCGGATTCTCTGTACTCTTACCGTGGTCTGTTCTGGCACCGTCCGGTTCTTGCCGCGGTGATGACGGTGATGATGCTGTCGCTGGCAGGTATCCCGATGACGCTGGGCTTTATCGGCAAATTCTACGTGCTGGCGGTCGGCGTTCAGGCCAGCCTGTGGTGGCTGGTCGCCGCCGTGGTGGTGGGTTCCGCGATTGGTTTGTACTACTACCTGCGTGTTGCGGTGAGTCTCTACCTGCACGCGCCGCAGCAACCGGGACGCGATGCGCCGACAAACTGGCAGTACAGCGCAGGCGGTATCGTGGTGCTGATCTCCGCGTTGCTGGTGTTGGTACTGGGCGTCTGGCCGCAGCCGCTGATTAGCCTTGTACAGTTAGCGACGCCGTTGATGTAAGCAATAAGTAAAAACGAAAAACCCGCTTCACGAAGCGGGTTTTTTATTATCTGATGTAATGCGTTGAAATAACTATGGATTGTAGGCCGGATAAGGCGCTTGCGCCGCCATCCGGCAGGTAAGGTCTCAGCGACCAGAATTTAACTTAGCAACTGCCGGCTTACCAACGGGCCGCTGATGTTTTGCGCCGCGCGCTCCATCACTTCCTGTATCACTGAAGAGAGTTCATTGATTTCAAACTTGGCGACGTAGCCGTCGGCCTTCACCTTACGCACATGATCTTCGTTGGCGCTGCCGGAAAGGGAAGAGTGAATAACGACCGGGATCTTTTTCAGCCGTTCATCGGTTTTAATTTTACGTGTTAACGTAAAGCCATCCATCTCCGGCATCTCAAGATCTGTCAGGACCAGCGCGATTTTCTCGCTAATTGGCTTACCTTCGGCCTCCGCTTCCTGCGCCAGTTGCTGGATTCTCTCCCATGCATCCTTGCCGGTTACATGCATCTGGTGCGGAATTCCCATCGCGTTCAGCCCTTTTTCCAGCATCGCGCGGGCGACTTTGGAGTCTTCCGCCACAATGGCTACCGCGCCAGGGGTAATATAAAATTTATTGGTCTTCAGATTGGTGGCGCGCAGATCGTGGCTGGAGGGGACAATATCATAAAGGATCTGTTCGACATCAAGCACCAGCGCCAGATTATTGGTTTCTTTGTCCTCGTCCAGGCAGGCAATACTGGTAATATAACGTCCGTTGACGGCTTTCTCGGCGGTATGTACCTGCTTCCAGTCAAGACGCATAATATTTTCCACCGACTCGACGGCAAATGCCTGTACGCTGCGCGCATATTCGGTGATCAGCAAAATATTCAGCCCGGTTTCCGGCTTGCAGCCCGCTACCGCTGGCAAATCAATCACCGGAATGACCTGATCCCGAATATTGACCATGCCCAATAGCGGCGCTTTCATGCCTGCCGGGCGCGTAAAGGCGGGCATTGGTACGATTTCGCGCAGCTTAAATACATTGATGCCGAACAGCTCTGACTTCTGTTCATGCAGCGATGTACCAAGACGGAATAACAGCAGTTCAAAACGGTTGGACAGGGTTAAATTGGCCCTGTCATCAATATCTTTCTGAAAATTGTCCATCCTCACCTCATTATGAAAGCCTGCCTTTTTTAGTGTTATCGGCAATGAGGACAAAAAATGGAGCGCTAAACCGGGAAAATAGAAAAATCGTAAGCCAGTTCCGTCGCCGGGAAAATAGCGCGGCATTCCGCCAGTAAGCGCTGACAGCCTTTATCGTCATAGCGTGAGCTAATATGGGTCATGATCAGCCGACCGACGGCAGCTTCCCGCGCCAGCGTCGCGGTTTGACGGGTGGAGCTGTGTCCGCGAGCGTTGGCTTTCTCCTCCATTGACGTATCCAGCGTGGTTTCATGGACCATCACATCCACACCTTGCGCCAGCGCGAGGGCGGCCTCGCAGGGCGCGGTATCGCCGAAAATCGCCACTGATTTCCCGGCCACGGCGGGAGCAAGGTAGTCGGCGCCATTGATCTGCCTTCCATCGGCAAGCGTGACGGTTTTTCCTGCCTTCAACGCCTGAAACAGCGGGCCGGGCGTAACGCCTGCGGCTTTTAACGCCCTGGCATTCAGCGCGCCAGGCTTGTCATGTTCAACAACGCGATATCCGTAGCACTCCAGTGGATGCTCCAGCCTGAACGCGGTCACTTTACGCAGACCATCGTCAAGAATATCGCCTGCGCTAATTTCTTCAATTTGCAACGGAAAATCGGTCCATGAACCGCTAAGGCGCAGTGTGGTTGCAATAAACTCACGCACGCCTTGAGGTCCGTATACGGTTAGCGGATGGGGATTCCCCGCCATCGACCGGCTGCATAGCAGACCCGGCAGGCCAAACAGATGATCTCCGTGAAGATGGCTGATAAAAATGCGCTCAAGCTTACCGGGATGAAACGCGGTATTAAGCATTTGATGCTGTGTCCCTTCGCCGCAATCAAAAAGCCATACTCCCGGCTGCGTTGGATGTTGCAGATGTAATAAAATTGCCGTTACATTGCGTGAGCGCGTGGGAACGCCTGCGGACGTACCTAAAAAAATTAATTCCATCTTGTCCATACACGTTTGGTTATCGTTTAACCCAAGATTACCACAACACAGGAGCGCATCATGATTGACTGGCAGGATCTCCACCATAGCGAACTTACCGTTCCTCAACTTTACGCGTTACTCAAATTGCGCTGTGCGGTCTTTGTGGTAGAACAGCGCTGTCCTTACCTGGATGTGGATGGCGATGATTTAGTCGGCGACAATCGGCATATTCTGGGCTGGCATCAGGATGAGCTGGTGGCGTATGCGAGGATTCTGAAAAGCGATAACGAATCAGACCCGGTTGTCATTGGCCGGGTGATCGTCAGCGATGCCTGGCGAGGGGCGAAACTGGGCCAGCAATTAATGGCGAAAACGCTGGAATCTTGTGGGCGGCACTGGCCGGATAAGCCGCTATATCTGGGGGCGCAGGCGCATCTGCAACCTTTTTATGCGCAGTTCGGTTTTATTCCTGTCACCGATGTTTATGATGAAGACGGCATTCCGCACCGGGGAATGGCGCGGGAGGTTCATCAGGCATAAACCGAAACCGTTGACTATAGTTAGGAGCAGGTGTTAACACAACGGAGAATGAGAATGTCATATCAATTTGGTGAATCACGTGTTGATGATGATCTGACTTTGCTCAGCGAAACGCTGGAAGAGATTTTACGTTCCTCAGGCGATCCCGCCGATCAAAAATACATTGAGCTGAAAGCCCGCGCGGAACAAGCGCTGGAAGAGGTGAAAAACCGCGTAAGCCATGCGTCGGATAGCTATTATTACCGGGCAAAGCAGGCCGTTTATAAAGCGGATGACTACGTTCATGAAAAACCCTGGCAGGGTATTGGCGTAGGCGCGGCGGTAGGACTGGTACTTGGGCTGCTGTTGGCGCGGCGCTAAATCCCTCCCACTGAACAGAATTGCAACCCTCCCTAAATGAGGTACTGCTTTTTTAGGGCAGTACCCCGTATAATGTGGGGTTTTTAACAGGGAGGGGCCGCGTGCATTCTATTACTACTGCGCTGGAAAATCTGACGCGTCAGCTATCGCAAGAGATACCGGCGACGCCAGGGCTTTGCGTTTTCGATGCGCCTTTCCCTTTAAACGATGCCTTCGATGCATTGAGCTGGCTGGCCAGCCAGTCATCCTTTCCGCAATTCTACTGGCAACAGCGTAATGGCGACGAAGAAGCTGCCGTTCTCGGGGCAATCACCGTTTTTTCATCGCTCGATCTGGCGCAACGGTTTTTACGTCAGCACGCGCAGCCTGACCTGCGTATTTGGGGGCTGAATGCGTTCGAGCCGAAAGAGGGCTACTTATTGCTGCCGCGGCTGGAGTGGCGACGTAGCGGGGGTACGGCGACCTTACGCTTACATCTGCACAGTGACGTTTCGCTACGCGATGATGCGCGCCAGGCGAAAGCGTTTCTCGCTTCTCTGGTCGGTATTAAGCCTGTTCCGGCGCTGCGCCTTTCGCTCACGAGCGAACAGCACTGGCCGGACAAAGACGGTTGGGTGAAGCTAATTCAGCAGGCCACCCACACCATTGCGCAAGAGGCGTTTGATAAAGTTGTGCTGGCGCGGGCCACCGACTTACAATTCTCCCGTCCGGTCAATGCCGCCGCGATGATGGCGTCCAGTCGTCGTTTAAATCTCAACTGCTACCACTTTTTTATGGCTTTTTCCGCCGATACCGCCTTTCTGGGCTCATCGCCGGAGCGGCTCTGGCGGCGGCGTGAAACGGCGCTGCGTACCGAAGCGCTGGCCGGGACGGTGGCGAACCATCCGGATAACCATAAAGCCTGGCAGCTTGGCGAATGGTTAATGAAAGACGATAAAAACCAGCGAGAAAATATGCTGGTTGTCGAAGACATCTGCCAGCGACTGCAAAATTGCACCCACTCGCTGGATGTGCTGCCGCCGCAGGTGCTCAGACTGCGCAAGGTACAGCATTTGCGCCGCTGTATCTGGACGGCGCTTAATCAGGCGGACGACACGCTCTGCCTGCACCAGTTACAGCCTACCGCGGCGGTCGCCGGGATCCCTCGTGAACCCGCGCGTTGTTTTATAGAACAACATGAGCCGTTCGAACGTGAATGGTATGCCGGGTCGGCAGGCTATCTCTCCACGCGGCAAAGTGAGTTTTGCGTGACGTTACGTTCAGCCAAAGTGACGGCCAATGTGGTGCGATTGTATGCCGGCGCGGGAATCGTCCGCGGCTCCGATCCGGAACAGGAATGGCAGGAAATAGATAATAAAGCGGCCGGGTTACGTACCTTATTGCAGATGGATGTGTAATGAGTCACATATTCCCGACCCATATCAATAATCCATTTTTGCAGCTCTTTATACTTAGTCCCAATGATTGATACCGGACAAACTCATGTCAGTAAGTGCATTTAACCGGCGCTGGGCGGCGGTCATCCTGGAAGCCTTAACCCGTCATGGCGTCAGGCATGTTTGTATCGCCCCTGGTTCCCGTTCCACGCCGCTCACGTTGGCGGCGGCAGAGAATCCTGCTTTTATTCACCATACGCACTTTGATGAGCGTGGGCTTGGTCATCTGGCGTTAGGGCTGGCGAAAGTCAGCCAACAGCCGGTTGCCGTTATTGTCACTTCAGGTACCGCCGTGGCGAACCTTTATCCGGCGCTGATTGAGGCGGGTCTGACGGGCGAGAAGCTCATTTTACTTACCGCCGATCGCCCGCCGGAGCTGATTGACTGCGGCGCCAACCAGGCGATCCGTCAGGCGGGGATGTTTGCCTCACACCCCTCCCAAACGCTGTCGTTGCCGCGTCCCACGCAGGATATTCCGGCGCGCTGGCTGGTGTCGACCATCGACAATGCGCTCGCCATGCTTCATGCGGGCGCGCTGCACATTAACTGTCCTTTTGCCGAACCGCTGTATGGCGATATGAATGACACCGGTCTGGTCTGGCAGCAGCGTCTCGGCGACTGGTGGCAGGATGAAAAACCCTGGCTGCGCGAAGCGCGTCGACTGGAAAGCGACAAACAGCGCGACTGGTTCTTTTGGCGACAAAAACGCGGCGTCGTCGTCGCCGGGCGTATGAGCGCGGAAGAAGGCAAAAAAGTGGCGCAGTGGGCGCAAACTCTGGGATGGCCATTAATTGGCGACGTATTGTCGCAAACCGGGCAGCCGCTGCCGTGCGCCGACCTGTGGCTCGGCAACGCCAAAGCGGTGACCGAACTGCAGCAGGCGCAGATTGTCGTCCAGCTTGGCAGTAGCCTTACCGGAAAACGCTTACTGCAATGGCAGGCAACCTGCGAGCCGGAAGAGTATTGGGTAATCGACAATATTGAAGGTCGTCTGGACCCGGCGCACCATCGTGGACGCAGACTGGTAGCGAAAATCGCCGACTGGCTGGAACTGCATCCGGCGGAAAAACGTAAACCGTGGTGTGTAGAGATCCCGCGTCTGGCGGAACTGGCGTGGCAACGGGTGGTCGCGCAGCGAGACACCTTTGGCGAAGCGCAGCTGGCGCACCGTATCCGCGATTATTTGCCGGAGCAGGGGCAATTGTTCGTGGGCAATAGTCTGGTGGTGCGTCTGATCGACGCGCTGTCACAGTTGCCGGCCGGCTATCCGGTATACAGCAATCGCGGAGCGAGCGGCATTGACGGCCTGCTTTCCACAGCGGCGGGCGTGCAGCGCGCCAGCGCCAAATCGACGCTGGCTATCGTCGGCGATTTATCCGCGCTGTACGACCTTAACGCGCTGGCATTACTACGTCAGGTATCCGCGCCGTTTGTGTTGATTGTGGTCAACAATAACGGCGGGCAGATCTTTTCCCTGCTGCCGACGCCGCAAAGCAAGCGTGAGCGCTTTTATTTGATGCCGCAAAACGTCCATTTTGACCATGCGGCCGCCATGTTTAACCTGCGCTATCATCGCCCGGAAAACTGGGAAGAACTGGAGTCTGCGCTGGCTGGCGCGTGGCGAACCCCGGCGACGACGGTGATTGAGCTGGTGGTAAACGATACGGACGGCGCGCAGACGTTGCAGCAACTTTTGGCTCAGGTAAGCCATCTATGATGTTGCACGCGCAGCACATGCCCGGACAGCCTGGGGCGCCCTCGCTGGTTTTCCTGCACGGTTTTTCTGGCGATTGCCGTGAATGGCAGCCGGTTGGCGAACAGTTTCACGGCTGTTCGCGGCTCTATATTGACTTACCGGGACATGGCGGATCTGCGGCTATTCCGGTCGGCGGATTTGCCGATGTCATCAGATTACTGCGCGCTACGTTAATTAGTTACAACATACTAAAGTTTTGGTTGGTGGGATACTCTCTTGGCGGCCGGGTGGCGATGATGGCAGCCTGCCAGGGAATACCAGGCCTGTGCGGCCTGGTGGTCGAAGGCGGTCATCCGGGGCTGCAAAATGAACAGGCGCGCGCTGAAAGACGATTGTCCGACGGGCGCTGGGCAGAGCGTTTTCGTCGTGAACCCCTGACTGAGGTTTTTCACGACTGGTATCAGCAGCCGGTGTTCGCCTCGCTGACGGCGCAGCAAAGGCAGGCGCTGACGGTGCTGCGTAGCCAGAATAACGGCGAAACGCTGGCTGCGATGCTGGAGGCGACATCGCTTGCCGCCCAGCCGGATTTACGCGAGGCGCTCAACGCGCTGGCATTTCCGTTTTATTATTTATGTGGCGAACGCGACAGCAAATTCCGCGCCCTGGCGCAGGAAGTGGCGGCGACATGCCATGTTATTCGTAACGCCGGACACAACGCGCATCGGGAAAACCCCGCTGGCGTGGTAGACAGTCTGGCTCAGATTCTGCGTCTCTGACTAAAGGACACACTATGATCTATCCTGATGAAACAATGCTTTACGCACCGGTAGAATGGCACGACTGCTCGGAGGGTTACACCGACATTCGTTATGAAAAATCCACCGACGGTATTGCAAAAATCACCATTAATCGTCCGCAGGTGCGCAATGCATTTCGTCCGTTGACCGTCAAAGAGATGATTCAGGCGCTGGCGGATGCCCGTTACGACGACAACGTGGGCGTGATTATTCTGACCGGCGAAGGCGATAAAGCATTTTGCGCGGGCGGCGACCAGAAGGTGCGCGGCGATTACGGCGGTTATCAGGATGACTCCGGCGTGCATCACCTGAACGTGCTGGATTTCCAGCGCCAGATTCGCACCTGTCCAAAACCGGTTGTCGCGATGGTCGCGGGTTACTCCATCGGCGGTGGTCATGTGCTGCACATGATGTGCGACCTGACCATCGCGGCGGAAAACGCCATCTTCGGCCAGACCGGTCCGAAAGTCGGCTCCTTTGACGGCGGCTGGGGCGCTTCGTATATGGCGCGTATCGTTGGTCAGAAGAAAGCGCGTGAAATCTGGTTCCTGTGCCGCCAGTACGATGCGCAACAGGCGCTGGACATGGGGCTGGTTAACACCGTTGTTCCGCTGGCGGATCTGGAAAAAGAGACCGTGCGCTGGTGCCGCGAAATGTTGCAAAACAGTCCGATGGCGCTGCGTTGCCTGAAAGCCGCGCTGAATGCCGATTGTGACGGTCAGGCCGGGCTGCAGGAGCTGGCGGGCAACGCTACCATGCTGTTCTACATGACGGAAGAAGGGCAGGAAGGCCGTAACGCCTTTAACCAGAAGCGTCAGCCTGACTTCAGCAAATTCAAACGGAACCCATAATGCGTAGCGCGCAGGTATACCGCTGGCAGATCCCCATGGACGCGGGGGTGGTTCTGCGCGACAGGCGGTTAAAAACTCGCGATGGGCTGTATGTTTGTCTGCGTGACGGCGAGCGTGAGGGATGGGGAGAGATCTCCCCGCTGCCGGGCTTCAGTCAGGAAACGTGGGAAGAGGCGCAGACGGCGCTCCTGACATGGGTGAACGACTGGCTTCAGGGGAGCGAGGGATTACCGGAGATGCCTTCGGTCGCGTTTGGCGCAAGCTGCGCGCTGGCGGAACTGACTGGCGTCTTGCCGGAGGCGGCGGACTATCGAGCCGCGCCGTTATGCACTGGCGATCCTGACGATTTGGTGCTGCGGCTTGCCGATATGCCCGGCGAGAAAATCGCTAAGGTCAAAGTGGGTCTCTATGAAGCGGTACGTGACGGCATGGTGGTTAATTTGCTGCTGGAGGCGATCCCGGATCTGCATCTGCGTCTGGATGCGAATCGCGCCTGGACGCCGCTAAAAGCCCAACAGTTCGCAAAGTATGTTAATCCGGACTACCGCGCTCGTATCGCCTTTCTCGAAGAACCGTGTAAGACGCGGGATGATTCCCGCGCCTTTGCCCGTGAAACCGGCATCGCGATTGCCTGGGACGAAAGTCTGCGCGAAGCGGATTTCACCTTTGAAGCCGAAGAGGGCGTCAAGGCTGTGGTTATCAAACCTATGCTGACCGGATCGCTTGATAAAGTGCGTGAGCAAGTCGCTGCCGCCCATGCGTTGGGACTGACGGCGGTCATCAGCTCTTCGATCGAGTCCAGCCTCGGCCTGACGCAACTGGCGCGGATTGCCGCCTGGTTGACGCCGGGAACGCTGCCCGGACTGGATACCTTGCATCTGATGCAGGCGCAACAGGTTCGTCCCTGGCCCGGTAGCGCGTTGCCTTGTCTGAAGCGTGATGAGCTGGAACGACTGTTATGACATTCACGGACTGGCCGTGGCGCCACTGGCGTCAGGTTCACAGTCAGGCGCCCGCTCTGCGCCTGAACGATGAAGTGCTAAGCTGGCGCGCCCTCTGCGAGCGTATTGATGCGCTGGCGGGCGGGTTTGCCGCGCAGGGCGTACGCGAGGGCGACGGTGTTCTGCTGCGCGCCGGGAATCAGCCGCGCACTCTGTTGGCATGGCTTGCGCTGATGCAGTGCGGCGCGCGGGTTCTGCCCGTCAATCCGAAGTTGCCCCAGACATTGCTGGAGGCGCTGGTGCCGAAGTTAACGCTGCGTTTTGCGCTGACACTGGAAGGCGAAAACGTATTTTCCGGGTTAACCGCGTTGCAGATACAAAAGAGCACAGCGGCGTATGCCGTGGCCTGGCAACCGCAGCGTCTGGTTTCTATGACGCTGACATCGGGTTCCACAGGATTGCCAAAAGCGGCTGTACATACGTGCCAGGCGCATCTTGCCAGCGCGCAGGGGGTGCTTTCGCTAATGCCGTTTGGCCCTCAGGATGACTGGCTGCTATCGCTGCCGCTGTTTCATGTATCCGGGCAGGGTATTATGTGGCGTTGGCTCTTCGCCGGGGCGCGCATGACGGTACGCGATAAGCAACCGCTGGAGCAGATGCTGGCAGGGTGTACTCATGCTTCGCTGGTGCCGACGCAGCTATGGCGGCTGCTGGCGAATCGGGCGGCGGTGACGCTGAAAGCCGTTTTGCTCGGCGGCGCGGTGATTCCGGTTGAACTCACCGACCAGGCCAGCAAACAAGGGATTCGTTGCTGGTGCGGGTATGGGCTCACGGAGTTCGCGTCTACGGTATGCGCCAAAGAGGCCGATGGTTCGGATGATGTGGGCGCGCCGCTTCCCGGCAGAGAGATCAGAATCGTCGATAATGAAGTCTGGCTGCGCGCCGCCAGTATGGCAGAAGGTTACTGGCGTGATGGCAAACTGATCCCGCTGGTTAATGACGAGGGTTGGTTTGCCACGCGCGATCGCGGCGAGCTGAACCTCGGCAGGCTAACCATCGCCGGGCGGCTGGACAACCTGTTCTTTAGCGGCGGCGAAGGCATTCAGCCGGAGGAAGTCGAACGCGTTATTAACGCGCATCCGCTGGTGCAACAAGCCTTCGTCGTGCCGGTAGAAGATAAAGAGTTTGGCCATCGTCCCGTTGCGGTTGTGGAGTATGCCTCACAGGCCGGAGACGTGAACCTCGCTGAATGGGTTCGCGATAAGCTGGCGCGTTTTCAGCAGCCGGTTCGCTGGTTGACGCTGCCGTCAGAACTGAAAAACGGAGGGATTAAAATATCTCGCCGTGCGCTCCAGCAGTGGGTGTGTGAGAGCTGTAAAAATTAATGTTAGGTTAATATACAACCATTCCATCGCTATTGCCGTTTTGTTTATCCGTTGATGTGTAACGTGTTATGAACAATCAGCGTGAAACGGGGGCGCTATGGAATGGTTGGTTAAGAAATCGCATTATGTCAAAAAGAGGGCGTGCCATGTTCTGGTGCTGTGCGATAGCGGCGGTTCGCTAAAAATGATCGCCGAGGCGAATTCCATGATATTACTGAGTCCCGGCGATATCCTGTCGCCTTTACAGGATGCGCAGTATTGTATTAATCGGGAAAAACACCAGACCTTAAAAATCGTTGATGCACGCTGTTATTCCTGCGACGAATGGCAGAGGTTGACGCGTAAGCCTTCATGATCTGGCGGGCAGAAAAATCAGCATTACCCCCGCCATAATACACAATACGCCGAGCATCGCTTTTAGGCTGAAGGCGCCTTGCAAACCGGGTAACAGCATTGAGGCTACCCAGACAAGCACATAGCTGAGACTCAGCAGCGCATAGGCTTTGCTGAGCGCGAGCGTGTGTAATGTTTTATGCCAGCAGAAGACGGAAACCAGATACCCCGCCAAACCGGCGAATAGCGCCAGGGTCGCGGCATTAAATGCGCCCAGCCCGGAAATAAACGCCAGCGGATGCGCTATCGATGGCAGTCGCATCATGGCGAATCCCAGACTCAACTGGGCGAGGGAGGCAATCGCAACGCTTATCAGTCCCCACATTACGCCCATTATGTCGCACTCCCCAGAATGATAATGCCGCTGATAATCAATGCGACGCCCAACCAGTGGCGGGGCGGAACCTGTTCATGCCAGATTTTCCATGCCGCCAGCGTGACCCAGACAAAATTCAGACTCAACATCGGGTAAGCAATTCCCACCGGCAGGGTTTGTAGCACCAGCAGCCACAGCACCATCGCTGCACCCATGCATACCAGCGCCAGGCCCAGCCATAGCATCAGGTGGCGGCGGCGTCCGCCTGTCGTCAATGGCCGTGTCGCTTGCTTCTGGCAGAGCTGACCGCCAACGCTGAGCAGACTGGCAAGCACCAGAACGATGCCGATCATTTAGGCCGATACTGAATTAACACCAGACGCCCCTGATAATCAATATTGTCCGCAGGGGGAAGGGAAAGAGCGCTGATGTCTTCGTCTTTGTCTATTGAAAGTACTAGCGTAATAATGCCCTCCTGACGATGCTGGTTGAGCCAGGCGTTAAAATCGTCGGCTTTAACGAATTTATCCTGCACATCAGGATAGCTAAGACCATACCTGAGTTCGCCCGCGTGTCCGTAGAGCATAATATCGTCTCGTTTCAGACTCCAGGCCAGCCCGGCGGCGACGCCGACGTTGTCGGCAAGAATATAGCGGCTTGATGCCAAAGGCGCCTGGGTCATTTCGACAAAAAACTGGGGCTGTTTGGACTCCATCACCCTGTCGGGGATGGAAAAGCCGAACAGCAGCGCCAGTCCCAGCGGACAAAACGCGGGTAATAGGTATTTTTGGCTATGACAGAGGCTATACCAGCCCACAAACGCCCAAACAGTAAAGACGCCCCAGACGCAAAAAACTTTATAGGTTTCGATATGCGTCCACACCGGCGATTTCAGCGGGCCCCATGAGGAGACGACAAACGCCGCGACGATCCCGACTAACCCGAACACCAGGTTGATCCCGCCGTTGACACGTAGCGCGGCGACGCCTTCTTTTACGTTATGCAGGACAAAGCGCGCCATGAGTATCGCTATCGGTGCGAAACAGGAAAGAACATAGGTGGGCAGTTTCCCTTTCGCAATGCTGAAAAAGAGAAGCGGCATGATCGTCCATCCGAGCAAATAGAATGCGCCGTTTCGCTCGCGCCAGCCCAGTTTAAGCGCGCCAGGCAGTAATCCCAGCCACGGTAAACTTCCCGCGATCAGTACCGGCAGATAGTACCAGAAAGGGGCCTTATGCTGGGCATCGCTCATGGCGAATCGCTGGATATGCTCCACCCAGAAAAAGTAATGCCAGAAATCGGCTTCGCGTCGCGCAATGGCGATCGCCCAGGGAAGGACAACCACAAAGCAGCTCAAGACCGCTAGCCAGCCGTAAAGCAAAAAGTCCTTCCAGCGTTTCTGGACAATAACCCACGGCAGCACGCTCACCACCGGTACGGCCAGGGCGAGGAAGCCTTTAGTTAATACACCCAGACCGCAGGTTGCGCCCAGTAGTAAAAACATCCCAATCTTGCCCGTTCGGGTCGTGGCCTGCATCCCCTGCCAGAAACAACACATCCCGGCCGTAAGCCAAAGCGCGATCATCGGGTCGAGTACCGCATACGTCCCGATACTGTAAACGGCAAAGAGGGAGAGAAAGATAACGGAGGCGAGCAACGCGGTACGTTTATCCCGCCATAAGCGGAACGTCAGCCACGCCACCAGCGCTGCGGCCAGCAATGTCGTTAAAATAGCGCCAGCCCGCACGCCAAAATTGGTGGCGCCAAAAAGCCACTGACCCAGACTGTTTATCCAGTAACCGGCTATCGGTTTTTCAAAATAACGTAATCCCAGAAAATGCGGCACGATCCAGTCGCCAGACGCCAGCATCTCCCGACTTATTTCGGCATAGCGCGTTTCATCCGGCTGCCAGAGCAGACGGCTATTGACAGGAATAACATAGTAGAGCGCGATAAATGCGGCGAAAGCCAGATAATAGCGTATCGATTTCATCATGAGGCGCTCGCGGCCTGTTGATACCCCAGCCAACCTTCACGGCCAGGGATGTGTCCACGTACAATTTGCCCCAACGGCAGAGACTCAGGCGATGTCGGCAGCAGTTCGCCCAGAGGACAAAAGGTGATCCCCGCGTCACGTGCACGAACGAGCAAATCTTCAAACAGCGGCTGATGGACAATACCTTCGACTTCCGCATGGATGGTATATACCGGCGTGCCTTTGTCCTGCAACATACGGGAGATAATCCAGGTATTGAACGACTGCGCCTGAACGGCGGGGCCGATAACCTCATCCCACGTGGGTAAGGTAACGGGGATTTGCGGCGTCCCTGTCTGGCCCGGCATCAGTAGCGGACGGAATAAGGTGGTTCCACGGCAATCGCTGTTATACCGCAGGTTGAACGGCTCTTTCGCACGAACAACGCGCCCATCCGCTCGCCAGCCGGCCGCGGCTGAGCAGGTGACGGGTTTTCCGATAATGGCCTCAAGCGCCGTTATGCCGCGCGCAATATCTTCTTCAAGCTGGCGGATACTCCAGTGGCCGCTGTGAGTCTGCCACGCATGGTGATCCCAGGCATGTAGTCCCGTCTCATGGTATGTTGCCGTTTCACGAATAATCCCGGCATTGGCGTTGCCGATATTTTTTCCCGGCCAGGCGGTACCGGCCAGCAGGATATCCCAGCCGTAGAGCGAAGCGGCGTTTGAACGTAGCATTTTCCATAAAAATCGTGGTCTTATCAGACGCCAAAGATGACGTCCCATATTGTCCGGCCCGACGCTGAAGAAAAAGCTGGCCTGAACGCCGTGGCGATGCAATGTCGCCAGCAGCCGGGGAACACCTTCACGCGTTCCTCGCAAGGTATCAACGTCAATGCGTAAACCGACTTTCGTCATGATGCGCGTTCCGCGACATCTACGCTGCGCAGGAAGAAGTCCAGCGTTTCTTCAACCGTATCACGCATCGCAATAGACGGTTCCCAGCCCAGACAGCGCCTGGCATTGTCGATACTGGGTTTCCGGTGTGCGACATCCTGATAACCCTTGCCGTAATAACTACGGCTTTCGACGACCTGGAAACCGGCAAACGGTGGGAAATGGCAGCGCAGCGGATGCTTATCAAAACTGTCGAGCAACAGCGTTGCCAGTTCCTGAATACTGGCTTCGTTGTCAGGGTTGCCGATATTAATGATTTTGCCATCGCACCGATCGCCATCATTCACAATAATGCGGAATAAGGCTTCGATCCCGTCACGAATATCGGTGAAACAGCGCTTCTGCTGACCGCCGTCGATAAGCTTGATCGGCGTCCCTTCTACCAGGTTCAGAATCAACTGCGTTATCGCGCGTGAACTGCCGATACGCGCCGCGTTCAGGCTATCCAGCCGCGGCCCCATCCAGTTAAAGGGACGGAAAAGCGTGAAGCGCAATCCCTCTTTTTCGCCATAAGCCCAAATCACCCGGTCGAGAAGCTGTTTGGAAACGGAGTAAATCCAGCGCGGCTTATTCACCGGCCCGACGATCAGATTCGATTTGTCCTCGTCAAAAGAGGCGTCTGTACACATGCCGTACACTTCAGAGGTAGACGGGAAAACCACGCGTTTACGGTATTTCACGCAATAACGGATAATCCGCAGATTTTCTTCAAAATCAAGTTCAAAGACGCGCAGCGGGTTGCGGGTGTATTCAATCGGGGTAGCAATTGCTACCAGCGGCAGTACGACATCGCATTTTTTGACATGATATTCGATCCATTCTGAGTGGATGCTGATATCTCCCTCCACGAAATGAAAGCGAGGGTGGAGCAGGAATCGGCTAATGGCGTTGCTGCCGATATCCATACCGTAGACCTCGTAATTCTCTTCATTCAGTAACCGTTCGGTCAAATGATTGCCGATAAAACCGTTGACGCCGAGGATGAGAACGCGAATGCGACGTTTACCGCTGGTCGCTGGTGGACGGTTCAAACGCGCGCCCGCCACCAGACCAAGCGTCTGTGCAAGCTGCGAGCCTTGTACAGTAATACCGTCTCCGGCCTGGCCGGTAATAATCTCCAGCGCGCCATCGGCGCAGGCGACCCGCAGCGGAGAGACCGAAATTACCGAGCCGGGAAGCGCGCCCTGCGCATCCGGACAAATTCGGGAAGACCAGATAGTGAATTTTTGCGAGCCGTTATAGCTGAACGCGCCGGGCCAGGGGGCGGCTACCGCCCGCACCAGGTTATGCACCGTGGAGACCGGTTTGTGCCAGTCGATAAGGCCATCTTCCGGCCTGCGGCGACCATAATACGTAGCGTCAGACTCACGCTGGGGAACAGAAGGTATATCGCCGCATTTCATGGTGGGCAGGATGCTATTAAGCAACTGGCGCGCGGCCTGACATAGCTTATGATGCAAGGTAAGCGCAACATCGTCCTGCGCAATAGCGACGCGTTGACTGGCGACAATCTCTCCGGCGTCGGCACGTTTGACCATACGATGCAGCGTTACGCCCGTTTCGCTTTCGCCGTTAACCAGAACCCAGTTTAGCGGCGCACGGCCACGATAGGCAGGTAATAGAGAACCGTGCAGATTGAATGCGCCAGCCGGGGCGAGGTGCAGAATTTCTTCGCTTAACAGGTTGCGGTAATAGAACGAAAAAATAATATCCGGCGCAAGCTCAGCGATGCGGTCGACCCAGATAGGATGGTTTACGTTATCCGGCGCATAAACCGGAATCCCTAATTCTGCCGCCAGCCGGGAGACGGAGCCAAAAAAGGTGTTTTCCGCAGGATTGTCGGCATGAGTGAAAATCGCGGCAATCTCATACCCGGCATCCAGTACGGCCTGCACGCCCTGACATCCTATATCGTGATAGGCAAAAATAACGGCTTTCATTGGTGACTTTCCTCAGTAAACGGCGTGCTTTCCGGGTAGATAACTTGTTGAACAAAATAGCGGGGGCGGGCGCGGACATCGTTATAAATGCGACCGATGTATTCGCCCAGCAGTCCCATACCGATGAATTGCGCGCCGATGAAGGTAAACAGAACGGCAAAGAGCATAAATACGCCTTCCGCCGCCCACTGCGGTCCCAGCGCCAGGCGAAGTACAATAAGCAATACCGACAGGCTAAACCCGCCAATGGCGATAACGCTACCCAGCAGGCTCAACAGGCGCAGCGGCGTCGTCGTCAGGCAGGTCACCAGGTCATACATCAGGTTAATGAGACGCATAAAACTGTATTTAGAATCGCCAAATTCACGTTCAGCGTGATGCACCGGGATCTCGGTAGCCCGACGAGCGAAAATGTTGGCCAGAATAGGGATAAAGGTGCTGCGTTCATGGCAGCGCAACATGGTATCGATAATAGGGCGGCGATAGGCGCGTAACATGCAGCCGTAATCGCCCATCGCTTTGCCCGTTGTGCGCTGGATCAGCAGATTAATAATTTTTGACGCCGATTTGCGAAACAGGCTGTCCTGTCGATTCTGGCGCACGGTGCCTACCACATCGAACCCTTCATCGGCTTTCGCCACCAGGCGCGGGATCTCTTCCGGCGGGTTTTGCAGATCGGCATCCAGCGTAATGATAAGATCGCCGCTTACATGGCTAAACCCCGCCATAATCGCTGCATGTTGACCGTAGTTACGGTTGAGTAAAATAGAGATGATATGGCTACCGACCTCCTGGGACGCCTTAACCATCAGCTCCGCCGAGCTATCGTTGCTACCATCATCTATCAATAAAATCTCCCACGCTTTGCCCAGACTCTCGCAGGCGGCGGTGGTGCGTCTTATCAATTCCGGCAGGCTTTCCTGTTCGTTATAGACAGGAATAACTACCGAGACTTTTTTTATGGGGGCGGCGTCAAACATGCTTATTGTCCTGCTATCTGATGAAGGGCGGTAATGACCCGATCAAAGTCACTCTCGGTCATGTCCGGAAAGAGCGGCAGTGAGCAGATCCGCTCGCTGTTCCACTCGGTGTCAGGCAGCGTGAGCGTTGGGAAACGTTCGCGATAATATTTTTGCGTATGCGCGGCGCGGAAATGCAGCCCTGTGCCGATGCCTTTCGTTTTCAGCGATGCCATCAGAGCATCCCGGGTAATACCGCAGCGGGCTTCATCGACCCGGATAATGAATAAATGCCAGGCGTGAATATGCTCCCACGACGGAAGGCTCAGAGGCTGAAAAGGCAGGTCTGCCATTGCCTGGTGGTACTGCGCTGCGATGGCGGCGCGGCGAGCGTTAAGCGCATCCAGTTTCTGTAACTGAGCAAGCGCGATAGCGGCGTTGAGGTCGGGCAAATTATATTTGTAGCCCGGCGCCAGGACTTCCGCTTGTGGCGCGCGTCCACCGCTCTGTCGATCCCAGGCATCAACGCCAAGCCCGTGAAACTTGAGACTGCGCAGTTTATCGGCGAATTGCGGGTTATCCGTGACAACGATACCGCCTTCAGCGCAGGTAATGTTTTTAATGGCGTGGAAGGAGAAAATCGCGGTGCCCCGGGCGCCAATGTGGCGACCTTTGTAGCTGGTTCCTGTCGCGTGCGCCGCGTCTTCAATCACCGGGATGCCATAACGCTCGGCAGGAGCGTAAATAGCGTCCAGATCGGCGGGCGCGCCAGCGTAGTGGACGGGAATAATTGCTTTGGTTTGTGGCGTAATCGCGGCTTCGATATGTTCAGGCGTGACCATCAGCGTATCGCGATCGACATCGACCATGACGGGGGTCGCGCCGAGTAAAACGATTATATTTAGCGTAGAAACCCACGTCATTGACGGTGTAATGACCTCGTCGCCTTCACCAATGCCCAGCGCCATCAACGCGATGTGCATACCGGCAGTGGCTGAACTGACGGCAACGGCATATTGATTGCCTGTTAGCCGACAAAACTCCGCTTCCAGTTCCTGATTTTTCGGGCCGGTTGTTATCCAACCTGAGTCCAGTACGGTCTTAACGGCAGCGAGCTCTTCCGCGCCCATCGCCGGACGAGAGAAAGGCAAAAAGTCCGACATCATTTTTCCTTCAGCCATTGAACGCCGCTTTTCAAATATTTCGGCAATAGAAAAGGGCTTATTTTTTAACGCATTTAGCTGAACCCTACTGGATGAATATTAAATTAACATTAAGAAATTAAGGTGAAGTAAAAATATAATTTTTAATGGAATTATGCTTTGCTTTCGCCGAAAGTTTAAGGCACTTTATGCCTGTCAAAAAGCTGTTTTATGTTTCTGGTCTGGTCTTCCGTCTTTAATCGTATTGCTATTAAGTTAGCTGCACTGTTTGCCTGAGAGGTTAATGTGCTGGCATTTACCCTACGCTTTATTAAAAACAAACGCTATCTCGCGACTCTGGCGGGGGCGTTGGTTATTATCGCCGGGTTGATCTCACAACATGCCTGGAGTGGTAACGGTCTACCGCAGATTAACGGTAAAGCGCTGGCGGCGCTGGCGAAGCAGCATCCGGTAGTCGTGTTATTCCGCCATGCCGAGCGATGCGATCGTTCCGATAATACCTGCCTGTCAGACAGTACGGGGATTACGGTCAACGGTGCGCAAGATGCCAGAGCGCTGGGTAAAGCCTTCAGTGCCGATATACAAAATTACAGTCTCTATTCCAGTAATACGGTGCGTACCATCCAGTCGGCAACCTGGTTTTCCGCAGGCAGGTCGCTTACGGTGGATAAAAAAATGATGGATTGCGGCAGCGGTATTTATGCTTCAATCAATACGTTACTGAAAAAGTCGCAGAATAAAAATATAGTCATTTTTACCCATAATCATTGTTTGACGTATATTGCAAAAAATAAGCGCGGCGTAAAGTTTGATCCGGACTATCTTAATGCGCTCGTTATGCATGCGGAAAACGGAAAACTCTTTTTAGATGGTGAATTTGTTCCCGGCTAGCCGCATGTTAAAAGCGTAAAGACAGCCTGAAGCGGCTGTCGTCATTATAATAACCCTTTCAATGCTAATGTGTGGCGTGTCGCTACATTCAAATCATACAGCGCCAGTTCTTCTGGCTTGACCCAGGCGTAGTCCTGAAATTCGTCGTTAATACATATATCGCGATTAGCGGAAACACAGTCGAAGATGAGATAAATCATATAAATCTCTTCTTGTCTGCCATCAGCGTAGGTTTTAACGCGGATATCGTCGCGGAAGGTCCACGGCGTAATATCGCTCAGAATCAGTTGCTCGCCGAGTTCCTCCCGAATCTCCCGACGCAGCGCCTCTTCAATACGTTCGCCTGGCTCGACCCCGCCGCCCGACAGCGCCCACTGACCGGGAAAGACGCCGCGGTTGTCGGCCATTTTGCACAGCAGATAACAGCCATCATTTTGAATTAATGGGCAAACTATAGTTCGTTGACGCATAAGTCGCTTCCTTAAACCACCAGGTCATCAGCTTAACAAATCGTTCTGCGAAATTCTTTGTGAAAAATGGAAGTGATAACGCAGACTGCGTTTTTTGTTAATCCAGTTGATGCAGGCGTCGCCATGTGATGGCGCAATGATGCGGCATGGCGAAAGTAGTATTTCGTTACAATATGTTTTTGGAATGGTTTCTTAGTGCATTGATTCCTCAGCGTCTGGCAGTACAATTCTGCCGTTTTGGGGAGTTTTTCTTTATGTGCTTGCTGGAAAGGGTAAAAATGAAAAAAAGCATATTATTAGGTTTTGCCGGAATGCTGTTCGTTTCTGCATCGGCGCAGGCCATCAGTATTAGCGGCCAGGCGGGCGAAGATTACACCAACATTGGCGTGGGTTTTGGTACGGAATCGACGGGACTGGCGCTAAGCGGCAACTGGATGCACAACGATGATGATGGCGACGCTGCGGGCGTTGGTCTGGGGCTGAACATTCCGGTGGGACCGCTGCTGGCGACGGTCGGCGGTAAAGGTATTTATACCAATCCGAAAGACAGCGATGAAGGCTATGCGGCGGCTGTCGGCGGTGGGCTACAATGGAAAATCGGCAACAGCTTCCGTCTGTTCGGCGAGTATTATTATTCACCAGATTCGCTGTCCAGCGGTATCGACAGTTATGAAGAAGCGAATGCAGGCGCGCGTTTCACCATTATGCGCCCGCTGAGCATTGAAGCCGGTTATCGTTACCTGAACCTGGCGGGTAAAGACGGCAACCGCGATAATGCGATTGCTGACGGCCCTTATGTTGGCGTAAACGCCAGTTTTTGATGCTAACGGCGCGGCAATCGTCGCGCCATATTCCTCCTTTTCCCGTCATTCTTCTTTCCACGTCATATTCGTCTTTGCGTTATAGTGTTTTCATCATAAGAGCAGGAGAACACAATGCTAAATGTGGAAATGCTATCCACCGGGGATGAGGTGTTGCACGGACAAATCGTTGACACCAATGCCGCCTGGCTGGCTGATTTTTTCTTTCATCAGGGCGTTCCGTTATCACGGCGAAATACGGTAGGCGATAATCTGGACAGTCTGGTCGCTATCTTGCGTGAACGCAGTCAACATGCTGATGTTTTGATTGTTAATGGCGGGTTAGGGCCGACCAGCGATGATTTAAGCGCGCTCGCCGCGGCAACGGCAAAAGGCGAAGGATTAGTACTGCACCAGGCGTGGCTGACCGAAATGGAACGTTACTTTCAGCAGCGTGGTCGCGTGATGGCGCCGAGCAACCGTAAACAGGCGGAACTGCCTGCCAGCGCGGAGTTTATTAATAATCCGGTCGGCACTGCCTGTGGATTTGCGCTACAGCTCAACCGCTGCCTGATGTTTTTCACCCCCGGCGTACCGTCGGAATTTAAGATTATGGTGGAGAAGGAAATCTTACCGCGGTTACGCGCGCGTTTTTCGCTGCCGGAGCCGCCGCTTTGCCTGCGGTTAACGACTTTTGGACGTTCAGAAAGTGACCTCGCGCAGCGTCTCGATTCACTGCCGTTGCCGCCCGGCGTGACGATGGGGTATCGCTCATCAATGCCGATCATTGAACTGAAGTTGACCGGCCCGGCGACGCAACGGGAGGCGATGCTGGCGTTATGGCCAGAGGTCAAACGGGTTGCCGGGCAGAACCTGATTTTTGAAGGTACGGAAAATTTGCCGGCGCAAATAGCCCGCTGCCTGCAGGAAAGGCAGTTGAGTCTGACGTTGAGCGAGCAATACACCAGCGGTTTACTGGCGCTACAGCTTTCCCGCGCCGGGGCGCCGGTTCTTGCCAGCGAAGTCGTTCCTTCTCAGGAAGAGACGCTGGCGCAAACGGCGCACTGGACGACAGAACGACGCAGCAATCATTATGCCGGTCTGGCGCTGGCCGTGTCGGGGCTGGAAAACGAACATCTTAATTTCGCGCTGGCGACGCCGGATGGCACGTATGCCTTACGCGTGCGTTTTAGCGCCAATCGGTATAGTCTGGCAATACGTCAGGAGGTCTGCGCGATGATGGCGCTAAATATGCTGCGCCGCTGGCTTAATGGCGAGGTCATTACCAGCGAGCATGGCTGGATAGACGTGGTTGAATCATTGACGGCATATACCCAAAATAATTCGAGTTGCTTAAAGGCGGCAAGGGAGTGAGTCCCCAGGAGCATAGATAACTATGTGACTGGGGTGAACGACAAATCTGCCGGGAGCAGATTTGAACGTCGCGTGCGACGGCCCGTCAGGGCGAGGCCCATGGATGGGCCGAGTAATCCGTAGCCAACACATAAGCGACTTGAAGTATGAAGGGTATAGAACTTTTAGTGGGAAGGCCTGGCCTTCCCACCCTTATATACTTATAAATTCTTCGCAGGGCATCATTTCAGGATAAGAGCCTATCCCACCAGGCGTAATTGTTGAAGCCAGTTTGGGGCTAGCCAGCGCGCAGAAACCGGAGCGTACACGTAGTACGTGAGGATTTTGAGCACTGCCCGGTCCCAAAATGGCGAATAAAATAGCCTAATGGGATAGGCTCTAAGTACTCTCCATTACTGGAGACTGTATTCATATATTTGTCGCCGGGTTTTGATGTTAAATAGTATTTGTTCCTCTACTGAAAGCGTTAAGAAATTTTCCGCAAATTCTCGTAGTATGGTAACAGGATCGTTTTGCCCGGCATTCGATAAGAGTTGAATTACATGGTAACAAAATAGACCACAGCCGTTGGGTACATTCTTTTGTAAATTCATTTCAATAAAATCAACCCCATCGCTTTCTGATATGCCTGCAATTTTTGCTGCTTCTATAATATCTTGCTTAGTATTTTGATTTAAATCATGATAACTGTTAAAAATAAGGCATTTTATTTTTTCCGCAAGTTTGTAAAATAAGCAGATAATCCAGTGATTTCCTGTATTTATCAGGAAGACTTCATTGTCTGATAATCCTGATTGAGCAATCTTTTCAAGTAACTGAGTGCTTAACATATTTTCTTCGGTGGTAGGGTGAATAAGCCCAATAGGATAGTTTACCGAGAGAAGAGATGACTCTTGAACCAGACCTGGCGTTGCAGCTGCCAGCTCATCTGACGACAACATTCGCGCGCCACACCAAAGATTATCAATTCCGACTTGTTCGTGAACTGTCTGAGCGCACTGGTTGCCCATAATTTGATGTGCTATTCCTATTTGTTCAGAAAGGTTGGTTGTCGCGGAACCGACCATATAAAGCAATCTGGAAGGGATATGTAGCTTTTTCCAGTCAGTATTATTTTTTGTTATATCGTTATTAGCAATTTGATGTAATACAAGGCAAGCCTGATTGATTTTTTTATCTATATCTGGTGAGCCCGATCTTTTTCCGCTAAAGAGATCAAAAAGAAATATCTCAACTCTATGTCCCAGGTCATCGTTGCGTAACGCAAGATTGCATAACAGATCAATACAATTCTGATCACCGTTCTCTACTGCGCTAAACAACAACGCAAGCGTCTCCTCGCTCACATTTCCTGTATATAAGCTGTGAAATTGCGGTATGCTCAATCGGTAAAGTGAATTTACACATATATTCATTTTGCTCTGTTTCCTGATAGGCGAGAGTAGCGAATATTGTAATGTATAATTATTTGTGAAAATATTATTGCTGGTGGGGAATATATTACATCAGGCATAGACCTGATTTTCTTATTATTCACATAACCCCCAATTATTATTGGGGGTATTCAGTTATTCCCCCTCTTTAAAGGGAGCTGGTAACGCGTCGATGCAAGAGATATTGCTCTATAACAGTAACGTCGTTATCTGTCATGACCCCGTGAGTTAGCGGTCATGGTTGACCAAATAGGGCAGGTTATTGCAAAGAGACATCCGTGTTTATACCCAAAATAATGCGTAGCCAACACATAAGCAACTTGAAGTATGAAGGGTATATGTCTGATGGAAAATCGGTCCGGGTTATCAGGGTAATGGCGCCGGAGGGGTTCCGGCGCTATTTACTTAGCCGAGCGCCTGGGCCAGTAGCGTAATGGGGTGTTCGCAGCGTTTGCTTGTAGACATCTCAATTTGCCACTTACAGGTTTCACAATCGGTGACGACAATGTCGGCGCCGCTCTCTTCAATCTGGCGGAACAGCGGCGCGCCGATGGACTGTGATGTCGGATAGTTTTCCTTTTTAAATCCATACGTACCGGCAATGCCGCAGCACTGTGAATCAAGTACCGTCAATTCAAGCCCCGGAATTTGCCGCAACAGTTCAAGCGTGTAAAGCGTCCAGCCCATTTTTTCCATATGACACGGCGTATGGTAGACCACTTTCAGCGGCAAAGGATTAAGCGGCAGCGTTTTCCCGGCATCCAGTTTGCGCCATAGCCAGCGGGTGGCCAGCTCGATATGTTCGCGCAGCCCGGCGTTGTCCACGTCCAGCACTTCAGGATATTCATCGCGCAACGCAAACGTACAGGTGGATGACGTGGCGATGACCGGAATACCTTTGACGGCAATCGCCTCGCGTAGCGACTCCACATTGCTGATAGCCTGCTTGCGAGCTTTATCCGTAAAACCGTTAGCGATCAGCGGTACGCCGCAACACTTCTCTTTACTCAGTAACTGTACGCCGGTGCCCATTGCGTTCAGCACCTTAATCAGATCTTTTCCGAGCTGCGGATGGTTGTAATTCACAAAACAGCCATGGAAAAAGGCGACCTGATCTTTGTATTTAGCCTGCTGCGCCGCCACGCTACGATACCAGCGGCGGAAGGTGCCGAAAGAGTATTTTGGTAAGGTGCGGCGATGATCGATTTTGAGCGCGTAATCAAGCAACTGGCGCACTGGCTTTAATGCGGTGGCGGTATTGACCACCGGCGCGAACGGCGTTGAAACGCTGCCCATCAGATCGGTATGGCTGAGAATAAAGTTACGCAATGACGGGCGCGTCGTATCGTATTTCGCGCGGGCGCGCTGGATGATATCGCCAATCTTCACGTCCGACGGACAGGCGACCTCACACCGTTTGCAGTTAATGCAATATTTCAGCGCCTCATCATACAGCGCGCCGTCTTTCAGACGCAGGCGTTCGCCATCCGGTCCGGCCTGTTTAGGGCCAGGGTAGCCAGGATTAACGCGGCTGACCGGGCACGCGGTGGTGCACACCGTACATTTAATACAACTTTCAAAACGTGTGTCGCTCATTGCTGTTCTCCTGCACGCTCAGCGATATGGTGCGCGGCCTGGAGGGCGCTGACTGCGCAGACGCCGCCGCCGCATCCCTCAGCTATAGGATCGAATCCCGCCAGCACAGAACCTATTGCATACAGATTTTCTACCGTGTTGCCCGCAAGGGAGGGGCGGAAAGCGTCATCCGTCACGACGCCAAACTGCTGCCAGGGCTGTGGGTCGAAGAAATGTTGTTGATACCATTCGGCGCGGGTGGCCGTTTGCTGTACGTCGAGCCCTAAAATAGGTTCGCGGATCCCTTCACGCTCGGCAACCAGACCGCTACTAAAGAAGCTACCGCTGGCAAGTACGGCAAAACGCGGGCGCAGTGGGATATCGGCATGGTTGCGGGTCCATATTTCGCTCACGGTACCGCGACGGCAGGTGACTTTCTTCACTTCATCGCCCGGCATCCAGATGCCGCCCTGACGAACAAACTGGCGCTGGAGCTGATTGTGCAGACGAATACCGAGCACCGATGGCGGCAGCGTCGGCAGCAGCGTGAGCGCGCAGGGCAGACGTTCGTTAAGCCAGCGCCACAGCGTATCGTTCGCCAGCCCGAAACAGGCGGGCATGATGATCATGTCGCAGTTTGTCGCTATTGGCGACAGCGCGTCGTACAGCAGCGGCCATTTTTCTTCGTTATCAAGCAGACGCGCAATATTGACCGCGCGAAATTCCGTCGGGTTATCACGCAGTACGTCCAGTTCCGGAAGGTCGATTTCTGCGGTTTCCACGTTGAGATCGCGTTGACGCAGCGACGCTGCCGCAAGGTGCGCCTGGAAATCCAGTAATCCGCTAACGCCGACGACGCAAACTCGCTGTGCGGATAACGGCCAGACCGGCACTTCCGGCGAGCTAAGCCAGGTTGAACGCAATGTGCCAAGTGGCGTTACACGCTGGTGCGCCTGCTGTACATCACCGTATAACTGCGCGCCGCTGGCGTTAAGTAGCGTTTGCGCCTGTTGCGCCAGCGTAAGGACTTTTTGCGCGCCCAAACGCGAATAAGGATGTTCAGGCGCCTGGCGGCGCAGCGCATCAAGCCCGGCGGTAATGTCGGTCACCGGTTGGCCGTCGGGCAGGGCGCTGAGCAGATCCAACGAGCCGGAGGAAAAATGCAGCGCGCTTTGTCCGCGGGTGACGATGGCGCAGCGTAATCCATGCTGCTGGAGTTGCAGTCCGCACAGCAAACCGGCGAGACCGCCGCCCATAATAACCGTATCAAATTTCATCCTGGTGCTCCTTCTCCAGACCGCATAATCCCTGATAAACCCAGCGCGTGAATTCGCTTTCGCGCAGCGCGTCTCCCCAGGCGACAGGTTGTACGCCTTTCCAGCGCTCATTCAGAAATTCAGAGAGTTGCGTAATAGATTGCGCCGCGGTCGTCACATTAAAACGCTGCAATAGCCCGGCCGCGCGGCAGGCGCACAGTTCGCCCTGGCAAGTGCCCATCCCTACGCGGGTGCGACGGCGCAGATCCAGCAGGCTGTTCACGGTTAAGTTTTCGACGGCATACTGCACTTCCCCCGCCGTGACGGCCTCGCATTCACAGACCAGGCTACGGTGTTGGCGGCCTTCGCTCAGCCACCCCGGCGTGCGATCGCCATGCCGATAAACCGCCGATCCGCGTAGCGGCGCGGGAAGCGAGATAATGCGTTTCAGCGTATGTTCCGTAGACTCTTTTGAGCCAGGCAACGGCGTATCCGCCGTGATGCAGGGGCGGGTATTGCCCAACTTGCGGCACACGGCATCGGTCGCCCATTCCGCCATCAGGCGGTAAGTCATTAGCTTCCCGCCGGTAATGGTAATGAAGCCTTCAAGCCCGTCGCGCTCGGCGTGGTCGAACAGCACAATACCGCGGCTGACGTTACGACCGCTGGGATCGTCATCGCTGGCCACCAGCGGGCGGACGCCGGAATACGCGCGCAGAATACGCGTCTTCGCCATGACAGGGGCCAGTTTTTCCCCTTCACGCAGCAGGATATCGACTTCATCTGCGGTGACGCGGTTGCTGTCTATCTCATTGTAATCAATATGGGTAGAGGTGGTGCCGATCAGTGAAATCGTATCGCCAGGTACCAGAATGTCGGCATCCGATGGTTTCCGGCAGCGGTTAATGACATGCTGGTTGATCCGATGGTCCATGATCAACAGCGAGCCTTTCGCCGGGAACATGCGAATACTCAGGTCGGCGTATTCGGCGATCCGTTGCCCCCAGATACCTGCCGCATTGACCACCACCGGCGCGTGAAGCGTCTGGGTTTCGCCAGTGAGATGGTTGCGCACATGGACGCCGCAGACCGTTGTGCCTTCACGAATGAGCCCGGTCACTTCATGCGCCGTTAACACGATTGCGCCATGTTCTCTGGCATCCAGCATATTGGCGGCGGTAAGGCGGAAAGGGTCCACGGTGCCATCCGGCACTTTTACCGCACCGATGAGCGCAGGGTTAACGGAAGGTTCGATGATGCGAGCCTGCTGCGGATCGATGGCTTCAGCGCGAATGCCTGCTGCTTCACAGGCGCGAATAAAGGTGGCCTGAAACGCAAGATCATCTTCCGGCAACGTAATAAACAGACCATCCGTCGGTTCGACGCAATGGCGGGCGATCCGTTTTAAAATCTGGTTTTCACTAATGCACTCGCGCGCGGATTCCGCATCGGTAACCGCATAACGAGCGCCGCTGTGCAGCAGCCCGTGGTTACGCCCGGTCGCGCCGGTCGCTATATCATGCCGCTCCACCAGGATGACACGTAAACCGCGCAGCGCGCAGTCGCGGGCGATCCCTGCGCCTGTTGCTCCACCGCCAATGATAATCACGTCACTTGCTTGCGAGTCGCGAGTTTTCATTGTTTTTCCTCACAGTTCGTTTTTTATCATTTAGCCATACAAATCATATGGAATGTTTGATTTCGCGCATAATCGCTCATTATTCGAAAATGAAACGTGATTTCGTGCGCCTTTCTGAACATTGGTCATAAAACTGTAACAATATGTGCTGTAATTCACATTAACGTGACGTATCTTTACTTAACATCGCGGCCACACTGGGAGCAGCGGGGTTGTTTGAACAAACTGCGGTGTTTACCTCTAAATAAAATACGGGCCACGGAGGCTACAATATGTTGAGTATTTTTAAACCAGCGCCGCATAAAGCGCGCTTGCCAGCGGCGGAGATTGATCCGACCTATCGCCGATTACGCTGGCAGATTTTCCTGGGGATATTCTTTGGCTATGCCGCGTATTATCTGGTGCGCAAGAACTTTGCCCTCGCGATGCCCTACCTGGTAGAACAGGGTTTTTCACGCGGCGATCTGGGCTTTGCGCTGTCCGGGATTTCCATCGCTTATGGTTTTTCGAAATTTATAATGGGTTCGGTGTCCGATCGCTCGAATCCGCGCGTTTTCCTGCCGGCAGGGTTGATTCTGGCCGCAGCAGTCATGTTGTTTATGGGCTTTGTGCCGTGGGCGACATCCAGCATCGCCGTGATGTTTGTACTGTTGTTCCTTTGCGGCTGGTTCCAGGGGATGGGGTGGCCGCCGTGCGGACGTACGATGGTTCACTGGTGGTCGCAGAAAGAGCGCGGCGGCATTGTGTCGGTCTGGAACTGCGCGCATAACGTCGGCGGCGGGATCCCGCCACTGCTGTTCCTGCTGGGGATGGCGTGGTTTAACGACTGGAAAGCGGCGCTCTATATGCCAGCCTTTGGCGCGATTGTGGTGGCGCTGTTCGCTTTCGCAATGATGCGCGATACGCCGCAATCCTGCGGTCTGCCGCCTATCGAAGAGTATAAAAATGACTATCCGGACGACTACAACGAAAAAGCGGAAGAAGAGCTCACCGCGAAGCAAATCTTCATGCAGTACGTACTGCCGAACAAATTACTGTGGTATATCGCTATCGCCAACGTGTTTGTCTACCTGCTGCGCTACGGTATCCTCGACTGGTCGCCAACGTACCTGAAAGAAGTGAAACATTTCGCACTGGATAAATCCTCCTGGGCATATTTCCTCTATGAATATGCCGGTATTCCGGGCACGCTGCTGTGTGGCTGGATGTCAGATAAAGTCTTCCGCGGCAACCGTGGCGCGACGGGCGTATTCTTTATGACCCTGGTGACTATCGCGACCATCGTTTACTGGATGAACCCGGCAGGGAACCCGAACGTTGATATGGCTTGTATGATTATCATCGGCTTCCTGATCTACGGCCCGGTAATGTTGATCGGTCTGCATGCGCTGGAACTGGCGCCGAAAAAAGCGGCGGGTACGGCGGCGGGCTTTACCGGTCTGTTTGGTTATCTGGGCGGTTCTGTCGCTGCAAGCGCCATTGTGGGTTATACCGTTGACTTCTTCGGTTGGGATGGCGGCTTTATGGTGATGATTGGCGGCAGCATTCTGGCGGTAATCCTGCTGGTGGTCGTGATGATTGGCGAAAAACGCCATCATGATGAGCAGCAGTTAAAACGCAACGGAGGTTAATAACATGAAAACCACACTGAAAAATCTTAGCGTGGCGTTGATGTTGGCAGGAATGGCCATCGGAAGCGGCGCCGTGGCGGCTGAAAAAGTCGTTATCGCCCACCGTGGCGCCAGCGGTTATCTGCCGGAGCATACGCTACCGGCGAAAGCGATGGCGTATGCGCAAGGGGCAGATTATCTGGAACAGGATTTGGTGATGACAAAGGACGACCATCTGGTCGTCCTCCATGACCACTACCTTGACCGGGTGACTGACGTCGCAGACCGTTTTCCGGACCGGGCGCGTAAAGATGGGCGCTATTACGCTATCGATTTTACGCTGGATGAAATTAAATCCCTGAAGTTTACTGAAGGGTTTGATATTGAAAACGGCAAAAAAGTACAAACTTATCCGGGCCGTTTCCCGATGGGAAAATCTGATTTCCGCATTCATACCTTTGAAGAGGAAATTGAATTCGTTCAGGGATTAAATCACTCTACCGGTAAAAATATCGGTATTTATCCGGAAATTAAAGCACCGTGGTTCCATCATCAGGAAGGGAAAGATATTGCCGCGAAAACGCTGGAAGTGCTGAAGAAGTATGGTTACACCGGCAAGCAGGACAATGTCTATTTGCAGTGTTTTGATGTCGCTGAGCTGAAACGTATTAAGAATGAACTGGAACCCAAAATGGGGATGGATCTCAATCTGGTTCAACTTATTGCGTATACCGACTGGAATGAAACACAGCAGAAACAGCCGGACGGTCGTTGGGTAAATTACAACTACGACTGGATGTTTAAGCCGGGCGCTATGAAGCAGGTGGCGGAATATGCGGACGGTATTGGTCCGGATTACCATATGCTGGTCGCGGAAGGCTCAACAAAAGGGAATATCAAACTGACTGGAATGGTGCAAGACGCGCATCAGAATAAGATGGTAGTGCATCCTTACACTGTGCGTGCCGATCAATTGCCGGACTATGCCACAGACGTTAATCAGTTGTACGACATCCTGTATAACAAGGCGGGCGTCGACGGGCTGTTCACCGACTTCCCGGATAAGGCGGTCATGTTCCTGCAAAAAAATGACTAAAGGTTTGCCATAGTCGAAGTGAAGCGCCGGATGAGGGCATAAACGCCTCATCCGGCCTGGCGCAACGTTTGCCAGCGCAGGTCTGGTAAACGCAATGCCATCAGGCGGTATTGTTTTATAGCAAACCCTCATCGGTCAGTGTTTCCATACATTTTTGTAATAAAAATAGCGGACTTCCTTCTACCGGCGGTTCTTTTGCTAACAGGGAAATTTGTCGATAAAAGGTGGGTTCCA
This sequence comes from Salmonella sp. 741265116_PST, assembly GCF_046567715.1. Lineage (NCBI taxonomy): Bacteria > Pseudomonadati > Pseudomonadota > Gammaproteobacteria > Enterobacterales > Enterobacteriaceae > Salmonella > Salmonella sp. 741265116_PST. The sequence goes on along the minus strand of NZ_JBKFPH010000009.1, from coordinate 31,161 downwards.
GCGCCACGGAGCATAATTTTCCTGTCGTGGCTTTTAAGGTTAATTCTGGCAATAAGGCGATGCCTAATCCCTGGCGAATAAAATTCAGCGCAGTATCGGGATGGTTAAATTCATATTTAAATATCGGCTCAATCCCCTTTTCTTTAAACAACGCCATAATGCTTAATTCATAACGACCTTTACTGACAATAAGTGGTTCGTCCATCAGTTCTTCGACTGTTACTGTACTGTTGGTCGCCAGGGGATGATTTTCAGGCACCACTACGGTGAATTTATCCCGGTAAATGGGGACGCAATACATACCATTGACCGGGAAAGGAACGAAACCGGCATCAATACTTCCGTCCTGCAGCGAATCAATAATAGCCGTACTGTTCTCTTCATAAGGGATAATTTTTACATTTGGATGATGGCTTTCAAAATAGCGAATGACGCCGGGTAAAATGCAGGCGCAGGCGCTGGGAAAACAGCCAATCCGTAGCGTACGGGCCGGGTTCTTTTTTTCTTGTTCGGCAATCTCTTTTACCGCGTTGACGTCGCGCTGGATCGCGCGTAAGTGCCTGACGATGCGGCTACCGGCGGCGGTAAGCTCAATCTCTTTACGACGCTCACGAATCAATATGTCAACGCCGAGCTCCTCCTCAAGCGCGGAGATGGCCTGGCTGACGGCGGATTGCGTCATGTATAGCCGTTTGCTGGCCTCGGTAAATCCGCCGTACTCCAGTACGGCAAGCAGGGCGTGGATTTGGGTTAGTGTCATTAGTAAAAACTAATTAATATAATTAAAACGATTAATTTTTCTAATAGAGTGCACTTGTTTATACTGCGATTCTATCGAATACATCACATTTTGACGCACCTGATAGGTGTTCAGTTGAGCTGAGCGTTGCCTGCGTGCGCCATCTGAACGGGTCGTTAAGAATGAAAGAAAAATTATGGACGAAGGATTTTTGGGCAATAACCATAGTTAGTTTTATTATCTTTTTTGTTTTTTATGTACTGCTAACCTTATTACCCATTTATATCGCTGACCGCCTGCATGCTTCTGCAGATAAGGCAGGATTGTTAGTGACATGTTTCCTGGCTGCGGCAATTGTTATTCGGCCGTTTGCCGGACAGTGGGTGGGAAAATATTCGAATAAAAAGATTCTGGTGCTCTCTTCTCTGGCTTTTTTGGTGATTACCGCGCTGTATCCGGTTTGCCATTCCATTGAGTCGCTGCTCTTTATCCGCGTACTTCATGGGATTACGTTTGGTGTTATTACCACGGTAAAAGGAACTATTTCAGCGCGGTTGATTCCGGCCTCCCGACGTGGAGAGGGCATCAGCTTTTTCTCTTTAGCGATGGGCCTGGCGATGGTCGTAGGACCGTGGATCGGTTTGAATATGGCCCGCTGGAACGCGTTCACTGCCGCATTCTGGCTTTGTTCCGCTGTAGCGGTGTTAGGGATTTTGCTTTCCCTGATTGTGACGGTCCCTCCGGTAATTCGTCATGCCGATGGTTCGAAACCGAATCTGGGTTTTGCCGCGATGTTTGACCGCGCCGCCTTGCCTTTTGCGCTGGTCACCTTTTTTATGACTTTCTCCTATGCCGGCGTGTCGGCTTTCCTGGCGCTGTATGCTCGTGAGCTGGATTTGATGGCGGCGGCCAGTAATTTCCTGCTGTGCTACGCTATTTTCCTGATGATATGTCGTACCTTCACCGGGAATATTTGTGATAAAAAAGGGCCGAAATATGTTGTTTACCCATGCCTGTTGGCTTTTACCATCGGTCTGGTGGCGCTGGGCTACACCAATGGCAGCATCATGATGATTATTTCCGGCGGGCTAATCGGTATCGGCTACGGTTCGGTCACGCCGGTTTTCCAGACGCAAATTATCAGCTCGGTTGAACCGCATAAAATCGGCGTGGCGAATTCACTGTTCTTTAACGCGATGGATGCCGGAATGGCGATTGGCGCCTTTATCATGGGAATGATGGTTGAGTCGGTTGGCTATCGTATGATTTATGTCGCTGGCGCGGTGCTGGTGGTGCTCGCTGGCGCACTGTATGCCGTGCAGATGAAAAAACGTGGCGCGATGCCTTTGGTTTCCACCAGCGAGTTGCACTGAGTTACATCTCTATTTCGATATCGCCTTTTGCCCTGCAGCAGCAGGGCAAAATCTCTCCCGGCTGGATAAACGCTAAAGGTTCCGTAATCCAGTCAACCTGACCGGCAACCAGCCGGGTACGACAGGAGCCGCAATACCCTTCGCGGCACTGATACTCCACCTCAACGTTATGCGATTCCAGCGCGGCCAGCAGAGAAGGGTGTTCATCCTGGCACAGCAGTTGTGTGCCAGTGATACGCAGCGTGACGCGTCCCATCAGAGCTGGAAATTACTCAGATCGTCGGTATCGACTTCCGAATCGATTTGTCCGACCAGATAAGAGCTAACTTCCACTTCCTGTGGCGCGACCTGAACGTTATCGGACACCAACCAGGTATTGATCCACGGGATTGGGTTGGAGCGGGTCTGGAACGGCAGATCCAGCCCTACCGCCTGCATACGAATATTAGTAATATATTCAACGTATTGACACAGGATATCTTTATTCAGGCCGATCATCGAACCGTCGCGGAACAGATAGTCCGCCCACTCTTTTTCCTGCTGCGCCGCCTGCACGAACAGGTCATAACATTCCTGTTTACACTCTTCGGCGATTTCCGCCATCTCCGGGTCGTCCACGCCGCTACGCAACAGGTTCAGCATATGTTGTGTGCCGGTCAGATGCAGAGCTTCGTCACGGGCGATCAGACGGATAATTTTGGCGTTGCCTTCCATCAGTTCACGCTCGGCAAATGCGAAAGAGCAGGCGAAGCTGACGTAGAAGCGGATGGCTTCCAGCGCGTTCACGCTCATCAGGCACAGATACAGTTTTTTCTTCAGCTCACGCAGATTCACGACAACCGTTTTGCCATTAACGGTATGGGTGCCTTCACCGAGCAGATGCCAGTAACTGGTCATCTCAATAAGTTCGTCGTAGTAGGCGGAGATCCCTTCGGCGCGCTTCTGAATTTGCTCATTGGTCACGATATCGTCAAAAACGACCGCCGGATCGTTGACGATGTTACGAATAATGTGGGTGTAGGAGCGTGAGTGAATCGTCTCAGAAAACGCCCAGGTCTCTACCCACGTCTCCAGCTCCGGGATGGAAATGAGCGGCAGCAGGGCGACGTTCGGGCTACGTCCCTGAATGGAATCCAGCAGCGTCTGGTATTTGAGGTTGCTGATGAAGATATGTTTTTCGTGCTCCGGCAACGCCTGATAATCGATACGATCGCGGGAGACGTCGACCTCTTCCGGACGCCAGAAGAAAGAGAGCTGTTTTTCGATCAGTTTTTCGAAGATGTCATATTTCTGCTGGTCATAGCGTGCAACGTTGACCGGCTGGCCAAAGAACATGGGTTCCTTGAGCTGATCGTTTTTCGTCTGTGAAAAAGTGGTGTATGCCATTGAAGTGAATCCTTTATGGGATGAGCGCCGGATGGCGGCGCAAGCGCCTTATCCGGCCTACAAACCGTACAATCGTAGGCCGGATAAGCATAGCGCTACCCGGCACTATTCATCAGATCTTACAAGCGCCGCTTTCGCAGCCATCGTCCTGAATAGAAGGCGCCAAATCGTCCTGCGCATCTTCCGCGCCGTCGCGGGTATTTTGATAGTACAGAGTTTTTACGCCAAACTTATACGCGGTGAGCAAATCTTTCAGCAGTTGCTGCATCGGTACTTTTCCTGACGGGAAACGTGACGGATCGTAGTTGGTATTGGCGGAAATCGACTGATCGATAAACTTCTGCATGATACCCACCAGTTGCAGATAACCGTCGTTGTTCGGCATCTCCCACAACAGTTCGTAAGCGTCTTTCAGATGCTCATAATCCGGCACGACCTGACGCAAAATACCGTCTTTCGAGGCCTTGATGCTGACGTAGCCGCGCGGTGGTTCGATACCGTTGGTGGCGTTGGAGATCTGGGATGACGTTTCCGACGGCATTAGCGCCGATAGCGTGGAGTTACGCAGACCGTGGGTTTTGATCGATTCACGCAGCTGTTCCCAGTCGTAGTGCAGCGGTTCGTTGACGATCGCATCCAGATCTTTTTTGTAGGTGTCGATCGGCAGAATGCCTTTTGCATAGGTGGTTTCGTTGAACCATGGGCAGGCGCCTTGCTCTTTCGCCAGTTCGTTGGACGCTTTAAGCAGATAGTATTGAATGGCTTCAAAGGTTTTATGCGTCAGATTATTGGCGCTGCCGTCGGAATAACGCTTACCGTTTTTCGCCAGCCAGTAGGCGAAGTTAATCACGCCAATGCCCAGCGTACGACGGCCCATTGCGCCGCGTTTGGCAGCCGGAATCGGGTAATCCTGATAATCGAGCAGAGCATCCAAAGCGCGTACTGCCAGAATAGCCAGTTCTTCCAGCTCGTCCAGAGTTTTAATGGCGCCCAGATTGAATGCTGACAGCGTACACAACGCAATTTCGCCGTTTTCATCGTTAACATCGTGCAGCGGTTTGGTCGGCAGGGCAATCTCCAGACACAGGTTAGACTGGCGTACCGGGGCGACAACCGGATCGAACGGACTGTGAGTATTGCAGTGGTCAACGTTCTGGATATAGATACGACCGGTAGAGGCGCGTTCCTGCATCATCAGCGAGAACAGTTCGACCGCTTTCACACGCTGTTTGCGGATGCTGTCGTCGTTTTCATATTTCACGTACAGGCGTTCGAATTCGTCCTGGTCGGCGAAGAACGCATCGTATAGTCCGGGTACATCAGACGGACTGAACAGCGTAATGTCGCCGCCCTTCAGCAGGCGGGTGTACATCAGTTTGTTGATCTGTACGCCGTAGTCCATGTGACGTACGCGGTTGCCTTCCACGCCACGGTTGTTTTTCAGTACCAGCAGGCTTTCCACTTCCAGGTGCCACATCGGGTAGAACAGTGTCGCCGCGCCGCCGCGCACGCCGCCCTGCGAGCAGGATTTCACCGCCGTCTGGAAGTGCTTGTAGAACGGGATGCAGCCGGTGTGGAACGCTTCGCCGCCGCGAATCGGGCTGCCCAGCGCGCGAATGCGTCCCGCGTTGATACCGATACCGGCGCGCTGAGAAACGTATTTCACGATAGCGCTGGAGGTGGCGTTGATGGAATCCAGACTGTCGCCACACTCGATCAGTACGCAAGAGCTGAACTGACGGGTTGGGGTACGCACGCCGGACATAATTGGCGTCGGCAGCGAGATTTTGAACGTAGAGACCGCATCGTAAAAACGTTTTACATAGTCAAGACGCGTTTCACGCGGGTAGTTCGAGAACAGGCAGGCCGCTACCAGAATATAAAGGAACTGCGCGCTTTCATAGATTTCGCCGGTCACGCGGTTTTGCACCAGATATTTCCCTTCTAACTGCTTAACGGCAGCGTAGGAGAAGGTCATATCGCGATCGTGAACGATAAACGAATCCATCTGCTTGAACTCTTCTTCCGTGTAGTCTTCCAGCAGATGATTGTCGTATTTGCCAAGCTCAACCATTTTTACCACATGGTGGTAAAGTGCGGGCGGCTCAAACTGGCCGAAGGCTTTCTTACGCAGGTGGAAAATCGCCAGACGTGCAGCCAGGTATTGATAATCCGGCGCATCGCGAGAGATCAGGTCTGCGGCGGCCTTAATGATAGTTTCATGGATATCGGAGGTCTTAATCCCATCATAAAACTGAATATGCGAGCGTAGCTCGACCTGAGAAACCGATACGTTATTCAGTCCTTCTGCCGCCCAATCAAGCACGCGATGAATTTTGTCGAGATTGATGCGCTCAGTACGGCCGTCACGCTTTGTCACCAGCAGACTCTGATTCATGTGGTTTTCTACCTGTTTACCTGTCCGTGAAAGAAAAATATCCCCCCGCTTATCCACAACGCCACGTTGTGACTAACTCTGTGGATAAATACTATATATAGGGGGTAATCGATAAGTGAAACGCTATATGGTGAGTATTCTAGTAGGGATTCTTTTGAGTACAAGAGTTGATTTTGGCGTTAAATTGCGGTTGTAAAAGAGTAAGAATCGCTAAATGCGCGTCTGATAAGGCCTGGAGAGGATGTCAACAATTCATAAAAAAAAATCAAAATTTGATCGAATGCTGATTTCTTCATCGAAGAGAAAGGTTGCGCCCGATGATCTAACGCAACCCTTATAGGAAAATTCTTTGATGTCAGGCTTTTTTAGCGCGGGTATGCAACATGTAGTTAACGTCTACTCCGGGACCGAGTTTGAAAGTATTGGTTATCGGGTTGTAGTGCAGCCCGGTGATATGTTGCTCTTTCAGGACGGTTTCATCTACCCAGCTTAACAGTTCAGCAGGCTTAATGAATTTCTTCACGTCGTGCGTGCCTTTTGGCACCATGCGCAGAATATACTCAGCGCCGACGACCGCCATCAGCCAGGATTTCCCATTGCGGTTCAACGTTGAGAAGAACACCTCACCGCCGGGTTTAACCAGTTGGGCGCAGGCGTGGACCACCGATTGCGGATCGGGAACATGCTCCAGCATTTCCATACAGGTGACGACGTCGTATTGCTGGGCGTGTTTTGCCGCATGTTCCTCAACCGTCTCCTGCACGTACTCTACCTCGATGCCGCTTTCCAGCGCATGCAGTTTGGCGACCTGCAAAGGCTCAAAGCCCATATCCAGCCCGGTGACGGTTGCGCCTTCGCGTGCCATACTTTCCGCCAGAATGCCGCCGCCGCAGCCGACGTCGAGTACCTTTTTACCGAACAGGCCGCCTGAGCGCTCAGTAATGTAGCCAAGGCGTAGAGGGTTGATGCGATGCAATGGCTTGAATTCGCCCTCCAGATCCCACCAGCGCGACGCGACGGCTTCGAATTTGGCAATTTCTTCATGGTCAACGTTATGGCGTTCCGGCGCTTTTTCGGCATTCATAGGGGCTTCTACTCCTTATTTAGCAAGACAAATAAGTATATCAGGCATTCCCGGCGAATAAACGGTATTGGTTTACCTCAATCAACGCGGTTGTGTTATAATTTGCGACCTTTGAATCCGGGATACAGTAGAGGGATAGCGGTTAGATGAGCGACCTTGCGAGAGAAATTACACCGGTCAACATTGAGGAAGAGCTGAAGAGCTCCTATCTGGATTATGCGATGTCGGTCATTGTTGGCCGTGCGCTGCCGGATGTCCGAGATGGCCTGAAGCCGGTACACCGTCGCGTACTTTACGCCATGAACGTATTGGGCAATGACTGGAACAAAGCCTATAAAAAATCTGCCCGTGTCGTTGGTGACGTAATCGGTAAATACCATCCCCACGGCGATTCCGCAGTGTATGACACCATCGTTCGTATGGCGCAGCCATTTTCGCTGCGTTACATGCTGGTGGATGGTCAGGGTAACTTCGGTTCTATTGACGGCGACTCCGCGGCGGCAATGCGTTATACGGAGATCCGTCTGGCGAAAATCGCCCACGAACTGATGGCCGATCTCGAAAAAGAGACGGTGGATTTCGTGGATAACTATGACGGTACGGAAAAAATTCCGGACGTCATGCCGACCAAAATTCCGAATCTGCTGGTGAACGGTTCTTCCGGTATCGCAGTTGGTATGGCGACGAATATCCCGCCGCACAACCTGACGGAAGTGATTAACGGCTGCCTGGCGTATATCGACAACGAAGACATCAGCATTGAAGGGCTGATGGAACATATTCCGGGTCCGGACTTCCCGACCGCCGCGATCATCAACGGTCGTCGTGGTATCGAAGAAGCCTACCGTACCGGTCGTGGCAAAGTGTACATCCGCGCCCGCGCGGAAGTTGAAGCTGACGCGAAAACGGGCCGTGAAACCATCATCGTCCATGAAATTCCCTATCAGGTAAACAAAGCGCGCCTGATCGAGAAAATCGCCGAGCTGGTGAAAGATAAACGCGTGGAAGGCATCAGCGCGCTGCGTGACGAATCCGACAAAGACGGGATGCGCATCGTGATTGAAGTGAAACGCGATGCGGTGGGCGAGGTGGTGCTTAATAATCTCTACTCCCAGACCCAGCTACAGGTTTCCTTCGGTATTAACATGGTGGCGCTGCATCACGGCCAGCCGAAGATCATGAACCTGAAAGACATCATTTCAGCGTTCGTGCGCCACCGCCGTGAAGTGGTGACGCGTCGTACTATTTTTGAACTGCGTAAAGCCCGTGACCGTGCGCATATCCTTGAAGCTCTGGCGATTGCGCTGGCCAACATCGACCCGATTATCGAACTGATTCGCCGCGCGCCAACGCCGGCGGAAGCGAAAGCGGCGCTGATCTCGCGTCCGTGGGATCTGGGCAACGTTGCTGCGATGCTGGAGCGCGCCGGTGATGACGCCGCGCGTCCGGAATGGCTGGAGCCAGAATTTGGCGTGCGTGACGGTCAGTACTACCTGACTGAACAGCAGGCGCAGGCGATTCTGGATCTGCGTTTGCAGAAACTGACCGGCCTGGAGCATGAAAAACTGCTCGACGAATACAAAGAGTTGCTGGAGCAGATTGCTGAACTGCTGCACATTCTGGGCTGCGCCGATCGCCTGATGGAAGTGATCCGCGAAGAGATGGAGTTAATTCGCGATCAGTTCGGCGATGAGCGTCGTACCGAAATCACCGCCAACAGCGCCGATATTAATATCGAAGATCTGATTAGCCAGGAAGATGTTGTCGTGACGCTGTCTCACCAGGGTTACGTCAAATATCAACCGCTGACGGATTACGAAGCGCAACGTCGTGGTGGGAAAGGTAAATCTGCCGCGCGTATTAAAGAAGAAGACTTTATCGACCGCCTGCTGGTGGCCAACACCCATGACACCATCCTCTGCTTCTCCAGCCGGGGCCGTCTGTACTGGATGAAGGTTTATCAGTTGCCGGAAGCCAGCCGTGGCGCGCGCGGTCGTCCGATCGTTAACCTGCTGCCGCTGGAAGCCAACGAACGTATCACCGCAATTCTGCCGGTTCGTGAGTACGAAGAAGGCGTCAACGTCTTCATGGCGACCGCCAGCGGTACCGTGAAGAAAACGGCGCTGACCGAATTCAGCCGTCCGCGTTCCGCCGGTATTATCGCGGTGAACCTCAACGACGGCGACGAGCTGATTGGCGTTGACCTGACTTCTGGTTCTGACGAAGTCATGCTGTTCTCGGCCGCGGGTAAAGTGGTGCGCTTCAAAGAAGACGCCGTCCGTGCGATGGGGCGTACCGCGACCGGTGTGCGCGGTATTAAGCTGGCGGGAGACGATAAAGTCGTCTCTCTGATCATCCCACGCGGCGAAGGCGCTATTCTGACCGTAACGCAAAACGGCTACGGGAAGCGTACCGCAGCGGACGAGTACCCGACCAAGTCTCGCGCGACGCAGGGCGTTATCTCTATCAAAGTGACCGAGCGCAACGGTTCCGTTGTCGGTGCGGTACAGGTAGACGATTGCGACCAGATCATGATGATCACGGATGCCGGTACTCTGGTGCGTACCCGAGTGTCCGAGATCAGCGTAGTGGGACGTAATACCCAGGGCGTTATCCTTATCCGCACGGCGGAAGATGAAAACGTGGTGGGTCTGCAACGCGTTGCTGAACCGGTAGATGACGAAGAACTCGACGCTATCGATGGCAGCGTGGCGGAAGGGGATGAGGATATCGCCCCGGAAGCGGAAAGCGATGACGACGTTGCGGATGACGCTGACGAGTAATGTTATTGCTGTGCGAGGGCCGGATATCCGGCCCTTTTTCTTTGCCGTTGCGGGCTACGTCATTTACCGCTACCTTAGTCACATTCTATTTACATCCTGAGGCGGAGCTTCGCCCCTTTGAAATACCTTGCTTCCTTTCGAACTACGCTGAAAGTCTCGCGCTACTTATTCAGAGCGTTAGCGTTACTCATTTGGCTCTTAATCGCCTTTGTTTCGGTGTTTTACATCGTCAATGCCCTGCACCAGCGGGAGTCTGAAATTCGTCAGGAGTTCAACCTTAGCTCCGATCAGGCGCAGCGTTTTATCCAGCGCACGTCGGATGTGATGAAAGAGCTCAAATATATTGCCGAGAACCGTTTAACGGCGGAAAACGGCGTCATGTCGTCGCGTGCGCGTGATGACAAAATGGTGGTGCCGGACTTTGAACCGCTATTCGCCGACTCAGACTGTGCGGCGATGGGCTCCGCCTGGCGCGGATCGCTGGAGTCGCTGGCCTGGTTTATGCGTTACTGGCGCGACAACTTTTCAGCGGCGTATGATCTTAACCGCGTTTTCCTGATTGGCAGCGATAACCTCTGTATGGCGAATTTCGGCCTGCGTGAAATGCCCGTGGAGCGCGATGATGCGTTAAAAGCGTTACATGAGCGGATTATGAAATACCGCAACGCGCCGCAGGAAGAAAGTGGGAATAACCTTTTCTGGATAAGCCAGGGCGCGCGTCAGGGCGTGGGCTATTTTTATGCGCTGACGCCGGTGTATCTGGCCAACCGTCTGCAGGCGCTGCTGGGCGTCGAGCAGCCCATCCGCATGGAAAATTTTTTCACGCCCGGCAGTTTGCCGATGGGCGTCACCATTATTGATGAGAACGGCCATTCGCTGATTTCGTTGACCGGTCCTGACGGCATTATTAAAGCGGAGCCGCGCTGGATGCAGGAGCGCTCCTGGTTTGGTTATACGCCAGGTTTTCGCGAACTGGTACTCAAAAAAAGCCTGCCGCCATCCTCGCTCAGTATTGTCTATTCTGTGCCTGTAGATTTAGTCCTGGAGCGTATTCGTATTCTTATCCTGAACGCTATCCTGCTGAACGTGCTGGTGGGCGCAGGGCTGTTTACGCTTGCGCGGATGTATGAGCGGCGAATTTTCATTCCGGCGGAGAGCGATGCTCAGCGCCTGGAAGAGCATGAACAGTTCAACCGTAAAATCGTCGCCTCCGCGCCGGTGGGGATCTGTATTCTGCGCACTATTGATGGTGTCAATATTCTGAGTAACGAACTGGCGCACACCTACCTGAACATGCTCACGCATGAAGACAGACAGCGCCTGACGCAAATCATTTGCGGCCAGCAGGTCAACTTTGTTGATGTATTGACCAGTAATAATACCAATTTGCAAATTAGCTTCGTACATTCCCGCTATCGCAATGAAAACGTCGCGATTTGCGTGTTGGTAGATGTGAGTACGCGCGTCAAAATGGAAGAGTCGCTGCAGGAGATGGCGCAGGCGGCGGAGCAGGCAAGCCAGTCTAAATCCATGTTCCTTGCAACGGTCAGCCATGAATTGCGCACACCGCTGTACGGTATCATCGGCAATCTCGATCTGCTGCAAACCAAAGAGTTGCCAAAAGGCGTGGATCGTCTGGTCACGGCGATGAATAACTCCTCCAGTCTGTTGCTGAAAATTATCAGCGACATTCTCGACTTCTCGAAAATTGAGTCGGAACAGCTAAAGATTGAGCCGCGCGAATTTTCACCGCGAGAGGTGATGAATCATATCACCGCCAATTATCTGCCGCTGGTGGTGCGTAAGCAGCTCGGCCTGTATTGTTTTATTGAGCCTGACGTGCCGGTATCGCTGAACGGCGACCCGATGCGTTTACAGCAGGTCATTTCAAACCTGTTGAGCAACGCCATTAAGTTTACCGATATTGGCTGCATCGTGCTGCATGTGCGCTGTGATGGGGATTATCTCAGCATTCGCGTGCGGGATACCGGGGTTGGTATTCCGACAAAAGAGGTGGTTCGCCTGTTCGATCCCTTCTTCCAGGTGGGAACCGGCGTACAGCGTAACTTTCAGGGGACCGGTCTGGGGCTGGCGATTTGCGAAAAATTGATCAGCATGATGGACGGCGATATTTCCGTCGATTCGGAGCCTGGCATGGGAAGCCAGTTTACGCTGCGCATCCCGCTTTATGGCGCGCAATACCCTGTGAAAAAAGGCGTGGAAGGACTCGCCGGAACCTGCTGTTGGCTGGCGGTGCGCAATACTTCTTTGTGCCAGTTTATTGAGACCAGTCTGGCGCGTAGCGGCGTTCATACGCAGCGTTATGAAGGGCAAGAACCCGCCGCGGACGATATTTTGATTGTCGATGACGCGCTGGAGCATACCTGGCAGGGGAGGGCGGCGGTCGTCTTTTGCCGCCGTCATATCGGGATTCCGTTGGAAAGAGCGTCGGGCGAGTGGGTGCATAGTGTGGCGTCGGTGCATGAGTTGCCCGCGCTGTTGGCGCGTATCTATAGTATTGAGCTGGATAGTGAAGCGCTTTCCAGCGCATTGCCGACGACGGATAAAACCGCAGATTCAAATGACGACATGATGATTCTGGTCGTTGACGATCATCCGATCAATCGCCGTTTGCTGGCCGATCAACTGGGATCGCTGGGGTATCAGTGTAAGACAGCCAATGATGGCGTGGACGCTCTGAATGTGCTGAGTAAAAATGCTATCGATATTGTTCTGAGCGATGTGAACATGCCGAATATGGACGGCTACCGCCTGACGCAGCGTATCCGTCAGCTTGGGCTGACGCTGCCGGTCGTCGGCGTGACGGCGAACGCGCTGGCGGAAGAGAAACAACGCTGCCTGGAGTCCGGTATGGACAGCTGTTTGTCGAAGCCTGTGACGCTGGATGTGTTGAAACAGACGCTGGCGGTGTATGCCGAACGGGTACGTAAAACGCGGGCATAAAAAATGCCGGATGGCGGCGTCGCCTGATCCGGCCTGCAAAAGATGAGTCGACTGGTAGGCCTGATAAGCGTAGCGCCATCAGGCTGGGTAACGTAAAAGCGATTTATTCTTTGTCTGTCGGACTCAGGGTGACGGAAGAGAGATAGTTGAGCAGCGCGATATCATTCTCTACGCCCAGTTTCATCATCGCCGATTTCTTCTGGCTGCTGATGGTCTTAATGCTGCGGTTGAGCTTTTTGGCGATTTCGGTGACCAGGAAACCCTCGGCGAACAGGCGTAACACTTCGCTCTCTTTTGGCGACAGGCGCTTATCGCCGTAACCGCCTGCGCTGATTTTCTCCAGCAGGCGAGAAACGCTTTCTGGGGTGAATTTTTTGCCTTTTTGCAGCGCGGCCAGCGCCTTAGGCAGATCGGTTGGCGCACCCTGCTTGAGTACGATCCCTTCAATATCAAGATCCAACACGGCGCTCAGGATCGCCGGATTGTTGTTCATGGTCAGAACGATAATAGACAGGCTCGGAAAATGACGCTTGATGTACTTGATCAAGGTGATCCCATCGCCGTATTTATCTCCCGGCATGGAGAGGTCAGTGATCAACACATGCGCATCTAATTTCGGCAGGTTGTTGATCAATGCTGTGGAATCTTCAAATTCGCCGACAACATTCACCCACTCGATTTGTTCAAGTGATTTGCGAATACCGAACAGTACAATCGGGTGGTCATCGGCAATAATTACGTTCATATTGTTCATGTATTGGGCTACCTTGCTACAGCAAGCTTTTGACGTAGGCGTCAATGTCGCTGATATATTTTTCTATACCTGGAGCATCTTTCTCACGAATCAGATGTTCCAGCGTTTCACATAACTGCTTGCCGGGTACCAGATTAAGCATGGCAAACACCCCTTTCAGGCGGTGGGCCGTTTGGGCCAGCGCAGCGAAATCGCTGGTTGCCGCCTCAGTATACAACCTCTTAACATCATCCGGTACTGTGTCTACAAATAGCGCATAATAGCCGCTGGCATGAAGCTCGGCATTTTCATCTCCGCCGAGCGGGGAGGCGGGAATCTCTTCCTGCGCCAGTTGCTCTTCGATAAGTTGTAGTACAGCTTCCTGCATAGCATTGCTCATATTAAAGTTGACGCGCAACTGACCCGGGCCAATTTTCCGCACGCCTGACTCATCATCGCTTAAAAGCAAGCCCGAGGCAGTAAGATTAGACGGATTATCCGTTAAAAAGAGATCATATTCTTGACTTATCTGCCTTTCATCCGGCGTGATGCAGGTGGCGCCCCAGTTTTCTAACTGACGCAGCACAATCGCGCGAACCTCGTTGGACGTCACATCGACCATCACGCTCACGTCGTCCAGCAGGCGCTCTTCGACCTGAGTATGCTGATCGTGAGGAAGCATTTTGACATGAACGGTATAGCGCGTGCCCAGCGTTTCCCGTGCTTTAATGTTGAGATGACCGCCCAGTTTGCGCGCCAGTTGATTGCACAGCCAGAAGGTGAGCGGATTCGCTTTGCCGTAACGGTCGCCCTGCGTTTCATTCATATACGGGAAATGCAGATTATCAATCTCGTTTAACGTTACGCCTTCGCCCGTATCCAGAATACGGAAAGTCAGACGCTCCGCGATAGATTCATCCTGCTCGACTTCAAGCGTAATTTTACCCATAGCGGTCGTTGTGACGGCATACTGAATCAACAGTAGCAAAATCCGGCGTAGGGCGTCGCGATCGCCCCAGCGTTCATCGTTGCCGCTAAGATGGTTATTAATCAGCAGTTGCAGCCCTTTACGTTTAATGGCGGGCAGCACTTCCGGCACGACTTCGTCAATAAGATCCTGCAGGGAGAACAGCGTTGCTTCGCTCTTCCATGCGTCATTTTCCAGCATATTCGCCAGTTGGATTTCATCGATCATACGTACCAATACATCCGCCTGATCCGCCAGTTTCAGACTTTCCGGCATGGTGACTGCCGCGGCGTTAACCGCCAGTTGGCGTACGGGTTCTTTAAGCGTGTTGCTGATATTTTGCATAAAGGCGGCGCGGCCCTGCTGATTCTTCTCATACAAACGCTGCGCCTGTTTAAGCTTCTTATTCACCAGCACTTCCCGGTCCTGATCGCGAATAATAAAGATCTGCGTGCGGGGGGCGATCTGGCTGCGAAACAGACGGATCTCATACAGTTCGTTATTAATTGTCGCCTGAATCACGCCCTGATGCTGTTCCGCCATGCTGGTAATATTTTGCAGGTTAAGATGCGGCAACAGATGATCGGCGATTTTATTGCTGATCACGGTGCGGTTTCCTTCCTGATCGTAGACCAGCAGACCCAGCGGCAGCAGAGAAACGATCTCTTCATTAATGGCGCGTAAGACGCGAAGCTCGTTATTCGCCGCGTTGCCGGATGTCGATTCCGTCGTCCGTCCCGGCTGATGACGGAACGTGGCGTAGCCAAATAACGCCAACGCCAGCAGCCCGATGTTCAGCAGTAAAGGCAGCAGAATATTTTGCAACGTATCAAGCAAAAGCGTACCGAACGGTACCTGCCAGATCAGGCGCATTCCGGTAGAGTTAAGCGCTGAGGAGATCTCAATTTTTGAACCGTTAAAGCTAATCGTGACGCTATCAGGCGCTTCCTTTTCACTGCTTCGCCCCGTCGCCTGGGTTGCGTCAGGCTCTATCCGAAAACTGTCCAGCGGCATTCCCGGCGGGATTAAATCATTAATGGGCAGATCAAACGCCACCACGGTCGCCAGATGTCCTGGCTGATTGAAGGTCGTGCGCAGCGTAAAATAGTGACCGTTTTGCCAGGCCAGTTTTCGCAATGAGGAGAAACTTTCGCGCTCATCCAGCGCATTCGCCTGCTGCAACATCTCTGCCCGGCGGGAATCGACGATATTGCCAATAGTGGACTCTTTAAAGCCGGAAGAGAGATCTTTCAACGGTAGGGTAGAGATAAGAATCAGGCTGTTATCCTGTCCGTTGAGGTAATACATTGACCACGGCACGTTTTCCGCGCCCCACAGCGTATCCAGATAGGTTGACATACGCTGCGTCATTTCCAGCGTGGCGCTGTCATGGGAACCGAAAATCAGCGCTTCAGTTTTACGTCGCGGCTTTTCAAGATAATACACATCCTGCTTCAGACGCGTTTCCTGAAGTCCTTCACCTGTCGATGGCGTAGTGGTCGCGGCGATGTTGTCATAAATTTGCCAGGTAACATACCGCCAGGTATCAACGCGTTTATGAATAGCGTGGGTGATATCGACAATTTGATAGCTTTTGTCTTTCAACCAGGCGTTGACGGCGCTCTGTACCATAACGCCCATCGTTACCAGCAGCACAATGATCAGCAATAAGAAGAAACGGGTAATGCTTCCCGGTAGAAGGGAGAATCGGGTAGAGACCGTTGTGTCAGACTGACTCATTTATGTTTACGACCTGTAAAAGCAACGCTGAAGGTGAAGGGCAGTATAAAGGGTAATGAATGAATTTCCAGACTCTTACGTCATGCCGGGCAACTTAACACGCGCTCCGTCGGCGGGACGGGAAAAGCGTACAACCTTCGCAAAACGATACAAATATAAAGACTACTTATAAATGTTTAGCACTAAATATCAAGAAATTATTTGCTAATGTCTTACGAACGGTCGAGCAGGGGAGTGTAGTGAATAACCGTGATAGTTTTAGGCAGGTAGCATAAATCAGCCGGGTGTGTCTGAAAAAGGGTAAAAAAAACCGAATGCGAAGCATCCGGTTGAAATAGGGGTAAACAGACATTCAGAAGTGAATGACGGTAATAAATAAAGTTAATGATGATAGCGGTCACTATTTTAGTTGCGAATGAAGATTCTGTTTTATCATTCAGTGCTATGAATTTCATCAATTTAACCCATTGATTTTAAAAGTCTCGTGAATATATTTTGTCTATTTGTGCTTATTTTTACTTGATTTTTGCTTTAAAAAAGTTCCGTAAAATTCATATTTTGAAACATCTATGTAGATAACTGTAACATCTTAAAAGTTTTAGTATCATATTCGTGTTGGATTATTCTGTATTTTTGCGGAGAATGGACTTGCCGACTGGTTAATGAGGGTTAACCAGTAAGCAGTGGCATAAAAAAGCAATAAAGGCATATAACAGAGGGTTAATAACATGAAAGTTAAAGTACTGTCCCTCCTGGTACCAGCTCTGCTGGTGGCGGGCGCAGCGAATGCGGCTGAAATTTATAATAAAGACGGCAACAAATTAGACCTGTTTGGTAAAGTTGATGGCCTGCACTACTTCTCTGACGACAAAGGCAGCGACGGCGACCAGACCTACATGCGTATCGGCTTCAAAGGCGAAACGCAGGTTAACGATCAGCTGACCGGTTATGGCCAGTGGGAATATCAGATTCAGGGCAACCAGACTGAAGGCAGCAACGACTCCTGGACGCGTGTGGCGTTTGCGGGTCTGAAATTCGCTGACGCAGGTTCCTTCGATTATGGTCGTAACTACGGCGTAACCTATGACGTGACCTCCTGGACCGACGTTCTGCCGGAGTTCGGCGGCGACACCTACGGCGCTGACAACTTTATGCAGCAGCGTGGTAATGGCTATGCTACCTACCGTAACACCGACTTCTTCGGCCTGGTGGATGGTCTGGACTTCGCGTTGCAGTATCAGGGCAAAAACGGCAGCGTGAGCGGTGAAAACACCAACGGTCGCAGCCTGCTGAACCAGAACGGCGACGGTTACGGCGGATCGCTGACTTATGCAATCGGCGAAGGCTTCTCTGTCGGTGGCGCTATCACCACGTCTAAACGTACTGCCGATCAGAACAACACCGCTAACGCTCGCCTGTATGGTAACGGCGATCGCGCCACGGTTTACACCGGCGGCCTGAAATACGATGCGAACAACATCTATCTGGCAGCGCAGTATTCTCAGACCTATAACGCAACCCGTTTTGGTACCTCTAACGGTAGCAACCCGTCCACCTCTTATGGTTTTGCCAACAAAGCGCAGAACTTTGAAGTGGTTGCTCAGTACCAGTTCGACTTTGGTCTGCGTCCGTCTGTGGCTTACCTGCAGTCTAAAGGTAAGGACATCAGCAACGGCTACGGCGCCAGCTATGGCGACCAGGACATCGTAAAATATGTTGATGTCGGCGCGACTTACTACTTCAACAAAAACATGTCCACCTATGTTGATTACAAAATCAACCTGCTGGATAAAAACGACTTTACCCGCGATGCGGGCATCAACACCGACGACATCGTAGCGCTGGGTCTGGTTTACCAGTTCTAATCAGCAAAAGATGTTGCTAAAGGGCCTGCGGGCCCTTTTTTCATGCCTTATTCCGGCGTACAAATACGACGTTTTGATATACGCTTGCGTCCATTCGAATGAGGATAAACAGCGATGAAAATGACTTTTTGCCGGGCCGTGTGTCTGGCGGCGGCTTTTTTACTTATGGGCTGCGATGAGGCTCCCGAAACGACAACAGCGTCACCTGCCGCTCAGGTGCTGGAAGGTAAAACGATGGGGACCCTCTGGCGGGTGAGCGTGGTTGGTATCGATGCGAAACGCGCCGCAGAGTTACAGACTAAAATCCAGACTCAGCTTGATGCTGATGATTGGTTGCTTTCTACCTATAAAAATGACTCCGCGCTGATGCGTTTTAACCATTCACGCAGCCTTGCGCCCTGGCCGGTCAGCGAAGCCATGGCGGATATCGTGACCTCGGCGCTACGTATTGGCGCGAAGACGGATGGCGCGATGGATATCACCGTGGGCCCGCTGGTCAATCTGTGGGGGTTTGGACCGGATCGGCAGCCGCTGCATATCCCAACACCAGCACAAATCGATGCGGCAAAAGCGAAAACAGGCCTACAACATTTGCAGGTTATCGACAGGGCTGGACATCAGTTTTTGCAAAAAGATCTGCCGGATCTTTATGTTGATCTCTCCACGGTCGGGGAGGGCTATGCGGCGGATCATCTGGCGCGTCTGATGGAGCAGGAGGGCATTGCGCGTTATCTGGTCTCGGTGGGCGGCGCATTAAGCAGTCGCGGGATGAATGCGCAAGGGCTGCCGTGGCGCGTCGCGATTCAGAAGCCGACCGACCGGGAAAACGCGGTGCAGGCGATTGTGGATATCAACGGGCATGGCATCAGCACCTCCGGCAGCTACCGTAACTATTATGAGCTGGATGGCAAGCGCGTATCGCACGTTATCGATCCGCAAACGGGGCGCCCCATTGAACACAACCTGGTATCGGTTACGGTCATCGCGCCAACGGCGCTGGAAGCGGACGGCTGGGACACCGGCCTGATGGTGCTTGGTACGCAAAAGGCGCAAGAGGTCGTGCGGCGGGAAGGGCTGGCGGTCTTTATGATCATGAAAGAAGGTGAAGGCTTTAAAACCTGGATGTCGCCACAGTTCAAAACGTTCCTGGTGAGCGATAAGAATTAAAACGCAAGATTACGGGTTTTTGTGGGCGGATTTACGGACACACTGCATGTAAGCAAGCACTATGCTTAATGAAGGAGTCTATGATGAAAAAAGCGTTACTTACCGATGATGAATGCTGGCTGCGGGTGCAGGCGCGCGATGCCAGCGCGGATGGGCGTTTCGTTTTTGCGGTGCGAACCACCGGCGTTTTTTGCCGCCCTTCTTGTCACTCGAAGCGGGCGTTACGTAAAAATGTTCGCTTTTTTGCCAACGCGCAGCAGGCGCTGGACGCCGGTTTTCGCCCCTGCAAGCGCTGTCAGCCGGATAATGCGCGCGCGCAGCAACGGCGGTTGGATAAGATTGCCTGCGCCTGCCGTTTACTTGAGCAGGAGACGCCGGTAACGCTGGCGTCTCTGGCGCAGGCGGTGGCGATGAGCCCGTTTCATCTGCACCGTTTGTTTAAAGCGAGCACCGGTATGACGCCGAAAGGGTGGCAGCAGGCGTGGCGCGCCCGGCGGCTGCGTGAGGCGTTGGCGAAAGGAGAGCCGATCACGGCGGCTATTTACCGCGCCGGCTTCCCGGATAGCAGTAGCTACTACCGTCATGCCGACCAGACGCTGGGCATGACGGCAAAACAGTTTCGCAAAGGCGGCGATAATGTCTCCGTTCGCTATGCGCTGACGGACTGGGTTTACGGACGGTGCCTGGTGGCGGAGAGCGAGCGGGGGATTTGCGCGATTCTCCCCGGTGATAGCGACGACGCGCTACTGGCTGAATTACACACCCTTTTCCCGACGGCCCGCCACGCACCTGCTGACGCGCCTTTTCAGCAACGGGTGCGGCAGGTTGTCGCGGCTATCAACACACGCGATGTGCTGCTCTCGTTGCCGCTGGATATCCAGGGAACCGCGTTTCAACAGCAGGTCTGGCAGGCGTTATGCGCAATTCCCTGCGGCGAAACCGTAAGCTATCAACAGCTTGCCGCGACTATCGGCAAACCCACGGCAGTACGCGCGGTCGCCAGCGCGTGCGGCGCGAATAAACTGGCGATGGTGATCCCGTGTCATCGGGTTGTGCGTCGTAATGGCGCGCTCTCCGGTTATCGTTGGGGCGTGCGTCGAAAAGCGCAGCTATTAAAGCGAGAAGCGCAAAAAGAGGAGTAGCAATGCTGGATCTATTTGCTGATGAAGCGCCCTGGCAAGAGCCCCTGGCGCCTGGCGCGGTGGTGTTGCGCCGCTTTGCGTTTCGCGCGGCGCAGTCGCTATTAGACGATATCGGGTTTGTCGCCAGTCAGTCACCGTTTCGTCAGATGGTGACGCCGGGCGGCTACACCATGTCGGTGGCGATGACCAACTGCGGCGCGTTAGGGTGGACCACCGATCGTCACGGTTATTGTTATGCCGTGTGCGATCCGTTGACCGGTAAACCCTGGCCTGCGCTGCCGTTATCGTTTGCCAGCGTATGTCGTCAGGCGGCAATCGCGGCAGGGTATGCGAGCTTCCAACCGGACGCCTGCCTGATCAATCGCTACGCGCCCGGCGCAAAACTGTCGCTGCATCAGGATAAAGACGAGCCGGATCTGCGCGCGCCTATCGTCTCAGTTTCGTTGGGGGTGCCGGCGGTTTTTCAGTTTGGCGGCCTGCGTCGCAGCGATCCGCTCCAGCGGATCTTACTGGAGCATGGCGATATCGTGGTCTGGGGCGGCGAGTCCCGCCTGTTTTATCATGGTATCCAGCCGCTTAAAGCGGGCTTTCATCCCATGACCGGTGAATTTCGTTACAATCTCACCTTCCGTCAGGCGGCTGAAAAAGAATAAAAATAAGAATTATTATTGCTGTGCAGGTGGAGTTAGTTAAACTGCAGGCTGTTATTATCGGTCCGGGTTGTATGCATGGAACTTCTTATTCTTGTCTGGCGGCAGTACCGCTGGCCATTTATTAGCGTGATGGCGCTGAGCCTCGCCAGCGCGGCGCTGGGGATTGGCTTGATCGCGTTTATCAATCAGCGCCTGATTGAAACGGTGGATACCACCGTCATGGTGCTGCCGGAATTTCTCGGTCTGCTCCTGTTACTAATGGTCGTCACATTAGGTTCCCAACTGGCGCTCACCACTCTGGGACACCATTTCGTTTACCGCCTGCGCAGCGAATTTATCAAGCGCATTCTGGATACGCACGTTGAACGCATTGAGCAACTGGGCAGCGCCTCTTTACTGGCCGGTCTGACCAGCGATATCCGCAATATTACTATCGCCTTTGTGCGTCTGCCTGAGCTGGTACAGGGCATTATCCTCACCGTCGGCTCGGCGGCGTATCTGGCGATGCTATCGACAAAAATGCTGCTGGTTACGGCTATCTGGATGGCGGTCACTATCTGGGGCGGATTTGTGCTGGTGGCGCGGGTTTACCAGCATATGGCGACCCTGCGCGAGACCGAAGATAAGCTGTACAACGACTATCAGACGGTGCTGGAAGGACGCAAAGAGCTGACGCTAAACCGCGAGCGTGCGGAGCAGATTTTTCAGCAATGCTATATCCCGGACGCCAAAGAGTACCGTCATCACATTATCCGTGCCGATACTTTTCACCTGAGCGCCGTCAACTGGTCGAATATCATGATGCTGGGAGCGATAGGCCTGGTCTTCTGGATGGCGAATAGTCTCGGCTGGGCGGATACTAACGTCGCGGCGACCTATTCACTGACGTTGCTGTTCCTGCGCACGCCGCTGCTGTCTGCGGTGGGGGCGTTGCCAACGCTACTGACCGCCCAGGTGGCGTTTAATAAACTGAATAAATTCGCGCTCGCCCCGTATAAGCCTGATTTTCCGCAGCCGAAAGCCTTTCCGGACTGGAAGACGCTGGAGCTGCGCAACGTGGTTTTTCACTATCAGGATAACGCGTTTTCCGTGGGGCCCATCAACCTGACGATTCGCCGCGGCGAACTGCTGTTTTTAATTGGCGGCAACGGTAGCGGGAAATCGACGCTGGCCATGTTATTGACCGGTTTATACCAGCCGCAATCGGGAACGATTTTACTTGATGGTCAACCCATTGCCGCCGGACAGCCGGAAGATTATCGCAAACTGTTTTCTGCGGTGTTCACCGATGTGTGGTTATTCGACCGCCTGCTGGGGCCGCAGGGGAAACCCGCCAATCCTGCGCTGGTCGAAAAGTGGCTTGAGCACCTGAAAATGACGCACAAGCTGGAGCTAAACGACGGGCGCATTTTGAATCTTAAACTGTCGAAAGGGCAAAAAAAGCGCATTGCGCTGCTGCTGGCGCTGGCGGAAGAGCGCGATATTATTTTGCTGGATGAGTGGGCCGCCGACCAGGACCCGCATTTCCGCCGGGAGTTTTATCAGGTACTGTTGCCGTTAATGCAGGAAATGGGCAAAACCATTTTCGCTATCAGCCATGATGATCACTATTTTATTCACGCCGATCGTCTGCTTGAAATGCGCAACGGACAGCTAACCGAACTCACCGGCGACGAACGTGACGCCGCCTCGCGTGATGCGGTCGCGCGTACTGCGTAATGCGACTATTGTGCCGGATAAGGCGCTATCCGGCATGGTTAATATGTTGACGCCTGGTCGAGTTATTTTTCTGGGGCGGGTGAGGGGACTTCTGCTGTCGCCGCGTTTTTCCGCCTGACAATGCGCGGAAGCAGCAGCATAGCGATAACCCCCGCGACGACGCCGATCGCCAGATTTGCCGTATAGACCGTTGCCGCCACGGTAATCAGCATTACCAGTGTTTCTGCGACTGGCAAACGCGCCAGCGTGGCGGGTCGAATGCTGTGCCAGCTAAAGGTTTTCACTGCCACAATCGCCATAATACCTGCCAGCACCGCCATCGGGATCTTCGCCATCACCTCGCTGAGCGCCGTGACCAGCAGTAACAACACTATGCCGGCGGCCAGCGTCGAGACGCGACTGCGGCCTTTCCCCATTTCAACGTTGACAATGGTCTGGCCAATCATCGCACAACCGGCAATACCGCCGTAAAAACCGGCCAGGATATTCGCGATACCCAGCCCGGCGCTTTCTCGTTTTTTATTCGATGGCGTCGCCGTCAGATCGTCCACCAGTTTCGCTGTCAGCAGCGACTCCATCAGGCCGACAAAGGCGATGCTTAACGCACAGGGCCAGATAATCGCCAGCGTGTGCCAGTTAAGCGGGACGGTCAGTAGCGTCAGACCTGGCAGTCCGCTACTCATGGGACCCTCATCGCCGACGGTAGGCAGCAGTTGCCCGGTTGTAGCGGTAAACACGGTCAGCAGAACGATGGCAATTAACGGCGCGGGAATGCTTTTAATCACGCGCGGCGCCCACAATACAATCAGCAGCGTCAGGACAAACAGTCCCCAGATTAACGGACTTTTACTCCAGAAGTGCGGCACCTGCGCAAAGAAAATCAAAATGCCGAGCGCGTTAACAAATCCGGTCATCACGGCGGTAGGAATAAAGCGCATCAGCCTCGCCATTCCCAGCACGCCGAACAGGATCTGAATAACGCCGGCCAGCACTACCGCTGGCAAAATATACTGTACGCCATGCTGGCTGACCATGGGACCGATGACCAGCGCGACGGAACCTGCCGCCGCCGTGACCATTGCCGGACGGCCGCCTAACACGGACATCGCCAGACACAGCACCACGGAAGCGATCAGGCTGACTTTAGGGTCAACGCCCGCAATAACTGAAAAGGAGATCACTTCCGGGATCAGCGCCAGCGCGGTAATTACGCCAGCCAGCGTTTCGCGAACCAACAGGCGCGGAGAACGTATTACACGGCTAACGGCATATTCCGTAGCGGTAGTCGAGGGGGAAGACGTTGCAGACATAAACACTCTCAGGTCAAATCAGGCCTGATTACAGCAGACCGACAGGCGTCCGTGCGGCGAATAGTAAAGCGCCGCATAGTACCTGTCCCACGAGCGGGTTTCCAGAAGTGTTTTACGCATCACCCGATAAAAAGAAACCCGCATCGTGGCATCGACTGTGGGGCAGATGTCCGATAAGGGAAAGTTATCGCGCTACGGCGTTCTGTACGTTAGCGTCCGCTTTCCAGATGCGGTATTTCACGTCCACATTCGCCGGGGTATACACCACGATCGGCAGCTTGCTGTTGTAGCGCAGCATCCCGTCTTCACCCAGCCAGGCGGTGACGAATTTTTGCTCTTTTTTACCTTCAGGGCAGGCCATCATGGTTGATACCGGAGAGGTGACGTTATCAAAGACGTAATAGTTATAGCCCCAGCCTTCCAGCGTTTTTGTTTCCAGCGTGCCGCCGAGGCGATGCTGGTTACAATCCACATTCAGCGTTTGACCAATCAACAGTTCCACTTTGAGGGTAGATTCATCCTGCTGAGGGGTAAGGGTTATCACTTGCCGCTTCATTCCTTTTTCCGCCTGCGGATAGGGGGCGATTTTTTCCAGCGGCTGGGCGGTATCACCATTGTTAGCCCAGGCAGAGGCGCTGGCGAGGGCGGCGAAGACGACGGCAGGGACAAACATCTTCATTTGATTGTTCACAGTATTTCCTTTCTGCTGTTTTCAGTATGCACGGACAACAGATTAACACATTCATATTATCTATTAATCTGTATTTACTCATATTTTTAAGATTATTAATAAAATAGTGTCTTTTTATATAGTGGAATATTCTGATATTGATAATGTAAATGAAATTATCAGCTATTAGTGGTTTTCGTTATATAAATAGCTATATAACTCATTGAAATGTGAGAAAAAGCACGTTTACGAGTCTTTACCCGGCACTCTTTTGATCCGGCAACAGCATTTACCTCTATCGGGGTATGCATCTCTTACACATCCTGAAATATCTTATTTACAAAAATAACTACTCATAAATTGTACGGTTTTTATTGGTATTCACTCCCTATGGAAGCGTGTTGTTATGGAAGGGCAATATCATGGTTGATTTATCCCGTCGAAGCATGTTGACCGGCAGTTGGCGCAACGCCAGCAATGGGATTCTTCCGCCGTGGGCCAGAGAAACAACCTATTTTCTCGCACATTGTCTGCGTTGCGACGCCTGCATCCAGGCGTGTGAGGCCGACATCCTGCAGCGAGGGACGGGGGGATATCCGAGCGTAGATTTCAAACGGGGCGAGTGCAGCTTTTGTTATGCCTGTGCGCAGGCCTGTACCGAATCGCTTTTTCTCCCGCGTCACACCAGGGCCTGGGATCTGGTTTTTACGCTCACGGAAAACTGCCTCGCCAGGCAATCGGTTGAATGCCATCGTTGCCAGGACAGTTGTGAACCTATGGCCATTACCTTTCGTCCCACGTTATCCGGCATTTACCAGCCGCAGCTTGACCCGCAGACCTGTAACGGATGCGGGGCGTGTGTGGCTATCTGTCCCGTGTCAGCCATCAAAGCGGAGAACCACCATGCGCACTAACTGGCAGGTCTGTAGCCTGGTTGTGCAGGCCAAAAGTCAGAACATCGCTGCCATTGGCACACAGTTGAACACGTTGCCGGGTTGCGAAGTCGCGTTAAGCGACGTTGAAAGCGGGCAACTGATCGTGGTGGCGGAAGCAGATCAGAGTGAAACGCTGATGCAAACAATTGAGTCAGTACGCAATGTCGAGGGCGTACTGGCGGTGTCGCTGGTTTATCACCAGCAGGATGAGCAAGGTGAGGAAACACCATGAAACTCAGTCGTCGTAGCTTTATGAAAGCTAACGCCGTTGCGGCCGCTGCGGCGGCTGCCGGTCTGAGCGTGCCGGGCGTCGCCCGCGCCGTTGTCGGGCAGCAGGAAGCCATCAAATGGGATAAAGCGCCGTGCCGTTTTTGCGGAACGGGTTGCGGTGTGTTAGTGGGCACGCAGCAGGGCCGTGTGGTCGCCTGCCAGGGCGACCCCGACGCGCCGGTCAACCGTGGTCTGAACTGCATTAAAGGCTACTTCCTGCCCAAAATCATGTACGGCAAAGATCGTCTGACGCAGCCGATGCTGCGCATGAAAGACGGCAGCTATCACAAAGACGGCGAGTTTACGCCGGTGAGCTGGGAACAGGCCTTCGATGTGATGGAAGAGAAGTTTAAAACCTCCCTGAAAGAGAAAGGACCAGAAGCGATCGGCATGTTTGGATCGGGTCAATGGACCATCTGGGAAGGCTATGCCGCCGCGAAACTGTTCAAGGCTGGTTTCCGCTCTAACAACATTGACCCGAACGCGCGTCACTGCATGGCCTCGGCGGTGGTGGGCTTTATGCGCACCTTTGGCATGGATGAACCGATGGGCTGCTACGACGATATTGAGCAGGCCGATGCGTTTGTGCTGTGGGGTTCCAACATGGCGGAGATGCACCCGATTTTATGGTCGCGCATCACTAACCGCCGTTTGTCCGACCCGAACGTGAAGGTTGCCGTCCTCTCCACCTTCCAGCACCGCAGCTTTGAACTGGCGGACAACGGTATTATCTTTACCCCGCAAAGCGATCTGGTGATCCTTAACTATATCGCGAATTACATTATTCAGAACAACGCGGTAAATCAGGATTTCTTCACAAAGCATGTGAACCTGCGTAAAGGGGCGACGGATATCGGCTACGGCTTACGCCCGACGCACCCGCTGGAAAAAGCGGCGAAGAATCCGGGCTCCGACGCTTCCGAGCCGATGAGCTTCGACGAGTATAAAGCCTTCGTGGCGGAATATACGCTGGACAAGACCGCTGAAATGACCGGCGTGCCGAAAGATCAGCTGGAGCAGTTGGCGCAGCTCTACGCCGATCCGAATAAGCGCGTGATCTCTTACTGGACGATGGGTTTTAACCAGCATACCCGCGGCGTGTGGGCGAATAACCTGGTTTACAACCTGCATCTGCTGACCGGAAAAATCTCCCAGCCTGGCTGCGGTCCTTTCTCGCTGACCGGCCAGCCTTCCGCCTGCGGTACGGCGCGTGAAGTGGGAACCTTCTCACACCGTCTGCCCGCAGACATGGTCGTGACGAACGAAAAACACCGTGATATCTGCGAAAAACACTGGCAGATCCCCGCTGGCACTATCCCGGCAAAAGTGGGTTTACATGCGGTGGCGCAGGATCGCGCGTTGAAAGACGGCAAGCTGAACGTCTACTGGGTAATGTGTAATAACAATATGCAGGCCGGGCCGAACATCAATGAAGATCGGATGCCGGGCTGGCGCGATCCGCGTAACTTTATCATTGTCTCCGATCCTTACCCGACGGTGAGCGCGCTGTCTGCGGATCTGATCCTGCCGACCGCCATGTGGGTTGAGAAAGAAGGCGCTTACGGCAACGCCGAACGCCGCACGCAGTTCTGGCGTCAGCAAATTAAAGCGCCGGGCGAAGCTAAATCCGACCTCTGGCAACTGGTGCAGTTCTCCCGTCGTTTTAAAACCGAGGAGGTCTGGCCGGAGGCGTTGCTGGCCCAGAAGCCGGAGCTGCGCGGTAAAACGCTGTATGACGTTCTGTTCGCCACGCCGGCGGTCAGCAAATTCCCGCTGAGCGAGCTGAAAGAGGATCAGTTAAACGATGAGTCTCGTGAGCTGGACTTCTATCTGCAAAAAGGACTGTTTGAAGAATACGCCTGGTTTGGACGTGGCCACGGGCACGATCTGGCGCCGTTCGACGATTACCACAACGCGCGCGGTCTGCGCTGGCCGGTCGTCGAAGGCAAAGAGACGCAATGGCGTTACAGCGAAGGCAACGACCCGTATGTAAAAGCGGGGGAAGGGTACAAATTCTACGGTAAACCGGATGGCAAAGCGGTGATCTTCGCGCTGCCATTTGAACCTGCGGCGGAGTCGCCGGACAACGAGTACGATCTGTGGCTTTCCACCGGTCGCGTGCTGGAACACTGGCATACCGGCAGTATGACGCGCCGCGTGCCTGAATTGCATCGCGCCTTCCCGGAAGCGGTGGTCTTTATTCACCCGCTGGATGCGAAAGCGCGCGATCTGCGTCGTGGGGATAAGGTTAAAGTGTCGTCCCGCCGCGGCGAAGTGATTTCGATTGTCGAAACACGTGGACGTAACCGTCCGCCGCAGGGACTGGTGTATATGCCGTTCTTCGATGCCGCTCAGCTAGTGAACAACCTGACGCTGGATGCGACGGACCCGCTCTCTAAAGAGACGGACTTCAAGAAGTGCGCCGTTAAGCTGGCGAAGGTGTAACGCGTTATGTCCCGTACAGCGAAACCCCAAAATGGCCGCCGCCGCTTTCTGCGTGATGTTGTGCGCACAGCGGGCGGGCTGGCGGCGGTTGGCGTAGCGCTGGGCTTGCAACAGCAAACCGCGCGCGCAACGGGCGTGCGGCTGCGTCCGCCTGGCGCGCTGAATGAAAATGTCTTCGCCAGCGCCTGTGTGCGCTGCGGGCAGTGCGTTCAGGCGTGTCCATACGACACGCTAAAACTGGCGACGCTGGCCTCCGGGCTATCGGCAGGCACGCCCTATTTCGTCGCTCGCGACATCCCCTGCGAAATGTGTGAAGACATTCCGTGCGCCAAAGTCTGCCCCAGCGGGGCGCTGAATAAAGATATCGCCTCCATTGATGACTCGCGCATGGGGCTGGCGGTGCTGCTGGATCAGGAAAACTGCCTCAACTTTCAGGGGCTGCGCTGCGACGTTTGTTACCGCGAATGCCCGAAAATCGATGAGGCCATCACGCTGGAGCTGGATCGCAACATGCGCACCGGCAAACATGCGCGCTTTCTGCCCACCGTACACAGCGACGCCTGTACCGGCTGCGGCAAATGCGAAAAAGTCTGTGTACTGGAGCAACCAGCGATAAAAGTGTTGCCGTTGTCATTGGCGAAAGGGGAGTTAGGACACCATTACCGCTTCGGCTGGCTGGAGGGGAAAGATGGCAAATCGTAAACGCGACGCCGGGCGAGAAGCGCGGGCGAAAAAAGGCTGGTGGCGTAGCCACCGTTGGCTGGTGTTACGCCGTATCAGCCAGTTTATGGTGCTGGGGATGTTTCTCAGCGGCCCGTGGCTGGGCTTTTGGGTTTTGCATGGCAACTACAGCAGTAGTTTGCTGTTCGATACCCTCCCGTTGACCGATCCGCTGATTACCCTGGAAAGTCTCGCCAGTGGACATCTTCCCGCTACCGTGGCGCTGACGGGAGCAGTGATTATCGCTGTGCTGTATGCGCTGGCGGGAAAGCGATTATTTTGCAGTTGGGTTTGCCCGCTAAACCCCGTTACCGATTTGGCTAACTGGATGCGCAGGAAATTTGACCTGAACCAGTCTGCGACGATTCCACGCCATATACGGTACGTCCTTCTGGTGGTGGTGTTAATCGGTTCGGCGTTGACCGGCACGCTGCTGTGGGAATGGATTAATCCCGTGTCGCTGTTAGGCCGTAGTCTGATTATGGGATTTAGTAGCGGCGCGTTGCTGATTATTGCTTTGTTTTTATTTGATTTATTAGTCGTTGAGCACGGTTGGTGCGGTCATATTTGCCCGATGGGCGCGTTGTATGGCGTGCTGGGCAGTAAAGGCGTAGTGACCGTGACGGCCAAAAAACGTGAGAAATGTAATCGCTGTATGGATTGTTTTCATGTTTGCCCGGAACCGCATGTGCTACGTGCGCCGGTGCTGGATGAGCAAAGCCCGGCGCAGGTCACTCACCGCGACTGCATGACCTGCGGTCGCTGCGTGGATGTCTGTTCTGAGGATGTTTTTACAATAACGATACACAACATCATTCGGGATGCATCGCGGCGGTAAGCGAGGAAATCCCCAGGAGCATAGATAACGATGTGACTGGGATTTTGGAGCGCAGCCAACAAAGAGGCAGCTCGAAGGATGAAGTGTAAATGCGATGGAGTTCGGGAGCGAAACAATGAAAAGCCATGACCTGATGAAAGCGCTGTGTCAATGGATGGCCACGCTTGCCCTGGTGGTAAGTGGTGCGGTTTGGGCGGCAAACGGAGTGAATCTGAGCCAGTCGCCGGAAGTATCCGGGACGCAGGAAGGGGCGATTCGTATGCCGAAAGAGCAGGAACGTATGCCGCTAAATTACGTCAACCAGCCGCCGATGATCCCGCACAGCGTCGAGGGCTACCAGGTGACGACCAATACCAACCGCTGTCTGCAATGCCACGGCGTGGAAAGTTATCGTACGACGGGCGCGCCGCGTATCAGTCCGACGCACTTTATGGACAGCGACGGTAAAGTGTCGGGCAACGTCGCGCCGCGTCGTTATTTCTGCCTGCAGTGCCACGTACCGCAGTCTGATACCGCGCCGATTATCGACAATACCTTTACCCCCTCGCAAGGTTACGGGAAATAAGAGGTCATTATGGAAAATTCTAACCGTAAACCCGGCTGGATAAAGCGCGTCTGGCGATGGTGGCGCAGCCCCAGCCGCCTGGCGTTGGGGACGCTGCTGTTAATCGGTTTTATCGGCGGCATCATCTTCTGGGGCGGCTTCAATACCGGGATGGAAAAGGCTAACACCGAAGAGTTTTGTATTAGCTGCCATGAAATGCGCAACACGGTGTATGAGGAGTATATGGAAACCGTCCACTACAACAACCGTAGTGGCGTTCGCGCCACCTGTCCTGACTGCCATGTGCCGCATGAGTGGGGGCCGAAGATGATCCGTAAGATCAAAGCCAGTAAAGAGCTGTATGCGAAGGTATTTGGGCTGATAGATACACCGCAGAAATTTGAAGCTCATCGCCTGACAA
Organism: Salmonella sp. 741265116_PST; assembly: GCF_046567715.1. Classification (NCBI taxonomy): domain Bacteria; kingdom Pseudomonadati; phylum Pseudomonadota; class Gammaproteobacteria; order Enterobacterales; family Enterobacteriaceae; genus Salmonella; species Salmonella sp. 741265116_PST. The sequence continues at coordinate 295 of NZ_JBKFPH010000009.1, read as the reverse complement.
TGGCACAAAATGAGTGGCGGCGCATGAAAGACAACAACTCGCAGGAATGCCGTAACTGCCACAATTTCGACTTTATGGATCTGACCGCGCAAAAAGGCGTCGCGGCGAAAATGCACGATCAGGCGGTAAAAGATGGACAGACCTGTATCGATTGCCACAAAGGGATCGCGCATAAACTGCCGGATATGCGTGATGTTAAACCAGGTTTCTGACAGGACGTTGATGAGTGGGAATGCTTGAAGCCAGAGATCTGTACTGCGAGCGGGACGAGAGGACGCTGTTTCGCGGGCTGTCG
>NZ_JBKFPH010000008.1:0-159405 GCF_046567715.1 Salmonella sp. 741265116_PST | reverse complement strand
TGCTCAACTTCCGAAAGATGTTAGCAATAAAAAAGGCAGCGACATTATCTGCTGCTGCCCGATTCCTGACACATGGATATCAAGTCACATCAACCCGCGCCTACAACCGTACCGGATCAATATGCCAGATATTTTCGGCATACTCTTTGATGGTTCTGTCCGATGAGAAGTAGCCCATATTGGCAATGTTGAGCATCGCTTTTGTCGTCCACTCTTCCGGGCGACGATACAACTCATCCACCTTATCCTGGCAGTCCACGTAGCTGCGGTAGTCCGCCAGCACCTGATAGTGATCGCCAAAGTTAATCAGCGAATCTACCAGATCGCGGTAACGACCTGGCTCTTCCGGATTAAAGACGCCGCTACCAATCTGCGTCAGTACCTGATGTAGCTCTTCATCTTTTTCATAATAGTCGCGAGGCTTATAACCCTGCCTGCGCAACGCTTCCACCTCTTCGGCAGTATTACCGAAGATAAAGATATTCTCCTCGCCGACATGCTCCTGCATCTCTACGTTCGCGCCATCCAGCGTACCAATGGTGAGCGCGCCGTTCAGGGCAAATTTCATATTACTGGTGCCGGAAGCTTCTGTCCCTGCCAGCGAAATCTGCTCAGACAGGTCGGCAGCGGGAATGATCACCTGCGCCAGGCTGACGCTGTAGTTCGGGATAAACACCACTTTCAGCCTGTCGCCAATCTGCGGATCGTTGTTAATCACTTTCGCCACGTCGTTGATCAGATGAATGATATGTTTTGCCATGTAATAGGCGGAAGCCGCCTTACCGGCAAAAATATTCACCCGCGGCACCCAGTCGGCCTCCGGATTTTCTTTAATACGGTTATAGCGGGTAATGACATGCAGTACGTTCATCAACTGCCGCTTGTATTCGTGAATACGCTTAATCTGCACGTCAAATAACGCTTTAGGGTTTACCACCACATTCAGTTGTTGCGCTATCACTACCGCCAGCCGTTTTTTATTTTCCAGCTTCGCCTGACGCACAGCATGATTGACCAGCGGATAATCACAATGCTGTTTCAGCTCGCTGAGCTGACTAAGATCGGTACGCCAGGTACGACCAATATTCTCATCCAGCACGTCAGACAGCGGCGGGTTTGCCAACGCCAGCCAGCGGCGCGGCGTAACGCCGTTAGTGACGTTACAAAAACGGGTCGGGAAAATCTTCGCAAAATCCGCGAACAGCGACTGCACCATCAGGTTGGAATGGAGTTCAGAAACGCCGTTGACTTTATGGCTGACCACCACCGCCAGCCAGGCCATCCGTACCCGGCGGCCGTTCGACTCATCAATAATCGACGCGCGTCCAAGCAGGCTGGTATCGTTGGGATATTGCTCTTGCAACGTTTTCAGGAAATAGTCGTTAATCTCGAAGATAATCTGCAGGTGACGGGGCAGAATTTTCCCCAGCATATCGACAGGCCAGGTCTCCAGCGCCTCGCTCATCAACGTATGGTTGGTATAAGAGAAGACCTGACAGCACACCTCAAACGCGTCGTCCCAGCTAAATTTATGTTCATCAATCAGCAGGCGCATCAGCTCCGGAATTGACAGCACCGGATGCGTATCATTGAGGTGAATGGCGATTTTATCCGCCAGATTCTCATAGGTTTTATGCAGTTGATAATGACGGTGCAGGATATCCTGCACTGTCGCCGAGACCAGAAAATACTCCTGGCGCAGGCGTAGCTCTCGTCCGGAATAGGTGGAATCGTCCGGGTAGAGCACCCGTGAAACGTTCTCAGAGTGGTTTTTATCTTCCACCGCCGCAAAGTAGTCGCCCTGGTTGAATTTACCGAGGTTGATTTCACTACTGGCCTGCGCATTCCACAGCCGCAGTGTGTTAGTGGCGTCAGTGTCGTAACCGGGGATGATCTGATCATACGCGACGGCCAGGATCTCTTCCGTCTCAATCCAGCGCGCTTTTTTACCTTCCTGCTGAATGCGCCCGCCAAAAAGCACCTTATAGCGCGTATTGTGCCGCTTGAACTCCCACGGGTTGCCATATTCCAGCCAGTAATCCGGAGATTCTTTTTGCCGCCCGTCGACAATATTCTGCTTAAACATGCCGTAATCGTAGCGAATGCCATACCCGCGACCCGGTAATCCTAGCGTCGCCAGCGAGTCCAGGAAGCAAGCCGCCAGCCGTCCTAAACCGCCGTTGCCAAGCCCTGGGTCATTCTCTTCATCGATCAGCTCTTCGAGATCTAAGCCCATGGCCTCCAGCGCGCCTTTAACGTCATCATAAATGCCCAGCGAGAGCAGCGCGTTAGAGAGGGTACGACCAATCAAAAACTCCATCGACAGGTAATAAACCTGCCGGGTTTCCTGCGATAATTGGGCTCGATTAGAACGCAGCCAGCGCTCCACCAGACGATCGCGCACCGCGAACAATGTGGCGTTCAGCCATTCATGTTTATTGGCAATGACCGGGTCTTTACCAATCGTAAACATCAGCTTATAGGCAATAGAATGCTTAAGCGCCTCAACGCTGAGAGTGGGCGATGCATAAGTAAACGGAGCATTCATATAAATGATTCCTGGATGACTATTTCAAGCGATAGTACAGCTCGCGGTATGATTTCGCGGCAACTTGCCAGCTAAAATCCATCGCCATCGCCTGCCGTTGTACAAACCGCCAAAGCGAAGGCCGTGACCACAACACAAAAGCACGCCGAATCGCGCGTAGTAACGACCAGGCGTTACTGTCTTCGAAGACAAAACCGCTGGCGATACCGTCCGCCAGATTTTCCAGCGAACTGTCGGAGACCGTATCGGCCAACCCCCCGGTACGCCGTACCAGAGGCAGCGTGCCATACTTTAAGCCATATAGCTGCGTTAAGCCGCACGGTTCAAAACGACTGGGCACCAGAATAACGTCCGCGCCGCCCATAATGCGATGCGAGAAAGCTTCGTGATAGCCGATCTGTACGCCAACCTGCCCTGGGTGTTCCGCCGCCGCCGCGAGGAACCCTTCCTGAAGCACCGGATCGCCTGCGCCGAGTAGCGCCAACTGCCCGCCTTGCTCCAGCAGCCCCGGTAACGCCTCCAGCACCAGATCCAGACCTTTCTGGTTGGTCAGACGGCTTACCACGGCAAACAGCGGCACTTTGTCGTTAACCTTCAACCCCATCGCAATTTGTAGCTGACGTTTGTTTTCCGCCTTCTCTTCCAGGGTATCGCGCGTGTAGCGCGACGCCAGCAGCAGATCGGATTCCGGGTTCCAGATCTTCTCATCCACGCCGTTCAGTATGCCGGACAAGCGCCCTTCCAGATGACGCTGACGCAGCAGGCCTTCCATACCATAAGCAAACTGCGGTTCGGTAATTTCACGCGCATAGGTCGGGCTCACCGCCGTAATATGGTCGGCATAGTACAAACCGGCCTTCAAAAAGGAGAGTTGTCCGTTGAACTCCAGCCCATGCATATTAAAGAATGACCACGGCAGTTCGATGTCATCCATATGCTTTGCATAAAACATGCCTTGATAGGCCAGGTTGTGTACGGTAAAGACCGATTTCGCCGGCCGCCCGCGCGCCGCCAGATAGGCGGGCGCCAGCCCGGCGTGCCAGTCGTGCGCATGCACCACGTCGGGGCGCCAGAATGGATCAAGTCCGCAGGCCATTTCACAGCCGACCCACCCTAACAGGGCAAAGCGCAGCACGTTATCGGTATAGGCATATAAATTCGTATCGTGATAGGGACTGCCTGGACGCTCGTATAGATGCGGCGCGTCGATCAGATAAATGCCCACGCCGTTATAATGCCCGAACAGCAGCGATATCTTACCGGCGAAAGTATCGCGGCGGCTCACCACATGCGCATCGGGTATCCCCCGACGGATATCGGGAAACCCTGGAAGCAGAACGCGAACATCAACACCATTCGCAATTTGTGCCGCAGGCAACGCGCCTATCACATCCGCCAGCCCCCCAGTCTTCAGCAGGGGGAACATCTCTGAACATACATGTAAAACCTGCATTATCGCTCCTGTTTGACCTGCAGTTTGCGCAGCATTTCACGCGTGACCAGTACAATACCTTCTTCTGAACGGTAGAAACGACGAGCGTCCTCTTCCGCATTCTCACCAATCACCATGCCTTCCGGGATAATACAGGCACGGTCAATAACACAGCGACGTAAACGGCAGGAGCGCCCTACCCAAACCTCAGGTAACAACACTGCCGAATCAATATTACAAAAAGAATTTATTCTCACCCGTGGGAAGAGCACAGATTGCACCACCACCGAACCGGAGATAATGCAGCCGCCGGAGACCAGCGAGTTCAGCGTCATACCGTGGCTACCGGAGCGGTCCTGCACGAATTTCGCAGGCGGTAGCGATTCCATATGCGTACGGATAGGCCAGTTCTGGTCATACATATCCAGCTCCGGCGTCACCGAGGCTAAATCCAGGTTCGCCTTCCAGTAAGCTTCCAGCGTACCTACATCGCGCCAGTACGGTTCGGCTTGTGGATCGGACTGCACGCAGGAGAGCGGGAAAGGATGCGCGTAAGCCATACCTTCGCGGGTGATTTTGGGGATAATGTCTTTACCGAAATCGTGGCTGGACGCGTCATCTTTATCGTCTGCCGCCAGCAATTCATACAGGTAATCGGCGTCAAAAACGTAAATGCCCATACTGGCCAGCGATTTGCTGGCGTCACCAGGCATTGCGGGGGGATTCGCCGGTTTTTCGACAAAATCAATAATCTTGTCGCTTTCATCGACCGCCATCACGCCGAACGCCGTCGCTTCTTTGATCGGCACCGGCATACAGGCCACCGTGCAACGCGCGCCCTTTTCAACGTGATCGATCAACATACGCGAGTAGTCCTGCTTGTAGATATGATCGCCTGCCAGGATGACGACATATTCCGCTTTATAGCGACGAATAATATCCAGGTTCTGGGTCACCGCGTCTGCCGTACCGCGATACCAGTTTTCGCCCTGCATTCGCTGTTGGGCTGGCAGCAGATCGACAAATTCGTTCATCTCTTCGCTAAACAGTGACCAGCCGCGCTGAATATGTTGCACCAGCGTGTGGGACTGATACTGAGTGATCACGCCGATACGGCGAATCCCGGAGTTCAGACAATTCGATAAGGCGAAATCGATGATGCGGAACTTCCCACCAAAGTGGACGGCAGGTTTGGCGCGTTTGTTCGTTAAATCTTTTAGACGCGTGCCGCGGCCGCCGGCCAGGATTAGGGCAACAGATTTCAGTGGCAGCTGGCGCGCCAACATTACACGATCGTTCTTCTCTAAACTCACCATGATTAACTCCTTTTTTATCCTCTCTGGAACACACACAGTCCATGCGCAGGTCCCTGCCAGACCGCCGTTATCACCGGATTATCCTCTCCAGCGAATGGGGGAACGGCGCGCCATTCCCCTTCAGGTAAAACGATATCTGTCACCTCAAGCGTGGCATTTATCGCAATCAGAAAACGGTCCGACAACAGAATTTGCATCAGCTTAGGCCCGTTTTGCCACTCATCCGCACTCAGGGGTTGCGCGTTTTTATTCAGCCAACGCACGTTGCCATCACCTTCTTCCCACCAGCGATTGTCGGTTAAAGCCGGTATCTGCTGACGCAAACGAATCAGCGCGGCGGTAAACGTGGTTAACCCACGGTTTGCCTGCTGCCAGTCCAGCCAGGTTAAGGCATTATCCTGACAGTAGGCGTTATTGTTGCCGTGCTGGCTATGGCCGTGTTCATCGCCTGCCAGCAGCATCGGCGTTCCCTGAGAGAGCAGTAGCGTCGCCAGCAGGGCATGAATGCTGTCGCGCCGCCGCTCCATTAAATCAAGCGGACCGCCTAATCCTTCTTTACCATGATTGTCGCTGTAATTGTTGTTGGTGCCGTCGCGATTTTCCTCACCGTTCGCCTCATTGTGTTTCTGATTGAAACAGACGCAGTCCCGGAGCGTAAAACCATCATGCGCCGTGAGCAGATTGACCGAGACGCCGGGCGTGCGACCATTGCGTTTAAACACATCGCTGGAAGCGGCGAAACGACAGGCAAACTCCCCGATCGTCAGGTTACGCGGCAACCAGAATCGGCGGGCCGCATCGCGAAAATGGTCGTTCCACTCGGCAAACGGTGGCGGAAAATTCCCGACCTGATAGCCGCCCTCGCCAATATCCCACGGTTCAGCAATCAGCTTGACCGTTGATAACACAGGACACGCTTTAATCGCGGCGAACAGCGGCGCATCCTGGCGAAACGTCGGCGTGCGCCCCATGACGGACGCCAAATCAAAACGAAAACCATCGACATGACAGGTTTCCACCCAATAGCGCAAACACTCGCACGCGTATTCCACCACGCCGGGATGGCTTAAATTGAGCGTGTTGCCGCACCCCGTCCAGTTGTGATAATCGCCATCGTCCCTTATCCAATAATAGCTACGGTTATCAATTCCGCGCAGGGAGAAGGTTGGACCGTCCAGATCCAGCTCGGCGCTATGGTTTAATACGATGTCCAGAATGACCTCAATCCCCGCGCGATGCAGCGCTTTCACCGCATCGCGAAACTCGTCCAGCGCCGTCTCGGGCGAACTGGCCCAGGCGGGATGCAGCGCGAACATCGCCATCGGGTTATAACCCCAATAATTGGTCAGCCCCATACGTTGCAGGCGCGGCTCGCTGGCAAACTGCGCCACCGGCAACAGTTCCAGCGCCGTAATGCCAAGCTGTTTGAAGTACGCCAACATGACCGGATGACCGAGCGCTTTATAGGTGCCGCGTATCTCCTGGGGGAGTTCCGGATGCAGGTAGGTAAGTCCTTTGACATGCGCTTCATAGATGACCGTTTTTCCCCACGGCGTGCGCGGCGCGGCGTCATCTTCCCAGTCATAATGGTCGCTGATTACCACGCTTTTCGGCGCCACCGCCGCGTTATCGCGGTAGTCCGGTTCATCGTGTCCGCCGTGCAACAGCGGATGATCTTTTAGTTCGCCCTCGACCCGGCGCGCATAAGGATCAAGCAGTAACTTCGCCGGATTAAACCGATGCCCCTGCGCTGGTTGCCACGGGCCATGTACGCGATAGCCATAGCGCAAACCTGGCCTGGCACCTGCCAGATAACCATGCCAGACATCGCCGCGACGTCCTGGCAGGTCATAGCGACGCTCATTCCCTCGGGAATCAAAAACGCACAGCTCTACGCGCTCCGCATGGGCGGAAAAGAGCGTGAAATTCACGCCATGACCGTCATACGTTGCGCCATGCGGCGTTGCTTCGCCGATCGCAAGCTGCGTCATTCCCCCTCCCGCATCAGCCAGATCGTCGCCAACGGCGGTAACGTCAGGTTAAGAGAGTGCTGACGGCCATGGCTTTCGATCTCATCGCTGTGCACCACGCCGCCGTTGCCGGTGTTGCTACCGTGATAATGCATCGAATCAGTATTGAGAATTTCACGCCAGCGTCCCGGCTGGTTGATGCCAAAGCGGTAGTCGTGGCGAGGAACGGGCGTAAAGTTGCTGGCGACGATGATCTCGTTACCAGCTTTATCACGGCGTACAAAAATCAGTACCGAGCGTTCATTGTCATCGACCACCAGCCACTCAAAGCCGTAAGCATCAAAATCCAGCTCATGCAACGCTTTATGGTGGCGATAGGTGTGGTTGAGATCGCGTACCAGACGCTGAACCCCGTGGTGCCAGTTATCGCCCCCCTCCAGCAGGTGCCAGTCGAGGCTGGCGTCATGGTTCCACTCGCGTCCCTGGGCAAACTCATTCCCCATAAACAGCAGTTTCTTGCCGGGGAAGGCCCACATCCAGCCATAATAGGCGCGCAGGTTGGCAAATTTTTGCCACGCATCGCCCGGCATACGATCGAGAATGGATTTCTTGCCGTGAACCACCTCATCGTGCGACAGCGGCAGAACAAAGTTTTCGGTATGGTTGTACAACATACCAAAGGTCAGCTTGTCGTGATGATACTGGCGGTACACCGGGTCCAGCTTCATATAGTCCAGCGTGTCGTGCATCCAGCCCAGGTTCCACTTGTACCAGAACCCCAGGCCGCCCGTTTCCGGTGGACGCGTCACGCCAGAGAAGTCTGTCGACTCTTCCGCCATGCTGACCGCGCCGGGCACCTGCTCGCCAATAATGCGGTTGGTATTACGCAGAAACTCAATGGCTTCCAGGTTTTCACGACCGCCGAACTCGTTCGGTATCCACTCGCCCTCTTTGCGGCTGTAGTCGCGGTAGATCATAGAGGCCACCGCATCGACACGCAGTGCATCAATCCCAAAACGCTCCATCCAGTACAGGGCGTTGCCCACCAGATAATTACTGACTTCACGACGACCATAGTTGTAGATCAGCGTATTCCAGTCCTGGTGATAGCCCTCGCGCGGGTCGCTGTGCTCATAGAGGTGGGTGCCGTCAAACTCCGCGAGGCTAAATTCATCGGACGGGAAATGGCCCGGCACCCAGTCGAGAATGACGTTAAGGCCCGCCGCATGGGCCGCATTGATGAAATAGCGGAAATCGTCCCGCGTACCAAAGCGGCGGGTCGGCGCGTAGAGGCCGGTCGGCTGGTAGCCCCAACTGCCGTCAAACGGATGTTCGTTGACCGGCAAGAGTTCAAGGTGCGTAAAGCCCATCCATTTGGCGTAAGGCACAAGCTGATCCGCCAGCTCACGATAGCTCAGCCAGAAATTGTTATCCGTATGGCGGCGCCATGAACCTAAATGCACCTCATAAATCGAGATCGGCGCATCAAACTGATTGGCTTTTTGTCGTTCTTCGCCTGGCGTCACTTTCTCCGGCAGTCCGCAAATCATCGACGCCGTTTCCGGACGCATCTGCGCCTCAAAAGCATAGGGATCGGCTTTAATGCGCAGATTACCATTCGCATCAAGCAGCTCGAATTTATACAGTTGTCCATTATGCGCGCCGGGGATAAACAGCTCCCAAATACCGCTCTCTTTGCGCAGACGCATCGGGTGGCGACGCCCATCCCAATAGTTGAATTGCCCGACAACCGAAACGCGACGAGCATTAGGTGCCCAGACGGAGAAACGGGTGCCAGTGACGCCATCCATCGTATCGGCGTGCGCGCCCAGCGTTTCATAAGGACGCAGGTGGGTGCCTTCCGACAATAGCCAGGCATCCATTTCCTGTATTAATGGACCAAAACGATAAGGATCGTCGATGAGGTTCTGCTGTCCGTGCCAGGTCACGGCGAGCTGATAGCGAAAGAAATTTTTACGTCGGGGTAAAACGCCGCAGAAAAAACCGCGAGCGTCGAGACATTCCAGTTTGCCGACTTTACGTCCGGTTTTGGGTTCAATCACCCATACGTCGGTGGCGTCAGGTAATAGGGCGCGGACTTCTAGTCCGGCTTGGGTCTGGTGCATTCCGAGTACGGAAAAAGGGTCCGCAAAATGTCCTGCAATTAGCGCATTAATCACGTCTCTATCGATACGACTGGACATGGTTTGTCATCCTGTTTTGTGGCGTCACTCCATCTCACTGAATTCAACATCAGGTAGTGACACTTCTTTGACCTGAACGGCGCAGCACACTGTGCATCCTATCTGCGTCGTCCTACCTTCAGGTTAGGCTTAATACCCGTGGGATTAAGCTACCCTTAAAGAATAGCCAATGCTCTGCTTAACTCCTGATAAAAATGAAACATCTGCGTTTACTCCTGTATTACGCAAAAAAAAGGGTGACAATGCACCCTACATATCAATCTGACGTCTGCTTGCCGACTACGCCTTACCTGGCGGATATTGCCGGATGGCGGCGCTGACGCGCCTTATCCGGCCTACAGAACCACACGCAGGCCCGATAAGCGCTGCAATAGCTACTACGCCAACTGGCGCAGCATTCGACGCAGCGGCTCGGCGGCGCCCCATAACAACTGGTCGCCTACGGTAAACGCCGATAAGAACTCTGGCCCCATGTTCAGCTTACGCAGACGACCAACCGGCGTAGTCAACGTGCCGGTCACCGCCGCCGGGGTTAATTCGCGCATAGTGATATCACGATCGTTCGGCACCACTTTCGCCCACGGATTATGTGCCGCCAGCAGTTCTTCCACCGTCGCAATGGATACCTCTTTTTTCAGCTTGATGGTGAACGCCTGGCTGTGACAGCGCAGCGCGCCGACGCGCACGCACAAACCATCAACCGGGATCACAGAGGCAGTATTGAGAATCTTGTTGGTTTCCGCCTGGCCTTTCCACTCTTCGCGGCTTTGGCCGTTATCGAGCTGTTTGTCGATCCAGGGGATCAGACTTCCCGCCAGCGGTACGCCAAAGTTATCAACCGGCAGCTCGCCGCTGCGGGTCAATGCCGTAACTTTGCGTTCAATATCAAGAATTGCGGAAGACGGCGTCGCCAGTTCATCGGCGACATGGCCATACAACTGACCCATCTGGGTTAACAGCTCGCGCATATGGCGCGCGCCGCCGCCGGAGGCGGCCTGATAGGTCGCGACGGATACCCAGTCAACGAGATTATGGGCAAAGAGACCGCCCAGCGACATCAACATCAGGCTAACGGTACAGTTACCGCCCACAAAGGTCTTCACGCCATTGTTCAGGCCGTCGGTAATCACGTCCTGGTTGACCGGGTCGAGAATAATAATGGCATCATCTTTCATGCGCAGCGTAGAAGCCGCATCAATCCAGTAACCCTGCCATCCGCTTTCGCGCAGCTTTGGATAAATTTCGTTGGTATAATCGCCGCCCTGGCAGGTCACGATGATATCGAGCGCTTTTAGCGCATCCAGATCAAAAGCGTCCTGTAGCGTGCCGGTGGAGGTGTCGCCGAAGGTGGGCGCCGCCTGTCCAAACTGGGAGGTAGAAAAGAAAACAGGGCGAATAGCGTCGAAATCGCGCTCCTCTACCATGCGTTGCATGAGAACAGAGCCGACCATTCCGCGCCAGCCGATAAAACCAACATTTTTCATAGCGTTTTTTTCCTGCAAAGAGATGTGCTGTGTATGCGCGCCAGTATCCTGTGGCGCATCCTTCACCATACAAAAAGCAGCCAAAGTCGCAAGTGAAATTAATCAATGATAGCGAAGCCATCAGTAATGCGACTTATCCTGCCTTACCGCGCAAGCAGAAAGTCCAGTGGCGATTATCAGGGAATTTGCGTTAGGAAGGGAATCATTTCCGTCGCTGTTTTATTGATCCTAATTATGGATCAGCGTAGAAATTTGCCTGCATTTATGCGCGTACTGAAACATGGCGAGGCAAAACGTCGTTGGGCGATTGCCATGCACACCTCAATAAAAAAACCGGGTAGCGATTACGCCTTACCCGGCTTACGGTGTCGATATGTGCCCGTTTTCAGGCCCGGTAAGCACAGCGCCACCGGGCAACAAGACTCAGCTCAGCAACTGAAACGCAATCATCCCGACAATCGCGCCTGTGGTGCCGAGGATAGTTTCCATCATTGTCCAGGTCTTCAGCGTCTGCGCTTCGGTCGCGCCGGTAAATTTACCGAACAGCCAGAAGCCGGCGTCGTTAACATGAGAAACCACAATTGAACCGCCGGCGATACAGATAGAGAGCGCTGCCATCTGCGCGCCGGAGAAATTCAGTTGCTCAATGACCGGCATCACCAGACCGACCGCGGTTAAACACGCCACGGTCGCGGAACCCTGAATGATGCGCACCGCCGCCGCCAGCACAAAGCAGGTAATGGCAATCGGCAGTCCCATACCGGTTAACGCTTCGCCCAGCGCCGGGCCGACGCCGGAGTCAACCAGTACCTGTTTGAACACCCCGCCTGCGCCAATCACCAGCAGGATAATGCCCGCCGGTTGCAGCGCGTGGCCGCAGATTTCCATCACTTTGTCTTTCGGCATCCCCTGACGCATCGCCAGGCCGTAAATCGCTACCAGACAAGCGACCAGAATCGCAGTGAAGGGGTGGCCGATAAACTCAAACCATTCGTAAGCGGTGGAACCTTCCGGCACAAAACGCGCGGCGATCGTTTTCAGCCCTACCAGCACCAACGGCAGCAGGATCAGCGACAGGCTGAAGCCGAAAGAAGGCATTTTACCTTCACCCAGATGCGGCTCGGTAATGTCGTCAGGAATACGCAGCTCAACGTAACGGCTGATAAAATTCCCCCACAGCGGCCCGGCGATAATCATGCCAGGAATGGCGGCGCACAGCCCAATCAGGATCATCCAGCCGAAATCAGCATGCATCTGGGAAGCCAGCAGCATCGGCGCAGGCCCAGGCAACAAAAACGCCGCGGCTGCCGCCACGCCCGCAAACAGCGGAATGACCAGCTTCACCAGGTTTGTGCCGGTATGACGCGCCATAGAGAACGCCACGCTTATCAGCAGCACAATCGCCACTTCAAAGAACAGCGGCAGCGCGCAAATCAAGCCGGCCAGGCCAATCGCATAGTGCGCGCGGTTATGGCCAAAGGATTTAAGCATTTTCACGGCTATCTGATCGACCGCGCCGGTCTCATGCAAAATCTTGCCGAACATCGCCCCCAGCGCGACCACAATCGCCAGGAATCCCAGCGTGTCGCCCATCCCTTTTTCCATGGTCGCGGCGATTTTATCAAGCGGCATCCCTGAAAAAAGCCCCGCGCCCATTGAGACGACCATTAACGCGACGAAGGCGTGCATACGCGCCTTCATCACGAGAAACAGCAGCAGTAAGACGGAACCGACGGCGGTTAAAACCAGTGTTAATGTACTCACAGCGTACTGCCTTTATTGATGACCTCAATGGTGCTCGCCACGACGCCTTCCAGCGGCTGGTCGATATCCACCACCAGAACATCGCGTTCGTCGGCACCCGGCTCTTGCAGCGTTTCAAACTGCGTCACCAGCATCTGGGTTTTGAAGAAATGGCCTTTGCGCGCTTTCAGACGGCTTTCAATGACGTCGAAATCACCTTTCAGATAGATAAAGGAGAGGTTAGGGTTTCCCTCGCGCAACAGGTCGCGATAGTGTTTTTTCAGTGCGGAACAGACAATCAGCGAGATTTTATTGGTACGCTGCATCGCGAAAGCGGCGTCGTTCAGCGCCTGCAACCACGGTTTGCGGTCATCATCATTCAACGGCTCGCCGGAGGCCATTTTTTCAATATTGCAGCGCGGATGCAGAAAATCGCCGTCCAGAAACGCGGCATGAAGCTGATGCGCCACGGCGCTTGCGACAGCGGATTTACCGCTGCCTGATACGCCCATCAGAACGTAAACGTGGTGATCATGATTAGTCGTGTTCAAAGCGGGCCCCCACTCTACAAGTTGCAAAATTTGTTACGGGTAACTGTTATCGGTAACATTGTCCAACCGCACCATTCACGACGCAATGACCATTCGTGCCAAAAGTGAATAAGTGTGAGCTACTTCAAAGTTGTCAGACTAAATAGATCCGCCCGGTGACAAGGTGAAACCTAAATCTAACATTTTCGGCGTGACCGTTTCGCCGCGAATGCGGGCCAACAGACGTTCCGCGCCAATGCTGCCCATTCGCTCGCGCGGCGTCAGGACGCTTGCCAGACGCGGTTCCATCACCTGGCCGATGTCATGACCGTGGAACCCGGCGATCGCCATGTCGTCCGGGATTTTTAGCCCCAGGCGCTGGCATTCGAAGGCCGCCCCCACCGCCAGGTCATCGTTGGTGCAAAAAATACCGTCAAGCTGTGGGTATTCGCGTCGCGCCTGGCGCATGAGTTCGATACCGGAAGAGTAGGATGAAGATTGCTCCATCATCACACTGTAAGGAACCAGGCCTGCGTCCCGCATCGCCTGTTCATAGCCCTTCTGCTTGATGATAGTACGTTCGTCGAGGCGCGCCCCCAGATAGGCGATATGACGATGACCACGCGCGATAATCGCGGCGGTCATCTGGCGCGCGGCCTCGAAGTTGTCAAAACCAACGGCAATATCGAGACACGGCGACTGGCTGTCCATCAGTTCCATCACCGGAATCCCGGCGACTTCGATCATTTTTAAGGTGCGCGGCGTATGGGTACGCTCAGTGAGGATCAGGCCGTCGATATTCCAGGAGAGCATCGATTCCAGGCGCTCCTGCTCCATCTCCGGTTTATAGCCGTAGTGCGCCAGCATGGTTTGATAACCATGCGCGTCGGTGACAGCCTCAATGCCGCGTAACACTTCCGCAAAGACCTGGTTGGTTAAAGACGGCAGCAGAACGCCAATAGCGCGGCTGGTGGCGTTGGAAAGAATGTCAGGCGCGCGATTAGGAATGTACCCGAGCTCATCAAGCGCAGCCGCAATTTTACCCCGCAGCGCGACGGAAACCTGCTCCGGATTACGCAAAAAACGGCTGACCGTCATTTTGGTCACGCCGACACGGTCGGCCACATCCTGAAGTACGGGTCTTTTCTTTTTCATCGTCCTGAAAGGTATAAAAGGGATAGATTTGCCCAGTTTACCACGGACGTGCGGAATTAATGACAAACGATGAAAAGCCGGATGGCAACGCTTTCGCGTCTTATCCGGCCTACAAAAGGTTACAGCACGTTAGACTGGCGGCAAGTCAAACAACAACACTTCACTGTCGCTGTCGGCATGAATCGAGATTGCCTGCTCATCCCAAATCGCAAGGCCGTCGCTGGTCGTCGCTTTGGTACCGTTAATGGTCACGTTACCTTTTACCACCTGGATCCAGACGCGGCGCTCAGCGGCAATCTGATGCACCGACTGCTCATCTTTGAGCAGCGCCCAGCGGTACAGCTCCATATCCTGGTGGACCTTCAGCGAACCATCGCGAGCATCTGGCGAAAGCACCAGTTGCTTGCCCTGCGCGGCGTCGAAGCGACGCTGTTCGTAGCGCGGCGTGATGCCGGTTTCTTGCGGAATGATCCAGATCTGGTACAGCCGCAGACGATCCGTTTTGCTCGGGTTGTACTCGGAGTGGCGAACGCCGGTCCCGGCGCTCATAATCTGGAATTCACCTGCCGGAACCTGTTCTTTATTGCCCATACTGTCCTGGTGTTCTACGGCGCCTTCCAGTACATAGGTCAAAATTTCCATGTCTTTATGCGGATGCGTGCCGAACCCCTGGCCTGCGTCGATCACATCGTCGTTAATCACACGCAGCGCCGAGAACCCCATAAAGTTCGGATCGTAATAATCGGCAAAAGAAAAAGTATGCCAGGAGTCAAGCCAGCCATGATTCGCATGACCGCGGTCGTTTGCTTTGCGTAAGTAGATCATTGTATTCACCCCCAGATGTTTTCGATGGAATAAGTGTGGACTCATTCCGTCCGGGATCATAGAGGGTGAAAATTGACTCCTCTGTTCAAAAAATATGAATAAGCGCAGAGGAGTCTGTAATGGCTATTTAGCGAGGGTTATCGTCGCAGGCGATGCCTGTTCGAAAGCACGTTCGAGGATTTCCAGATTGGTAAGAACTTCAGATTCCTTGACGTAATTAGGCGTACCGACGGTCAACGTCTGGTACAGCGCATCATAAACACGACCATAGTCACCCGTTTCCGGTTTCACCTCTTCTTTCACGGTCACGCCGTCATCGTTAACATATTCCAGCACACCGACGGATTCGTCAGCGGCGAAACCGGGTTCGCCAGGCATAATGTTCGCTTTCAGGCTGGTTTCTTGTTGATCGATACCGTATTTCACAAACGAACCTTTGGTGCCGTGAACAATAAACTTCGGATAGTCGATTTTCACCAGATGGCTGGTTTTAACGATAGCCTTCAAATCGCCATAAAACAGTTGCGCTTCAAAGGTGTCATCCGGGTTCGCTTTATTACGCAGGCTACGAATGTCATACGCGACATGATCCGGGCGGCCAAATAGCGAAATAATTTGATCCATGGTGTGGACGCCAAGTCCATAGAATGCGCCGTCCTGCGGCAGGCCCGGTTTGGTTTCTGCTACCGGGCGGTAATAATCGAAATGGCTTTCAATTTCGACAATCTTGCCCAGTTTCCCGCTCTCAATCGCTTTTTTAGCCGTGAGAAAACAGGAATCAAAACGCCGATTCTGATACGGCGTGACGGTCAGTCCTTTGCTTCGCGCCAGGTCGAACAACACTTTTGCCTCCGCCAGCGTCGGCGTGAAAGGTTTCTCAACCAGCACGCTTTTACCCGCTTCCAGCACGCGTTTAGCGTATTCGAAATGGCTGTCAGCATGCGTACAGACGATCACCAGTTTTACCTGCGGATCGCCCAACACCTCATCCAGATCGCTGGTGAAGTGAATATGTGAATACTGCGGCACCTGCTCTTCCGGTTTAGTGTGACGACGGAAAATATGCGCGACATGCCAGGAATCTTTCCGATTCAGAACGTAGGGGAGATGGTAACGGGTGGTGCTTTTGCCGAATCCAATAAATGCGCAGTGTAAGGTCATGAGACGATCCTTTTGAAGATGATTGTTTACACCATAGCGCAAAGCGTGAGGAGACTGAATGTTGGATTCTTTGCCGGATGCGGAGAAGCCTTTTCGGGCCTACAAAAGCAGATGCCTCAAGATCGGCCGTCGGCGTCGCGGTCAGTTTGTTCACGGCAAGCGCGCAGGGGCCGGAGCGTACTAAATGTACGTGAGGAGCACGAGCACTTCCCGGGGACAAAATGACAAGTAAGCCAGGCTGAAACAAACCCCAAAAAAAAAGCCAGCAAAAGCTGGCCAAAATAATACTGGAAGCAATGTGAGCAATGTCGTGCTTTCAGGTTCTCCGCAGGGGTTCCCCTGAATGCAAGGCAATAATAATCATTCTCATTCGCACTTGTCTACTTCTTTTTGCAAAAAAATGCGGTTGACGGAATTTTCTTTCTCAGCGAGTGTAAATACACAATTACCCCTGCAGGAGATAAGGAATGAGTGAGATAGTGATACGCCACGCTGAACCGAAAGATTACGACGCCATTCGTCAGATCCACGCCCAGCCGGAGGTGTACCACAACACGCTACAGGTTCCTCATCCTTCCCTCGAAATGTGGCAAGCGCGGCTAACCGAGCAAGCCGGGGTTAAACAACTGGTTGCCTGCATTGATGATATCGTCGTTGGCCATCTTTCTATTCAGGTCACCCAACGTCCGCGCCGCAGCCACGTGGCCGATTTTGGTATCTGCGTGGATGCCCGGTGGCACAATCGCGGCGTTGCCAGCGCGCTGATCCGCACGATGATCGACATGTGCGACAACTGGCTGCGCGTCGAGCGTATCGAGTTAACGGTGTTTGTTGATAACGAGCCCGCCGTGGCGGTGTATAAGAAGTACGGCTTTGAAATCGAAGGCACCGGTAAGAAATACGGCCTGCGCAACGGTGAGTACGTTGATGCGTACTTTATGGCGCGCGTGAAATAGCGCTTCCCCGCCCCACCCTGTGGGGCGAAACGTCACAAACCTTCATCACATTCCAGTTATTGCAGCCTACTTCCCCTATATCAAAACAATAACCACCTGAATTTCATGGTTATTACCACTTTAAGCTTTATCACCGTTTTTTCCGTAATTTTAGCAATATCAATATTACATTTTTGTTTTTTTTTGGTTTCTGCCATCACTTTATGGTGACAATCACAACAATATACTCCTCCCGGGACTAATTTAACCACGGTGAGGTAAAAAATGAAATTTGAACGCCATCATAGAATATTGAAGGAACTCAGTATTTCGGGAGTTGTAAAAGTTTCAAATCTGGCGAAAAGTCTCAAGGTAACAAAGGAAACTATTCGTTCAGATCTCAATGAACTTGCCGGACAGGGATATCTTACTCGCTGTCATGGTGGTGCATTTATTACCCTTGATTCTCTTGATAACGTCGCAAAAAATGAAATTGCTTATGTGCTGGAAAAATATGAATCAGCGCAGAAAATAAAAAAAGGTCTCTCTGCCATGAAAAATAATGTATGTGTTATTGGCTCGTTCAATGTTGATATTATCAGTTATCTACCGAGATTACCCTCAACGGGAGAATCATTGCTGGCCGATAAATTTATTTTTTCACCCGGCGGTAAGGGATGTAATCAAGCATTAGCAGCAAGCTATGCCGACTCTGATGTGCATTTTATTACTAAAGTCGGCTCAGATCATTTTAGTGATTACGCCATTAATTTTATAAACTCATCAAAAATCCATAAAAGTGTTATCTACCAGACCAAAGAAACACAAACAGGTACAGCAACTATCATGGTGAATGGAGATACCGGAGATAACGTCATCGCTATCTACCCTGGCGCCAACATGACAATTTCCCCTGATGAAATCACCATTCAGAAAGAAGCCATTGTTCATTCAGATATTGTTCTTGTCCAACTGGAGACGAATTACGAAGCGCTGCAGCAAACAATTCGTCTCGCACAAAAAAATGACATACCGGTCATCATCAATCCAGCGCCATACAATGACATGGTTAACACCATCATTGATAACATTGATTATATTACGCCAAATGAAACGGAAGCAGGCCTGCTGGCCAATATGGCGGTTAATGATATCGAATCAGCCAAATGCGCGGCCAAAATTATTCATCAGAAAGGCGTCAAAAATACCATTATTACATTAGGTAGCAAAGGTTCGCTTGCTTATGATGGCACACAATTCATCTATTCCCCGGCATTTCCGGCAGTTGTAAAAAATACTGCGGGAGCGGGTGACGCTTTCAATGGCGCCCTCGCATCTGGTCTTGCAAAAGGAAAGTCACTGGCATCCGCATTGTGCTACGCCAGCGCATTTGCCTCACTTGCGGTTGAAACGCCTAATGCCTCTGATATGCCGGAAAACGACTCCGTTCTTCATCGTATTCAGGGTTCACATTACAAACAAACTATCTCTACTCACTAAATCAAGGAGCAGACTATGAACAATACGCAGAAAAAACTAAAGGTGCTCTTTATTGGAGAATCCTGGCATATTCATATGATTCATTCAAAAGGTTATGACAGTTTCACCTCCAGTAAATATGAAGAAGGCGCTACATGGTTACTGGAATGCTTGAGGAAAGGCGGCGTTGATATTGATTACATGCCTGCCCACACGGTACAAATTGCCTTTCCAGAGAGTATTGACGAATTAAACCGTTACGATGTGATTGTTATTAGCGACATTGGTAGTAACACCTTCCTGTTGCAAAACGAGACATTTTATCAGCTAAAAATAAAACCAAACGCTCTGGAGTCCATTAAAGAGTACGTCAAAAATGGCGGTGGACTACTCATGATTGGTGGTTACCTGTCATTTATGGGTATTGAGGCAAAAGCCAATTATAAGAACACCGTTCTTGCTGAGGTTCTGCCAGTTATTATGCTTGATGGCGATGACCGGGTAGAAAAGCCAGAGGGTATTTGTGCTGAGGCTGTCTCACCTGAACATCCTGTTGTTAACGGGTTCTCAGATTACCCGGTATTTCTTGGATATAACCAGGCCGTCGCCAGAGACGATGCCGATGTCGTATTAACAATAAATAATGACCCATTGTTAGTGTTCGGTGAATACCAACAGGGTAAAACCGCCTGCTTTATGAGTGACTGCTCCCCACACTGGGGAACCCAGCAGTTTATGTCATGGCCATTTTATACCGACCTGTGGGTCAACACGCTTCAATTCATCGCCAGAAAATAAAAAATAATGGGGTAACGAAAGTTACTCCTTTTATAAAATATAAGGATTGATGTATGAACAAGAATAAGTACTCAACCCCCTTACTGATGCTTGCCACCATCTTAGCCGGTATGCTTTCCCCGATGCAGTCTGCCGTTAATGGGCAGTTAGGACATTGGTTACAAGACGGTAATGCTTGCGCAGTAATCTCGTTTGCCAGCGGTCTGGTCGTCATGTTTTTTATTATTATTGCGCGCAAAGAAACACGCCAGCAATTCGCCTCAATCCCTACTCTGATTAAAAAGAGAAAAATCCCGCTATGGAATTGGTTTGCAGGATTATGCGGGGCGATGGTCGTATTTTCCGAAGGCGCATCCGCCAGCGCGCTGGGCGTTGCCACCTTTCAAACGGCATTAATTTCCGCCCTGCTCCTTTCCGGCCTGCTGTGCGACCGTTTTGGCATCGGTGTGGAGGAGAAGAAATATTTTACGCCATGGCGCATTACTGGCGCATTGTTCGCCGTTATCGCCACCATTTTTGTCGTGTCGCCACAGTGGCACTCAACCTCGTTTATCCTGCTCGCTATCCTCCCCTTTTTGGCAGGGTTACTCGCTGGCTGGCAGCCTGCGGGGAATGCTAAAGTCGCCGAGGTAACGGGCTCCATGCTGGTGTCCATTACATGGAACTTCATCGTCGGCTTTTGTGTCCTGGGCGCGGCGCTGGCGATACGTATCGCATTAGGCCATGTCACCATCCAGTTACCCGATACATGGTGGATGTATCTCGGTGGTCCGCTGGGTCTGCTGTCCATCGGGCTAATGGCGATTCTGGTGAGAGGCTTAGGGCTATTGATGCTGGGCGTAGCGTCAACAGCAGGCCAACTGCTTGGCTCAGTGCTAATTGATGAATTGATCCCTTCATTAGGCAATACGGTCTACCTGGTCACCATCATCGGTACGCTGTTCGCGTTAGTCGGTGCGATTGTGACCACCATCCCTGAATACAGAGCATCCAAAATGGCGCAAAGAATGGAGGTGTCAGAATGAAAGGTTTCCTGCAAACCGTAACAGGCCCGGTGGCGCATACGGATATGGGGCTGACGCTACCGCATGAACATCTGTTTAACGATCTGTCTTCGGTCGTAGACGAGCCACATTATGCTTTTTCACAGCAACTGGTGGGAAAGAAAGTCAGTGCTGACCTGCAGTGGGGGCTGAAACACGACCCATACTGCTGCGCCGATAACATGGACAGAAAAGAGATTGATGATGTTATCTTCGAAATCAATAACTTTATGTCTTTGGGCGGCAGGACGATTGTCGACGCCACCGGTTCAGAATCCATTGGACGGGACGCCTCAGCGCTACGAGAAGTTGCCTTAAAAACGGGTTTGAATATCGTTGCGTCATCCGGGCCTTATCTGGAGAAATTTGAAAGCACCCGAATCCATAAACCTGTTGAGCTGTTAGCCTCACTCATTGATAAAGAACTGAATCAGGGTATTGGCGAGACGGATATTCGCGCTGGCATGATCGGTGAAATCGGCGTATCCCCCGCGTTTACCCAAGCGGAGCGTAACAGCCTGCGGGCAGCGTCTCTGGCACAATGTAACAACCCCCACACGGCGATGAATATCCATATGCCAGGGTGGCTGCGGCTGGGGGATGAAGTGCTGGATATCGTGCTGGAAGAAATGAACGTCTCTCCGGCAAAAGTCTCGCTGGCGCATTCGGACCCTTCAGGAAAAGATGTCGTCTATCAACGTAAAATGCTCGACCGCGGCGTATGGCTTGAATTTGACATGATTGGTCTGGACATCACCTTTCCAAAAGAAGGTGTCGCGCCGGGCGTTCAGGAGACCGCAGATGCAGTAGCGAATCTGATTGCACTGGG
Organism: Salmonella sp. 741265116_PST; assembly: GCF_046567715.1. Taxonomy (NCBI): domain Bacteria; kingdom Pseudomonadati; phylum Pseudomonadota; class Gammaproteobacteria; order Enterobacterales; family Enterobacteriaceae; genus Salmonella; species Salmonella sp. 741265116_PST. The sequence continues at coordinate 137,953 of NZ_JBKFPH010000008.1, read as the reverse complement.
TTACGCCGACCAAATCGTTTTAAGCCATGATGTTTTTCTCAAACAGATGTGGGCGAAAAATGGCGGAAATGGCTGGGGGTTTGTCCCGAATGTCTTCCTCGCCTATCTGGCTGCTCGCGGAGTAGACAACGATACTCTGCGCAAGCTTTGTATTGATAATCCAGCCCGATTACTCACGGCATAATCTGCAAATAGCCCAGTGTCTGACACCGGGCCTGGAATTAAAAATCAGTATCCCGCCGTTAAATCATCCACCGAACGCGGGTCGGATGCGCCATACAGTTCGCCATTCGGTCCAATCATAATACTTTGGGTGCTGCCCATCGCTTCTTTCAGCGCGACTTTCTGCCCTTTCTGTTCCAGCAACTTCAGCGTATCGGGACTGAAGCCCTTTTCTACCCGCAGTTCGTCCGGCAACCATTGATGATGGAAGCGCGGCGCGTTGGTCGCTTCGGCGACGTTCATTCCGAAATCAATGCTGTTCACTACCATTTGCAGCACGGTAGTGATGATTCGACTCCCGCCAGGACTGCCGGTCACCAGCCAAGTTTTGCCATCTTTTACCACAATAGTGGGCGACATCGACGACAGCGGACGCTTCTTCGGACCGACCGCGTTAGCATCGCCGCCCACCAGGCCATAAATATTAGGTACACCGGGTTTAGCAGAAAAATCATCCATTTGATTATTCAGCAGAATACCGGTATTTCCCGCCACAATTCCTGTGCCGAAGGTGGTGTTCAGGGTATAGGTCACCGCCACGGCATTGCCGTCTTTATCCACCACCGAGAAGTGGGTGGTCTGGTTGCTTTCATACGGGGCGAGCTTGCCAGGTTTTATCTGGCTGGAAGGTTTGGCCTTGTTGATATCAATTTGATCGGCCAGCGTTTTCGCATAGGCTTTGGTGGTCAGCGCCTGCCACGGCACTTTCACAAAGTCCGGATCGCCCAGATACTCTGAGCGGTCGGCATAGGCGTATTTTTCCGCTTCCGCCATGATTTGCATGGCATCGGCGCTGCCAAAGCCGTACTTCTTCATGTCGAAGTTTTCAAGAATATTGAGGATTTGCACGATGTGAATACCGCCCGAGGACGGCGGCGGCATGGAGAAGACCTGATACCCGCGATAGTCACCGCTGATTGGCGTACGCTCAACGGCTTTATAGCTGGCTAAATCCTCTTTGGTCATCAGACCGCCGTTCTTCTGCATTTCCCCGGCAATCTGGTCGGCAATCGCCCCTTTATAAAACGCATCCGGGCCATTTTCGGCAATCATTTCCAGGCTTTTCGCCAGATTCTTCTGAACCAGCTTATCGCCTTTTTTCAGCGGCTCGCCGTCTTTCCAGAAAATGGCTTTGCTGTTCTCATGATTAGGGATCACTTCGCTGCCGTAAGTTTTTAAGTCGTCGGCCAGCGCATCGTTAACCACAAAACCCTCTTCCGCCAGCTTCATCGCCGGACGCACCACTTTATTCAGCGGCATCGTACCGTATTTCTCCAGCGCCAGCGAGAACCCCGCCACGGTACCCGGCGAACCGGATGCCAGATGCGACGTCAGCGACTTTTTCGCATCGGCGTTACCCTGATCGTCAAGGAACATATCACGGGTCGCGGCAGCAGGCGCCATTTCACGAAAATCAATCGCCGTGGTAGCGCCATCTTTAGTGCGCAGCAGCATAAATCCTCCGCCGCCCAGATTCCCGGCTTGCGGATGCGTGACAGCCAGCGCATAGCCCACGGCGACGGCGGCATCCACGGCATTACCGCCCTGCTTTAAGATATCCACGCCAACCTGCGTCGCCATTGCATCCACCGAGGCCACCATCCCTTGCGTCGCCCGCACAGGATGAAAGACATCTTCTTCAACACCATAGGAGACTGGCGGCGCGACGGGAGGATTGGCCACCGCGCTAAACGTCCCCCCGGCCAGCAGAGCGGCGATCGCCACCCAGCGCATAAACGTTGGTTTCATCGTTGTTTTTCTCCAGATAAATGGGTGTATGTCCCGTTTAATCCTGGTCCACAACGCTTAAAAAATCATCATCATGGCGAAATAGAGGTACACTTAAAAAGAGGCCTCATCGGGAGGAGACGACAATGAAACGCTTACTACTTATTACGGCTTTGTTACCCTTTGCTGTATTGGCCCAGCCAATTAACACTATGAATAATCCTAATCAGCCAGGTTATCAGATCCCCAGCCAGCAGCGTATGCAGACGCAGATGCAAACGCAGCAGATTCAGCAGCAGGGTATGTTGAAACAACAGATGCAAACGCAGGCGCGCAGCCAGCAGCAAAATCTACAGTCGCAGTTGAATGCCAATACGCAGCGGGTTCAGCAGGGACAGCCGGGCAACGGTATGCTCGGTCAGCAAACGCTGCCCAATACGCAGGGCGGAATGCTCAGCGGCAGCGGAAATCCGGACCGGATGTTAAACCATTCCCAGCCAATGTTGCAGCAGGGCAGCGGAACGCCGCAGCCTGACATCCCGCTGAAAACCATCAGCCCTTAAAACTGACAGCCCTTAAAACTGAAAGTGAGGGCCGATGTCATCAATGCGATCGGTGCAGATACAATCCACGCCCCAGCGCAGCAGCTCTGCCGCCCGCTGGGGCTGATTGACGGTATACACCAGAATCCGCAGACCCGCGGCCTTAATCTCTTGCACTCGCGTCTCATCGAGTAATTTATGGTTGAGATGGAGGGAAACACAGCCCAGACGGGTCGTCAGTTCACGCCAGTCTTCACGCCATTTATCCAGTAGTAACCCACGCGGCAGTTCAGGTGCTGCCGCCTGCGCCGCTTCCAGCGCCTCTATCTCAAAGGAAGAAAGCAGCGGCGGCGTCATCCCGGTCCACAGTTCGCGGGCGGCCGACGCCACGACGCGTCCTGTTAGCCTTTCGCTCCCCGTTGTCGGTTTGATCTCAATATTCGCCATCATGCCGTGTTTACGGCAGCGCTCCGCCACCTGCGAAAGCAACGGCAGCGGCTCGCCTTTAAATTCGCCGCTAAACCAACCGCCAGCGTCCACACGCAATAAATCCTGCCAGTTCAACTCGCCCGCCACGCCCCAACCGTTGCTGGTACGCTCCAGGTTATCGTCATGCAGCAGGAAAATTTCGCCGTCTTTCGACAGCCTGGCATCAAACTCAATCATGGTGTGCCCGTATCGCGCGCCCACGTCAATCGCCGCCAGAGTGTTTTCCGGCGCCAGTTTACCACCGCCGCGATGGGCGACAATGTGGGGATAAGGCCAGTTACTCATACACGTTGTCCTGTTTCGCCATCAAAAAGATGCCGCTGATGTTCCGGCAGATGCAGCCATAGCGTACTGCCCGCCGCCGGGCGCTGCTGATGCGCCAACCGCACCACCAGTTTCTGATCGCCCCAGCGCCCATGCGCCAGATTATCCGCGCCCAGAATCTCCAGCGTGTCTACCGTTAACGGCACGCCGCCTTCCGCCTGCGAGCTTAACGCAATATGCTCCGGGCGGATACCCAGCGTCATGTTACGTCCAGCATGACCCCGATAGCCCGCACCAATCGGCAACGCCAGACCGCCAGGCAATTCGAAACGGTCGCCGGAAGCGCTGATAACGCCATCTAACAGATTCATCGCCGGGCTGCCAATAAAGCTCGCCACAAAGCGACTGGCCGGTTTTTCATACACCTCTACCGGCGTGCCAATCTGTTCTGCGACGCCTTTATTCATCACCATCACCCGCTGGGCCAGCGTCATCGCCTCTACCTGATCGTGAGTAACATAGAGCGAGGTGGTACGAAGGCGACGATGCAGATGTTGTAACTCCAGACGCATCTGCACGCGCAGCTTGGCGTCGAGGTTAGAGAGCGGTTCGTCGAATAAGAAGACTGCCGGCTCGCGGACGATCGCGCGCCCCATTGCCACGCGCTGCCGTTGACCGCCGGAAAGCTCGCGTGGACGGCGTTTAAGCAGGCCGTCCAGCTCCAGAATGCGCGCCGCCTCCCGCACGCGTTCTTCAATATGCGCTTTGCTCATACCGCGAATTTTTAGTCCCCACGCCATATTCTCCTCTACGCTCATATGGGGATAGAGAGCATAGTTCTGAAATACCATCGCGATGCCGCGATCTTTGGGCTCCATCTCGGTGACCCGTTTGCGATCAATCCAGATATCGCCGCTGGTCACGCGTTCCAGACCAGCCACCATCCGCAGCAGCGTTGATTTGCCGCAGCCGGATGGCCCGACCATCACGATAAATTCGCCATCCGCCACGTCCAGCGTTAACGGTTGAATGACCTGGGTTTTGCCGTCCCAGCTTTTGGTTACTGCCTGTAGTTTTAAACCAGCCATAGAGGTTGCATCCCTTGATTATTCATGAACGTCGCTGGCGGCTATTTTTGCCCAGGGCAAGGCGCGAGCGACGAAGTTTGGTGGGCCCAAATTAGACGCGAGTAACGCGGCACTGGGCAAAAATAGCCCCAGCCCTTTGGGACGCGTGCCGAAATCGCGTACTCTGCGTTGTCGGATTTGGACATAGGCCCACTATGTCCATCATCCTCCGCCTTGATTACGCGATTTCGGCTCAGCGTCGACGTCACGAATAATCAAGGGATACAACCTACTTCTCACTGTCCACTAAACCACGCACAAACGCGCGCTGCATGGCTAAAACGATGACAACCGGAGGGATAAGGGTCAGCAGCATTGCCGCCATCACCTGGTTCCATTGCGTGGTACCTTCGCCAGTGGCGATCATCCCTTTGATACCCGCTACGGCAGTGCCAAGATTCACGTCGGTGATAATCAACAGCGGCCACAGATACTGGTTCCAGCCGTAGATAAAGGTGATGACGAATAACGCCGCCAGGTTGGTTTTTGACAGCGGCAACACGATGTCGCGGAAAAAGCGCATCGGCGACGCGCCGTCAATACGGGCCGCCTCCACCAGTTCATCCGGAAGCGTCATGAAGAACTGACGAAACAGGAAAGTGGCGGTAGCGGACGCCATCAGCGGTAGCGTCAGACCGGCATAGCTGTCGAGCATTTTCAGGTTGGCGATCACTTCCACCGTCGGGAAGATACGCACTTCAACCGGCAGCATCAGGGTGATAAAAATCATCCAGAAGAACAGGTTACGCAGGGGAAAACGAAACCAGACGATGGCGAATGCGGAAAGCATAGATACCGTGATTTTGCCTACCGTAATGCTGAACGCCATAATGAAACTGTTAAGCATCATCAGCCAGAATGGCGCGCTATTAACACCGACGCCGTTGACCCAAATAGTTTTGATATTCTCCAGTAACTGCGTGCCGGGAAGCAGCGTCATCGGCGTCTCAAACACCGCGCGGTCGTCCAGCGTCGCCGCGACAAACGCGACATACAGCGGAAACAAAATGACCGCGATCCCCAGAATCAGCATGGTATGGCTGAATATTGTCAGCCCGCGACGATTCTCTATCATTGGTAACGCACCTTACTTTCCACATAGCGGAACTGCACCACCGTCAGAATGATGACGAGGAACATCAACACCACCGACTGCGCGGCGGACGCCGAGAGATCCAGGCCGGTAAACCCTTCGCGATAAATCTTATAAATCAGCGTCGTAGTGGCTTGTACCGGCCCGCCGGCGGTCGCGGCGTCGATCACCGGGAAGGTGTCGAAAAAGGCATACACCAGGTTGACCACCAGCAGGAAGAAACTGACCGGCGCAATAAGCGGCAAAGAAAGCCGGAAGAAACGACGAATCGGCCCGGCGCCGTCAATGGCCGCCGCTTCCACCAGCGAGCGGGGAATGGATTGCAGCGCGGCAAAGAAGAATAAAAAGTTGTAACTAATCTGCTTCCAGACTGACGCAAATACCACCAGGAACATCGCCTGACCGCTGTTTTGCGCGTGGTTCCAGTCATAGCCGAATTCGCCGAGGAAATGGGTGATTAATCCCCGCCCCGGGTTAAACAGGAAAATCCACAATACGGCGGCGACGGCGGGCGCGACGGCATAAGGCAGCAGCATCAGCGTCTGATAAAAACGGCTGCCGCGCACCACGTAATCCACCAGGGCGGCGAAAAACAGCGAGACCAGCAGGCCGCTAAACGTGACCAGCGCGCTGAATTTAATCGTCGTCCAGAAGGCGTCGAGATAATAACTGTCGTGAAAAAGCGCGACGAAATTCTCCAGCCCGACAAATTGGCTGGAAAAACCAAACGGATCGACGCTTTGCAGCGAATACCACAGCGCTTCGCCCGCAGGCCAGATAAAGAAAATAACGGTGATAACCAACTGCGGGGCAACCAGTAAATACGGCAGCCAGCGCGAGCGGAACACCGGACGGGATGATGACATGAAGATTCTTTTCCTGGAAGGCGCCGGATGGCGGTGCAAGCACCTTATCAGGCCTACAAACTACGAACTTGTAGGCCTGATAAGCGCAGCGCTATCAGGCACTTATACACTTAAGATTTGCTCGCTTTCTCAAAACGACGCAGCAACTGATTCCCGCGATCCACCGCGGTATCCAACGCCTGTTGTGGGGTTTTCTTCCCGGTCCAGACGCTTTCCAGCTCTTCGTCCACGATGGTACGAATCTGCGGCATATTGCCCAGACGCAAGCCTTTGGTGAAGGGTAACGGCGGCTTATTCAACATCTGCCGAGTGGCGATATCCGCACCGGGGTTTTTATCGTAATAACCCTGCTCGCGGGTCAGCTCGTAGGCGGCAGTGGTAATCGGCAGGTAGCCGGTTTTTTGATGCCATTCAGCAGCGTTTTCCGGCTTTGCCAGGAAGTCGAGGAATTTGGCGACGCCGGTATAGGTTTCTTTATCTTTACCCTGCATGACCCATAGGCTGGCTCCGCCGATAATGGCGTTTTGCGGCGCGCCCTTGATATCAGCGTCGTACGGCATCATACCCACGCCATAGTTAAATTTGGCATACTGGCGGATATTGGCGAGCGAACCGGAGGACGCGGTTGTCATCGCGCAGTCACCGTTATAAAACTTCTCGGTAGACTCGTCCTTACGCCCAACATAGCTAAAATCGCCTTTTTTATTCATCTCTTCCAGCAGCGCGATATGTTTCACCTGCTCTGGCTTATTAAACTCCAGCACCGCATCTGTACCGTCAAAGCCATTGTTTTTACTGGCGAAGGGGAGACCGTTCCAGGCGCTGAAGTTTTCCAGTTGGATCCAACCTTGCCAGCCGCTGGCGTAACCGCATTTCATGCCTGCCGCTCTCAGTTTCGCGGTATAGTCAGCCAGCTCCTGCCAGGTTTTCGGCGGCTGTTCCGGATCTAAACCGGCTTTCTTAAAGGCGTCTTTGTTGTAGTACAGTACCGGCGTGGAGCTGTTAAAGGGCTGGGAGAGCAGATGCCCGCTTTTAGCATCGGTGTAGTAGCCTGCAACGGTCGGTACAAACTGGGACTCGTCAAAGTTAATACCGGCGTCTTTAAACACTTCATAAACCGGCTTAATGGCTTTCGAGGCCATCATGGTCGCTGTCCCAACCTCATAAACCTGCAATATTGCCGGCGCGTTGCCGGTACGGAATGCCGCGATCCCGGCGCTCAGGTTCTGTTCATAGTTCCCCTTATAGACCGGAACGATTTTGTAATCCGGATTGGCCTGGTTGAAACGTTGCGCCAGTGAATCAACTTCTTTGCCTAACTCCCCTTCCATTGAATGCCAGAATGGAATAGTGGTGACGGCCAACGCCTGACCCGTAAATGCCAGACTCAGCGCCAGTCCTAAAGCTGTATGTCGTAACGATATCATCGGTTATCTCTCTTTTTGTGCCGGGATGCGCGATATCACGCGTTTTATGTTCGCGGGGGTAACATGACATGCTCGAATGACAGAAAAATAACTTTTTTATTACAAAAAAAAGATAGTAAGGCGACAGAGAGATGGCAAGGCAGTGAAAGCGCCGGAAAAGAAAAGTGGGAGCTACGGCACGTCTGACAGCGTAATGCTGACCAGACATGCGTTATTTGGCTGGCGTCAGCAGTTAATCACGATGAGAATACTTTTTGTACAGATTTTGTAAGCGCCGCTGATCTCGCCGCTCGCGTTCACGCTGAATGTCGGATTTTTCATCCTCCCACGTTGCACAATCCGGATGATGACGCACTTCGCAGGTCGTTGCGGCCAGTGGATAAGGCGTTGCGGTTTCTTCTTGCCAGATAGCAGGATCGCGGGGATCAAAATCGTTTGAGGTTAAGGCGTTAACACTGAACGAAGCCGCGAACAACAGCGTTCCCATTATGCAGGCGCCTGAACGTATCATCCTTGCTCCTTCTTTGGTGGTTATAGTTGATAACTATTCTCAACTATAACATATTGGTACGAAAAATGTTCTACTGATTTGCCGAATGCCGAGTAATCCGCCAGGTCCGGTAAGCGGTAGCGCCACCGGGCGCGTTTGCCAGATGGCAGCTGTAAACTGCGCCTTATCCGCCCAGATAGGCGCTGCGCACCGCTTCGTTCGCCAGCAGTGCATCACCGGTATCGGATAGCACCACGTGGCCGTTTTCCAGCACATAACCGCGGTCGGCGAGCTTCAGCGCCTGGTTAGCGTTTTGCTCGACAAGGAAGATGGTCATACCCTGCTCGCGCAACTGCTCAATGGTGTCGAAGATCTGCTGGATGATGATCGGCGCCAGCCCCAGCGACGGTTCATCCAGCAGCAATAGCCTCGGCTGGCTCATCAGCGCGCGGCCAATCGCCAGCATCTGCTGTTCACCGCCGGACATGGTGCCCGCTCGCTGGATACGGCGTTCATGCAGGCGCGGAAACAGCTCGTACACCCATTTGATACGCTCCTGAAACCGATCGCGCTCAGCAAAAAAACCGCCCATCGCCAGGTTCTCTTCCACCGTCATCCGCGAGAAGACGCGCCGCCCTTCCGGCACTATCGCCACCGCTTCACGCATGATTTTCGCCGTCTGCCAGTCGGTGATGTCTTTACCGTCAAACACCACCCGTCCGCTGGAGGCGCGCGGATCGCCGCACAAGGTGCCAAGCAGCGTCGTTTTCCCCGCGCCGTTAGCGCCAATCAGGGTAACGATTTCCCCCTGGTTGATGTGCAGACTGACGTCGTGCAGCGCCTGAATCTTGCCGTAGTGGGCGCTGACTTTTTCAAACGTTAACATCGTTTTTTCCATCTTATGCCTCACCCAGATAAGCGCGGATGACGTCCGGGTTGTTGCGGATCTCTTCCGGCGTGCCGTTCGCCAGCGGCGTGCCCTGGTTCACCACGTAAATGCGATCGGAAATGCCCATCACCAGCTTCATATCGTGTTCAATCAGTAATATGGTGGTGTTGTGATGGTTACGTAGTTCGGCAATCAGCTCATCCAGCTCTTTGGTCTCTTTCGGGTTAAGGCCAGCCGCCGGTTCGTCGAGCATCAGAATTTCTGGCTGCGTCACCATGCAGCGGGCAATCTCCAGCCGGCGCTGGTCGCCGTAGGCCAGATTACTGGCCTGGCGGTTGGCATGTTCCAGCAGGCCAATGCGCTCAAGCCAGGTCGCCGCGCGGTCCAGCGCTTCACTTTGCGCGCGGCGGAAAGCGGGCGTTTTCAACAGGCCGGAAAAGAGGCCCGTTTTCAGTTGCTGGTGCTGCGCCACCAGCAGGTTTTCAATCACCGTCATTTCGCGAAACAGGCGCACATGCTGGAAAGTGCGTACCACGCCCATGCGGGCGATCTGCTGGCCCGGTAACCCTTCCAGATGCCGCTCGCGCAACGTGATCGTACCGCCTGTCGGCTTATAAAAACCGGTCAGGCAGTTAAACACCGTCGTTTTACCCGCGCCGTTAGGGCCAATCAGCGACACAATTTCCCGCTCACGCAATTCCAGCGATACATTGTTGACCGCCAGCAAACCGCCAAAGCGCATCATCAGGCCGTTAACCGCTAATAATGGCTGACTCATGCCTGCTCTCCTTTCGCCTGACCACTTTTCAGCTTCAACTGCGGACGCGTCATCGGCAGCAATCCCTGCGGGCGCCAGATCATCATCAACACCATCAAACCGCCGAGCATCAACATGCTGTATTCGTTGAAATCGCGCATCAACTCGCGCGACACCACCAGCAGAACCGCCGCCAGGATCACCGCAAACTGCGAGCCCATTCCGCCCAGCACCACAATCGCCAGCACGAAAGCGGATTCGGCGAAGGTGAAGGATTCCGGGCTGACAAAGCCCTGGCGGGCGGCAAACAACGTCCCGGCGAAACCGGCAAACGCGGCGCTGATAGTAAAAGCGGTTAGCTTGATGCGCGTCGGGCTTAAACCTAATGAGCGACAGGCGATCTCATCTTCACGCAACGCTTCCCACGCCCGGCCCAGCGGCATACGCAGCAGGCGGTTAATGACAAACAGCGACAAGACCACCAGCAACAGGGCCACCAGATAGAGGAAAATGACCCGGTCGGATGGGTCGTACTTCACGCCAAAGAAATTGCTGAAGGTATCCCAGCCGCCTTCGCGGGTACTGCGGCTAAACTCCAGACCAAACAGCGTCGGTTTGGGTATCTGACTGATGCCGTTCGGGCCGCCGGTAATTTCAGTGTTGTTGAGCAACAGGATACGGACGATTTCGCCGAAGCCGAGCGTCACAATCGCCAGATAGTCGCCGCGCAGGCGCAGTACCGGGAAGCCGAGCAGGAAACCGGCGGCGGCGGAGACCAGTCCCGCCAGCGGCAGGCAGGTCCAGAAACCCAAACCGTAATAGTGGTTGAGCAGCGCAAAGGTATAAGCGCCGATGGCGTAAAAGCCGCCGTAGCCCAATACCAGCAGGCCGGACAGCCCCACCACCACGTTCAGCCCCAGACCGAGGATGATATAAATCATGGTCATAGTGGCGATATCGACGCTACCGCGCGACACCATAAACGGCCACGCCACGGCGATAACCAGTAGCGCCATCAGAAACAGCTTTTGCTTAACGGTAGAGCCATCGATCGCCGGCAGAATAAACTTCGGTCCGGAGACGTGCTTCACCGCTTTCTGGAACATCGGACGCAGCAACTGAAAGAAAAAAACCACTGCCGTACCGATAAAGATCCACTGCCAGCGGATGTCGGCGGCGGTATCCACCACCAGTTTAGTGCCGTCCAGCTCCAGTTGTACGCCCATGAAGACGCCAGCCAGAACGAAGAACATCGCCGCAGAGAATAGCGCCATCGCAATATGCATCGGTTTCATACTTTCTCTACCTCCGGACGCCCCAGGATACCGGTCGGCATCACCAGCAGTACCAGAATCAGCAGAGCGAACGATACGACATCTTTATATTCGGTACTTAAATATGCAGACGAGAGCGCTTCGGCGACGCCCAAAATCAGACCGCCGATCATCGCGCCCGGAATGCTGCCAATACCGCCCAGCACCGCCGCGGTGAACGCTTTCATCCCGGCCATAAAACCGATGTAGGGGTTAATTACGCCATAGAACTGACCGAGCAGCACGCCCGCCACCGCCGCCATTGCCGCGCCGATAACAAACGTTAGCGCAATGACGCGGTCGGTATTAATGCCGAGCAGGCTGGCCATTTTCAGATCCTCCGCGCAGGCGCGGCAGGCGCGGCCCATCCGGGAGTAGCGAATGAAAATGGTGAGCGCCAGCATAGCCAGAAAGGTGACTATCCAGATAACCGCCTGCATGGTGGTGATGGACGCGGAAAAGTTTTCGCTGCTGCCCACAATCCACTGGCCGTTAAACAGGCTGGGTAACGCCACGTCGCGCGAACCTTCCGTCAGGCTGACGTAGTTTTGCAGGAAGATGGACATCCCGATGGCGGAAATCAGGGCGATCAGGCGCTTGGAGTTGCGCACAGGCCGGTAAGCGACTCGCTCGATACTCCAGCCGTAGGCGCTGGCAATAATAATCGCGCCGATAAATCCGGCGGCCACCAGTAGCCAACTGGTGTCTATTCCCATCATCATTAGCGCGGCGATGATCATAAAAGAGACGTAGCTGCCGATCATATACACCTCGCCATGAGCGAAGTTGATCATGCCGATAATGCCGTACACCATCGTATAACCGATAGCAATCAGCGCGTAGGTGCTCCCCAGCGTGACGCCGTTAAACATCTGCTGCAAGAAATAGAGAAACTGCTCGGACATAAGGTAACCTTTTTAAACCCGCCCGGCGTGCGGGCGGTGGGATAACTTATCTTCTGGCATTACTTCGCGACGGTTGACGAGCCGTCGGCGTGCCACTGGAAGACGCCAAATTCAAATCCCTTAAGATCGCCTTTTTCATCCCATTTCAGCGGCCCAATAACGGTATCAGCCCCGTTAGCTTTAAGATCTTTCACCAGATCCAGCGGAGCATGGCTGGCGCTACGCGTCATTGCGGTCGCCAGCGACTGGACGGCGGCGTAGGTGATCCAGACATACGGACCGCTGGGATCTTTCTTGTCGGCTTTCAGCGCCTCAACAATCGCTTTATTCGCCGGGTCCTGGTCATAACGTTTTGGCATCGTCACCAACATGCCTTCCGCCGCACCGCCCGCAATATTGGACAGCGACGCGTTACCCACGCCTTCCGGCCCCATAAATTGCGTTTTCAGGCCATTAGCCCGCGCCTGGCGCAGCATCTGCCCCATTTCCGGGTAGTAGCCGCCGTAATACACAAAGTCGATATTCTCTTTTTGCAAGCGGGCAATCAGGGCGGAGAAATCTTTTTCGCCGGCGGTAATACCATCAAAAAAGACAATATTGGCATTGCCCTGCTTCAGGCCATCCTGCACGGAGCGCGCCAGTCCTTCGCCGTATTGCTGTTTATCGTGAATGATAGCGATGCGCTGCGGTTTCACCGTTTCCAGGATGTATTTCGCGGCCGTTGGCCCCTGGGAGGAGTCCAGGCCGGCGGTACGCATAATGTACTGATAGCCGCGCTGGGTCAGCTCCGGGTTAGTCGCCCCCGGGGAGATCATCAGAATACCTTCATCTTCATAGATATCGGATGCTGGCTGAGTAGAAGAAGAACACAAGTGACCAATAACGTATTGAATACCGTCGTTAACGATTTTGTTGGCCACCGCCACCGCCTGTTTTGGATCGCAGGCATCATCGTACTCTACGCCGACCAGCTTATCGCCTTTAATCCCGCCTTTAGCGTTGATGTCTTTAATGGCCTGGCGCGCGCCGTTAAATTCCATATCGCCCCATTGCGCTACCGGGCCGGACATCGCCCCGACTATGGCGACTTTAATATCATCTGCCATTGCCCCCTGCGAGGCTGCTAATGCAACAATCCCTGCGATTATTGTTTTCGCTTTCCGTTTCATGTGCCTGTATCCCCATTCGTGATGTTATATGTTTTGTTTTTTGCTGGTTAAAAAGCAGACTGTACTTTTTATAAATGATGCGCTTTTTACTGACTCATTAATGAGTTAGCGCAGCATTTAAAGCATAATAAGATTAAAATCTCTATTTTTCAGTCTATTAAGAAAAGATAATATTCTGCTTTTCGCTATAGATAAACAAAAAAAAGCACACTTGTCAGCATAAAATAACGGCATATTAAGCGGAATAATTCACTAGCATTCAGGGAATTATGCTGCCTGTTTTCCATTCTCTAATGCTTCAAACTATAATTATCGTTGTTAAAAAATTAATAACCTGGTAAATGACACAAAAAAGAGAAAGCATCTGGCCTGCCTGTTTCGGTACACTGATCGCATCTTTTGAAATCGGGACAAGCCGTCGATGAAGCTGACCATTCTTCGTTTAGAACACTTTAGCGCTCAGGATCAGATCGATCTGGGCAAAATCTGGCCGGAATATTCCGCCTCCTCATTAAGCGTAGATGAAACGCACCGGATTTATGCCGCGCGGTTTAACGAGCGTTTGTTGGGTGCCGTAAGAGTGACGCTGAGCGGAACGCAGGGCGCGCTGGATTCCTTACGCGTGCGTGAAATCACCCGTCGTCGCGGCGTCGGACAATACCTGGTAGAAGAAGTCATCCGCGATAATCCCAACGTCTCGTCGTGGTGGATGGCAGATGTCGGTGTTGAAGACCGCAGCGTGATGGCCGCGTTTATGCAGGCGTTAGGCTTTACCGCCCAGCATGACGGCTGGGAGAAGCGCTAGCCAAAAAGTTGCTCAATCGACTTTGTCGGGTAAAACAGCGCGTGCTCGTTTTCTCCGGATAAAGAAATAAAGCCCAGCCGCTGATAAAAGGCCTGGGCTTTTTCGTTTAACGCTTCCACAAAGATGCCATGAATCCCAACGGCCAGTGATGCCGACCACACCACTTTCATCGCATGCGTGACCAATATGGCTCCCCACCCTTTTCCCTGTAATGAGAGATCGACCGCTAAACGGCCCAGCGTAACGCTGGGGATATTCTGGTAAGGGATGCGCTTTTGCTGGGTTCTGGAAGGCAACGACGCGCGTTCAAAGCAGCTTCCTGACAGGGTGTAATACCCTAACACTCGCCGTTCTGGCGTAGTGGTTCTGAGTACATAGCCGCGCAAGATTTTGTTGTTATGCTGGCGCTGAAGATGCTGCGTTAAAAAAAGGTTTAATGATGCCTCACCGCAGTCGAACTGCCGCCAGTTGTATTCTGCGTTATCAGCCAGAATCTCTATTGTCAGGTTGTCCACGGTTCACTCCATGTCTTGTAGACGTTGCGCCGCGCGTTTTAATTTCTCATTGGGGGCAGGAGGATGACTAAGCGCATCCATGACTCGCGCCCAGGATGCTTCATTAAGGATAACCCGACGGTGCTGTTCAAGCACTTCTGCGGCTCGCTCCGCTGCGCTATTCAACATAAATTGCGTGATTGATTGATTAGTAATGGCGGCCGCTTCTTCAATCATGCTTTTATCGCCGTCTGTGAGCCGCAGATCGATACGCTGTTTTTTTAGGGCTGACATGAAAGAGACTCCTGGATAATGTACGGTAATACACCGTACATACAGTGTATTTCGTCGTGATATTTTTTTCAACATCGGGCGGATTACAGGCGTAAGAAAGCCGGATGGCGCTGACGCTTATCCGGCCTACATGCCGGGAGCAAAGATAAAAACCACCTCGCAATTTTCCAAGAATTTCGCGTTGCAGGCAGGCGGCAAGTTATGAAATCCCCGGGAGCTTACATAAGTAAGTGACCGGGGTTGAATAACGTAGCCAACGCACCTGCAGCGCGAAAGACGCCAGGAAAATTACTTAGCGTCTGTCGCCGTACCGTTCGCATGCCAGTCAAACACGCCGAACTCAAATCCTTTCAGATCGCCCTTCTCATCCCACGACAGCGGTCCCATTACGGTGTCGACCGTGGCGCCTTTCAGGTATTTGGCAATTTCCGCCGGATCGTCAGACTGGTTCAGGCCCGCCTGCAACGATTGCAGCGCGGCGTAGGTGGTCCACACGAATGCGCCGCTAGGATCTTGTTTCTTGGCCTTGATAGCATCCACAATCGGTTTGTTCGCCGGGACCTGATCGTAGTTCTTCGGTTTGGTGACCAGTAAGCCTTCCGCCGACTCTCCGGCGATGTTAGACAGCGAGACGTTCGCCACCCCTTCCGGCCCCATAAACTGGGTTTTCAGCCCTGCGGCGCGGGACTGGCGCAAAATCTGCCCCATTTCCGGGTGATAACCGCCGTAGTAGACAAAGTCGATATTCTCTTTTTTCAGACGCGCTACCAGAGTGGAGAAATCTTTTTCGCCGGCGGTAATGCCGTCAAAGAATACAACGTTAGCGCCGCCTTTCTTCAGACCGTCCTGCACTGCGCGCGCCAGCCCTTCGCCATACTGCTGCTTATCGTGGATAATTGCGATGCGCTGCGGTTTTACCTTCTCCAGAATATATTTTGCCGCCGTTGGCCCCTGGTCAGAGTCCAGACCGGTCGTGCGCAAAATCAGGTTATAGCCGCGCGCGGTCAGCTCCGGCGCGGTCGCCGCCGGGGTTATCATCAGGATACCTTCGTCTTCGTAGATATCAGACGCTGGCTGTGTGGAAGAGGAGCATAAGTGACCGATAACATACCTGATGCCGTCGTTCACCACTTTGTTAGCGACAGCTACCGCCTGTTTCGGGTCACAGGCGTCGTCATATTTCACCGCGACGAGCTTATCGCCTTTAATACCGCCTTTCGCATTGATATCGGCAATTGCCTGCTCCGCACCGGTAAATTCCTGGTCGCCATACTGCGCCACCGGACCGGACATCGCGCCGACAACCGCGACTTTAATGTTGTCGGCGAATGCCATATGGCTTAATGACAGGGCGATACATCCTGCCAATAACGTTTTACCCTTCATATTCATCCTGATAATCCCCATTATTCTGGTTGTTACGTATGTTGTGGTGTTATTGTTCAGCACTTTATTTCGATTATTGGCTAGCTACCCGTGCTTTAGCAGCATACTCTGCTAAAACATACCCGATTTTTATTATTTTGGAATAGCTAAATTTACATCCAGATAACAGATTTGTGTCGGTGGGGGAGAGGAAGGGCCCGTAGGCCCGATAAGCGAAGCGCCATCGGGACTACGTGTTGCCGGATGGCAGCGTAAACGCCTTATCCGGCCTATAAAAAACAAAACCCCCGAATTCACATTCGAGGGTTCATTGGCAATTCGCGAAGATTACGCTTCGATCGCAGCGCGAAGCTTTTTCATGGCGTTCTTTTCAAGCTGGCGCACACGCTCAGCGGAGACGCCGTAACGATCGGCCAGCTCCTGCAACGTAGACTTATTGTCTTCGTCCAGCCAGCGAGCGCGGATAATATCCTGGCTACGCTCGTCGAGCCCCTGCATCGCATCGGTCAGTCGGTTGGCGGCCTGCTCTTCCCAGTTATCGTCTTCAATGCCGTCGGCAAAGTTAGACGATTTATCCTGCAGATACAGCACCGGCGCCATTGGCTGGCTGTCGGACTCATCGTCCGAAGACATGTCAAACGTCATGTCCTGCGCCGCCATACGCGACTCCATCTCACGCACATCTTTACTGGAAACACCCAGTTCGCGCGCCACCATTTCAACCTCATCCTGATTAAACCAGCCCAGACGCTGCTTGGTTTTACGCAGATTAAAGAACAGCTTACGCTGCGCTTTCGTGGTTGCGACTTTAACGATACGCCAGTTACGCAGCACGTATTCGTGAATTTCTGCTTTAATCCAGTGTACGGCGAAGGAGACCAGGCGCACGCCTACTTCCGGGTTAAAACGGCGTACGGCTTTCATCAGGCCGATGTTGCCTTCCTGGATCAAATCCGCCTGCGGCAGACCATAGCCCGCATAGTTACGAGCAATATGAACAACAAAGCGCAGGTGAGACAGGATCAGCGTTTTAGCTGCTTCCAGATCGCCCTGGTAATGCAGCCTTTCAGCCAATGCCCGCTCCTCGTCAGCCGATAACATCGGCCACGCGTTCGCCGCCCGGATATAAGATTCCAGGTTGCCAACAGGGGCTAAAGCTAAATTTTGCATTTCTTTGGTCATTCAAATCCTCTCAATCAGTATTGCCTGGCACCGTCAGCGAGCAACAACCGTGCCAAAGCCGATGAGCAACGAGAATATCATCCACTCTTTTATCAGACAGTGATTTTATCCACAAGTTCAATGTAACAATGTGCATAATTTGCACAAATCTTGTGACATAAAGATGACGCGCGGGGAAGAGACAACAGAGACTCTTTCCCTGCGAACGGAAGCCCATTGCAGGGAAAGATTATACCACGATTTTATCAATCGGGAGTAAAGTGACGTAAATGTTGCACCGTGGCCAGCCAAGCGGCGATCCAGCCAATCATGGAACAGACCAGCAGCAGCAACAGGCACTCATCGAACGATAAGCCATTGAGATCAAACTTCGTGCCGAAGACCTGCGCCACTTCAGTCACCGCCGATGATAAACGCATCACCAAAATTTCAGACAATATCAGTGAAAGAAACGCGCCGGAAAAACCGAGCAACGCGCCGCCGTAGAGGAACGGACGCAGGATAAAGCCATCGGTCGCGCCAATCAGCTTTTGCACGTTAATGGTGTCGCGACGGGCAAAAATGCTCAGGCGCACGCTGTTGCCGATAACGAGGAAGACCGCCGCGACCATCAGCACGCCAATCATCGCCGACACGCGGCCCACCAGTCCGGTGAGCGCCGCCAGGCGCGCAAACCAGCTATCATCCATGCGGACTTCGTCAATGCCGTTAATCTGCGAGATACGGTCGCGCAGCGTATTAAGCGAGGCGGTACTCTGGAAGTCCAGCTTGGGGATCACCACCGCCACCGCCGGTAGCGGGTTCTCTTCCAGCATGTCCAGCGCGCCGCCAAAACCCGACCAGTTGCGGAATTCTCCCAGCGCGTCCTCACGGGACAGGTAGTTGACCTTCTCAACGCCCTGCTCGGCCTGAAGCTGCCCAACAACCCGTGCCGCCGCGTCATCATCCAGCGTTTTTTGCAGATAAACGGTGATCTGCGGCGACGGATAATACTGAGTCGCCGCCTGGTTGACGTTCTTATAGACCATGTAACAGACGCTGGGCAGCGTCAGGGAGATGGCGATCACCATCACCGTCAGAAACGTCGCCAGCGGTTTGCTTTTCAGATCCTGCAGCGCGCCGTGCCAGGCATAGCGCACCTGTTCATTAAAGACATTTGTTTTACGTGAGTTCGGTTTCGGCGTCGGCTTCTGGCGTCCTGGCGCGTTGCGCCCGCCGCCTGTTCCGCCGCGAGACTTACGCAGTCGATCCAGCCGTCCGCCGAACTGCCTGATTTGGTTAATCGCGTCGCGCCTATTCATTGGCCAGCCCTCCATGCAGATGTCCATCGCTCAGGACGAGCTGCCTATAGGAACGACGGGAGATAAGTCCAATATCGTGCGTCGCCATCAGTACCGTCACCCCTACGCGGTTAAACTCTTCAAACAGACGTAAAATCCCTTCCGACAACGCGTCGTCCAGGTTCCCGGTCGGTTCATCCGCCAGCAATACCGCTGGCTTATTGACCACCGCGCGGGCGATGCCCACGCGCTGTTGTTCGCCTCCGGAGAGTTGAATCGGGAAGTTTCTCGCTTTGTCCAGTAGTCCAACCTTATCCAGCGCCGCCGACACACGACGACGGATATCATCGCCGCTGGCACCGGCAATGATTAACGGTATCGCCACATTGTCATAGACCGTGCGATCCATCAGCAGATGGTGATCCTGGAAAATCATCCCAATCTGGCGGCGCAAAAACGGCACTTCGCGGTTTTTCAGGCGCGTAATATCATGCCCGCTGAAGAAGATTTTGCCGGCGCTGGGCCGCTCAATCCCACAGATTAGCTTCAGCAGGGTACTTTTCCCCGCGCCGGAGTGGCCGGTCAGAAACGCCATCTCGCCTGGCCGCATATGGAATGTCACTCCCTGCAGCGCTTGTCTCCCGCCGAGATAGGCCTTGCTGACATGTTCAAAGCGAATCATTGTTAATCCTCTCGGGCAAAAAGTGCCTCAATAAAATCGTCCGCCTTAAACGGACGCAAATCCTCGATACGTTCGCCCACGCCAATGTAACGGATAGGAATGCCAAACTGGTCAGCTACCGAGAAAATCACCCCGCCTTTCGCCGTACCGTCCAGCTTGGTCAGGGTAATACCGGTTAAGCCTACCGCTTCATGGAACAGTTTGGCCTGGCTTACCGCGTTCTGTCCGGTGCTGGCGTCAATGGTCAGCATAACTTCATGTGGCGCTTCTTCGTCCAGCTTTTTCATGACGCGAACGATTTTTTTCAGCTCTTCCATCAGGTGCGACTTGTTCTGCAGACGCCCTGCCGTATCGGCAATTAACACATCCACATTACGCGCCTTCGCGGCCTGGATTGCGTCAAAAATCACCGAGGCGGAGTCCGCACCGGTATGCTGGGCGATAACCGGAATGTTGTTACGCTGTCCCCAGACCTGTAGCTGTTCGACCGCCGCCGCGCGGAAAGTATCCCCCGCCGCCAGCATCACTGATTTACCCTGCTGCTCAAACTGGCGCGCCAGTTTACCGATAGTGGTGGTTTTACCCACGCCGTTCACGCCAACCATCAGAATAACAAAAGGCGTTTTACCTTCAATATTAAGCGGTTCGTCTACCTTCGCCAGAATCTCGCCCATCTCGTCTTTCAACAGACCATACAGCGCCTCGGCATCTTTAAGCTGTTTGCGGCTGGCGCCTTCCGTCAGATTAGCAATAATCTTACGCGTGGTTTCCACCCCGACATCAGCGATGAGCAACTGCTCTTCCAGCTCCTCGAACAAATCATCGTCGATTTTCTTGCCGCGGAACAGACTGATAAATCCGGAACCGAGATTTTCTTTGGTTTTCAGCAGGCTGCGTTTCAGGCGGGCAAAGAAACCTTCTTTAGTCGGTTTTTCCTGCTCCTGAACGATCGCTTCCACCGGCGCGTCTTCTTCCGCTGGCGGAACAACCATCACCGCCTCTTCCGCCGCCTGAGCAGCCAGCGCCTGCGCTTCCAGCTCTTCGTCGGTGAATTTCGCCGCGTTTTCACCCTCTTCTTCTACCGCGGCAATGACCTCTACGGTTTCCGCTTCGGCCTGCCACTCTTCCGGCGAGATAGCCTCGTCTTTGACCTCTTCCGGCAGCGGCAATTCCTCGCGTTCCACCGCGATCTGCGGCGCTGCCGTCTCAATGGCCGCCGCGGGCTCCGGCTCTACCGGCTGCGGTTTTTCGCTCTCCTGAACTTTCTCAGTAACGTCCACCACCTCTTCCGCAAAGGCTTCGGTTTCTGCTTTGCTGTGCGCGGGCGTTTGCGCGTCTACGTCTGCCGCCGTTTCAACAGGGGGCTCAACCGGTCGTTGTTCCTCAACAATCTGCTGTTCTTCGGTCTGTTCCTGCTTCTGCTCTTTATCACCGAAGCCCAACCAGGAAAAGAAGCCACGTTTTTTCTGTTTTGCCATCTGCGACTACACCCCTCGCGGCGCTATATACATGGAAGCTAAAAAAATGATGAAATAGTCTATCACTTAACTTAATTCACATCACCGCCTGGAATAACTTGCAACAGGCGGTTCGAGCAAGAGAAATGAAAAAACCGACTCACTCTGGCAGCGGCCAAATCCGCATTATTGGCGGGCAATGGCGTGGCCGTAAATTACCGGTTCCGGACAGCCCGGGTCTGCGTCCCACCACCGATCGCGTGCGCGAAACGTTATTTAACTGGCTGGCTCCGGTAATGGTAGACGCCCATTGTCTGGATTGCTTTGCCGGCAGCGGCGCTCTGGGCCTGGAAGCGCTATCACGTTATGCGGCCCAGGCAACGTTACTGGAAATGGATCGCGCCGTATCGCAGCAGTTGCAAAAAAATCTGGCAACGCTGAAAGCCAACAATGCTCGCGTCGTCAATACCAATACGCTGGCCTTCCTCAGCCAGCCGGGAACGCCGCATCACGTCGTCTTTGTCGACCCGCCGTTTCGTAAAGGGCTGCTGGAAGAGACGTTACAATTGCTGGAAACCCAGGGATGGCTGGCCGACGACGCGCTAATCTACGTAGAAAGCGAGGTGGAAAACGGTCTGCCGCCCGTTCCGGCGAACTGGGCATTGTATAGAGAAAAGGTGGCCGGACAGGTCGCTTATCGTCTGTATCAGCGCGACACGCAAGGAGAAAATGATGTTGATTAATCTGGGCCGCTTATTAATGCTCTTCGTGTGGGCATTTTTGATTCTTAATCTGGTGCATCCCTTCCCGCGCCCGCTCAATATCTTCGTCAACGTGGCGTTGGTGTTCATGGCGCTGATGCACGGTATGCAGTTGGCGTTGCTGAAATCAACGATACCGAAAGAGGGTCCGCAGATGACGACGGGAGAAAAAATCCGCATTTTCCTGTTCGGCGTGTTTGAGCTGCTGGTCTGGCAGAAGAAGTTTAAGAACAAAAAATAACGTTTGCTGCCGGATGACGGTTTATTCGTTATCCGGGGTACGGCTAACAAACCCGACGAACCGCGTTCCCTTATAGCTCAGCGTACCTTTATCGCCCACCGTCAAAGCGTGGTACTGCTGCGCTTGTAAACGGAACGTTTTTTCCAGACCGCCATTGAGCGGCTTAAAACTGACCTCATAGCGCATACTGGTTCCTGCCGGGCTCACTTCCTGCTGGCGAGAGCGTCGGTCGTTAACCGGCTTCTCCCGTTTATTGCTGACCACGACCAGCTTTTGCTGTAACGGCGCCGCCTCATTAGCGGCTTTTTCCCGCCGTTGCTGAACGAAGCGAAACGACGCGGCAACCACGATTAATGCAATGATTATAATGAAGAAAAGCGGTGGCTTACTCATAATGTTAACCTGTCAGAAAATGCGGAAATAAGCATACCCTGCCCGTTATAGTGTTGTCATCTGACCGTCACGGCCTCTACACTGAATAATAGAGCCGCAAGCATACCGTTTGCGAAAAAATAACGAATTCAAGGAATTAAGATGCTTTGGTCGTTTATCGCTGTCTGCCTGTCCGCATGGCTGTATGTGGACGCCTCCTATCGCGGGCCAGCCTGGCAACGCTGGGTTTTTAAGCCCGTCACGCTATTACTGTTGCTATTGCTGGCCTGGCAAGCGCCGATGTTTGACGCCATCAGTTATCTTGTGTTGGCCGGGCTGTGCGCCTCGCTGGTCGGCGATGCGTTAACGCTCTTACCGCGTCAAAGCCTGCTGTACGCCGTCGGGGCATTTTTCTTATCGCATCTGCTCTACACCATTTACTTTGCCAGCCAAATGACGTTGTCGTTCTTCTGGCCGCTGCCGCTGGCGTTACTGATAGTCGGCGCGTTGCTTATCGCCGTTATCTGGACGCGACTGGAGGAGCTACGCTGGCCGGTATGTACTTTTATCGCCATGACGATGGTCATGGTCTGGCTGGCGGGCGAACTGTGGTTCTTCCGTCCAACGGCGCCAGCCCTTTCGGCCTTTACCGGCGCGACGCTGCTGTTTATCGGCAATATCGTCTGGCTGGGTAGCCATTACCGCCGCCGTTTCCGGGCGGATAACGCGATTGCCGCCGCCTGCTACTTTGCAGGACACTTCCTGATTGTTCGCTCGCTGTACCTGTAAATAATAGCGCTTGACTCTGGAGTCGACTCCAGAGTGTATTCTCCGGTTAATGAGAAAATTATCATCAACCGGAGGACGTTATGTCGACCCCTGATACCGATGGCAAAAAAGTCCCGCCCTTTACCTCCTTCAGATTAGCCCCGGCAATACAGAAGGCCGATAGCTGCTGCTGCGAAGAACATTGCGCGTCCAGCGCGCCTGTTTCTACTGCCGTGGCAGGCACGCGCTATACCTGGAAAATCTCCGGCATGGACTGCGCCGCCTGCGCCCGAAAAGTGGAGAATGCGGTACGCCAAATTCGCGGCGTCAACCAGGCGCAAGTGCTGTTCGCCACCGAAAAGTTAGTGGTCGATGCCGACGCCGACCTCCGCGGGCAAATTGAACGCGCCGTACAGAAGGCGGGTTATACCTTGCGTAGCGAAGATTCGCGCGACGCCGCGCCTGAATCTCGTCTTAAAGAGAACCTGCCGCTTATTACGCTGATCATTATGATGGCGATAAGCTGGGGGCTGGAGCAATTTAACCACCCGTTCGGCCAACTGGCCTTTATCGTCACCACTCTGGTCGGTCTGTATCCTATTGCCCGCCAGGCGCTGCGGCTGATGAAAAGCGGCAGTTGGTTCGCTATTGAAACGCTGATGAGCGTCGCCGCCATTGGCGCGTTGTTTATTGGCGCGACGGCGGAGGCGGCAATGGTATTGCTGCTGTTCCTCATCGGCGAGCGCCTGGAAGGATGGGCCGCCAGCCGCGCCCGTAAAGGCGTCAGCGCGTTAATGGCGCTTAAACCGGAAACGGCGACCCGTTTGCGCGACGGCGTGCGGGAAGAGGTCGCTATTAATACCCTGCGACCGGGCGATATTATCGAAGTCGCCGCCGGGGGGCGTTTACCCGCCGACGGTAAACTGGTTTCCGGTTTCGCCAGCTTTGATGAAAGCGCGCTCACCGGCGAGTCTATCCCGGTGGAGCGCGCAACGGGCGACAAAGTCCCGGCAGGCGCGACCAGCGTTGACCGTCTCGTCACCCTGGAGGTGTTATCTGAACCTGGCGCCAGCGCGATTGACCGTATCCTGACGCTGATTGAAGAGGCGGAAGAGCGCCGTGCGCCCATTGAGCGGTTTATTGACCGTTTCAGCCGCATCTATACGCCAGTCATTATGGTCATCGCGCTGCTGGTGACGCTTATTCCGCCGCTGATGTTCGATGGCGGCTGGCAGGAGTGGATTTATAAAGGGCTGACGCTGCTATTAATCGGTTGCCCGTGCGCGCTGGTGATCTCCACGCCCGCGGCCATTACCTCCGGGCTGGCGGCGGCGGCACGGCGCGGCGCATTGATTAAAGGCGGCGCAGCGCTGGAGCAACTGGGCCGTATCACGCAGGTCGCCTTTGATAAAACCGGTACGTTGACCATTGGTAAACCACGGGTGACGGCGATTCATCCGGCAAGCGGTATCAGCGAAGCTGAACTGTTGGCGCTGGCGGCAGCCGTAGAACAAGGCGCTACGCACCCGCTGGCGCAGGCTATTGTCCGCGAAGCGCAGACACGCGATCTGGCGATCCCGACGGCGGAATCGCAACGAACGCTGGCCGGCACCGGGATTGAAGCGCAGGTTAACGGCGAACGTATTCTGATTTGCGCGGCGGGAAAACAGCCTGCGGCAGCGTTTGCCGGGCAAATTAGCGAACTGGAAAACGCCGGGCAGACGGTGGTTCTGGTGCTACGTAACGAGACCGTTGTTGGCGTCCTCGCCCTCCAGGATACGTTGCGTGACGATGCGCGCGACGCCATCCGCGAACTACATCAGTTAGGCGTTAACGGCGTGATTCTGACCGGCGATAACCCACGGGCGGCGGCAGCGATTGCCGGCGAGCTGGATCTGGCGTTTAAAGCCGGACTACTGCCGGAAGACAAGGTGCGGGCAGTCACCGCCCTTAACCAACAAGCGCCGCTGGCAATGGTGGGCGACGGCATTAATGATGCGCCCGCGATGAAAGCCGCCAGTATCGGAATTGCGATGGGCAGCGGTACTGACGTCGCGCTGGAAACGGCTGACGCCGCCCTTACTCATAACCGTCTGCGCGGGTTAGCGCAGATGATTACGCTGGCGCGCGCTACCCACGCGAATATCCGGCAGAACATCACCATTGCGCTGGGGCTGAAAGCCATTTTCCTGGTGACGACGCTACTGGGTTTTACCGGGCTATGGCTGGCAATCCTGGCGGATACGGGAGCCACGG
The DNA here is from genome assembly GCF_046567715.1 of Salmonella sp. 741265116_PST. Taxonomy (NCBI): domain Bacteria; kingdom Pseudomonadati; phylum Pseudomonadota; class Gammaproteobacteria; order Enterobacterales; family Enterobacteriaceae; genus Salmonella; species Salmonella sp. 741265116_PST. The sequence goes on along the minus strand of NZ_JBKFPH010000008.1, from coordinate 112,694 downwards.
TATTGGTGACCGCCAACGCGCTACGTTTGCTGCGTAAAAACTAATCTTCTCCCACCCGGCGGCATGTCGCCGGGTTATCCCGCGATATTCCTTTCTTTGTTCATATTATTCACGCGAAAATTATTTATTTTCTATTACTTATCAAACCATTAATCAGAAATAGCGTGATTTGATGTAAGGTTAATTTTTATCCAACCGATATTGATCATACCGTCTACAAAATAAGGAATGTTAGGCACTATGAAAAATATCAAAGTCATCACCGGCGTTATCGCGACGCTGGGCATATTTAGCGCCTTATTGCTGGTGACAGGAATACTGTTTTATTCCGCCGTCAGCAGCGATCGGCTGAATTTCCAGAATGCGAGCGCGCTGAGTTACCAACAACAGGAACTGGGCGGCAGTTTTCAGACATTGATCGAAACCCGCGTCACCATTAACCGCGTGGCGATACGCATGTTAAAAAATCAGCGCGATCCCGCCTCGCTGGACGCCATGAACACACTGTTAACCAACGCTGGCGCGTCGCTCAACGAAGCGGAAAAGCATTTCAACAACTACGTGAACTCCGAAGCGATCGCGGGAAAAGATCCGGCGTTGGATGCCCAGGCCGAAGCCAGCTTTAAGCAGATGTATGACGTTTTGCAGCAGTCTATCCACTATCTTAAAGCCGATAATTACGCCGCCTATGGCAACCTTGACGCGCAAAAAGCGCAGGATGACATGGAGCAGGTATATGACCAGTGGCTCTCTCAAAATGCGCAATTAATAAAATTAGCCAGCGATCAGAATCAGAGCAGTTTTACCCAGATGCAATGGACGCTGGGGATAATTCTACTTATCGTGCTCATCGTACTGGCGTTTATCTGGCTGGGGCTGCAACGCGTTCTACTCCGCCCGCTGCAACGGATTATGGCGCACATTCAAACTATCGCCGACGGCGATCTTACCCATGAGATAGAGGCCGAAGGACGCAGTGAAATGGGCCAACTGGCTGCCGGTCTCAAAACGATGCAGCAGTCGTTAATCCGTACCGTCAGCGCGGTGCGCGATAACGCAGACTCTATCTATACTGGCGCAGGTGAAATTTCCGCCGGCAGCAGCGACCTCTCTTCCCGTACCGAACAGCAGGCCTCGGCGCTGGAGGAGACCGCCGCCAGCATGGAACAGTTAACCGCCACGGTACGGCAAAACACCGATAACGCACGCCAAGCGACGGGTCTGGCGAAAACCGCATCAGAAACCGCGCGTAAAGGAGGACGCGTGGTGGATAACGTAGTGAGCACCATGAACGATATCGCCGAAAGCTCGGAAAAAATCGTGGACATCACCAGCGTGATTGACGGTATCGCCTTCCAGACTAATATCCTGGCGCTGAACGCCGCGGTAGAAGCCGCCCGCGCCGGCGAACAGGGGCGAGGATTCGCGGTTGTGGCCGGAGAGGTACGCACGTTGGCCAGCCGTAGCGCGCAGGCCGCCAAAGAGATCAAAGTGCTGATTGAAAACTCCGTGTCGCGCATTGATACCGGCTCTACGCAGGTACGCGAAGCGGGAGAAACCATGAAAGAGATCGTCAACGCCGTGACCCGCGTGACCGATATTATGGGCGAAATCGCCTCTGCCTCCGATGAGCAAAGCAAAGGCATTGAGCAGGTGGCGCAGGCGGTATCGGAAATGGACAGCGTGACGCAGCAAAACGCCTCGCTGGTAGAGGAATCCGCAGCAGCGGCGGCGGCGCTGGAAGATCAGGCTAACGAACTTCGTCAGGCGGTCGCCGCGTTCCGCATCCAGAAACAGCCTCGTCGGGAGGCGTCGCCGACGCCGTTAAGCAAAGGCTTAACGCCACAGCCCGCCACAGAACAGGCGAACTGGGAAAGCTTCTAATCAGAATGTTATCTGCCGTGCGGTTAATGCGCCTTACGCAATAAATAGCGGTACGGCAGACCCTCCGTCTCTTGCGCCAGCAAATCGTGTTCCATAAAGGTACAGAACCCCGGAATATCACGCGTCGTCGCCGGATCGTCGGCGATAATCAGCAATGTTTCGCCAGTTTGCATGTTGCGCACCGTCTTGCGCACCATCATTACCGGTTCAGGGCAACGCAGCCCCAGGGCGTCAAGCGTATGGTCAGGGGAGGAAAACAGATCGCTCATCTTCGTCTCAATGGTAGAAAAACGGCGATATTTTACGCCCATCTTCGTCAGTAAGCCAGGCAGGTTAACGATTGCGTGAAAATTAGCCATTGCAATGCCAGCGCAAAACAGTATTATGCGGCGGTTCTTTATTGGGTTCCCTCACCCCATCCAACAAAAAGGTCACAATATGACTCCGTTTACACAATCACAGCGCATAAAAGCGTTGTTCTGGCTATCGCTATTCCATTTACTGGTGATCATTTCCAGTAACTATCTGGTGCAGCTCCCCATCACTATTTTTGGTTTCCACACGACCTGGGGTGCGTTTAGTTTTCCTTTTATTTTTCTCGCCACCGATCTTACCGTGCGTATTTTTGGCGCACCGCTGGCGCGCCGCATTATCTTCGCCGTCATGATCCCTGCGCTGCTGGTGTCGTATGTGGTGTCATCGCTGTTCTATATGGGTGCCTGGCAAGGTTTCGCCGCGTTGGCGAACTTTAATCTGTTTGTCGCCCGTATCGCCGCCGCCAGCTTTATGGCCTACGCGCTGGGACAGATCCTTGATGTCCATGTGTTTAACCGCCTGCGCCAAAATCGTCGCTGGTGGCTGGCGCCGACCGCGTCAACGCTGTTTGGCAATATCAGCGATACCCTTGCCTTTTTCTTTATTGCGTTCTGGCGAAGCCCGGATGCCTTTATGGCCGGGCACTGGATGGAAATTGCGCTGGTGGATTATTGCTTTAAGGTGCTCATCAGCATTATTTTCTTCCTGCCGATGTACGGCGTTCTACTGAATATGTTGCTAAAAAAGCTGGCAGATAAATCTGAAATTTTCCCATTACCGGCAAGTTAAAGGTTCGTTTTCCGAGTTGTGATAAGATGAGCGAATGAGCCGTTATGGCCGTTTATCGAAAGGAAGAAGTCAATGCGCAATTTGGTTAAATATGCCGGTATTGGCCTGCTGGTTATGGGGCTTGCGGCCTGTGATAACAACGATACAAAAGCGTCGGCAGAAAGCGCCGCCGCAGAAAGCCAGGCCTCCGGTCAGCCCATCAGCCTGATGGATGGCAAACTCAGTTTCTCACTGCCGGCGGATATGACCGATCAAAGCGGTAAGCTGGGCACCCAGGCGAATAATATGCACGTTTATTCTGACCCAACGGGCCAGAAAGCGGTGATTGTTATCGTCGGCGATAATACCGATGAAGCGTTGCCGGTGCTGGCGAACCGCCTGCTTGAGCAACAGCGTAGCCGCGACCCGCAGCTTCAGGTCGTCACCAATAAGTCTATTGAGCTCAAAGGCCATACGTTGCAACAACTGGACAGCATTATCTCCGCGAAGGGCCAGACGGCGTACTCTTCCATCGTGCTGGGCAAAGTGGATAACCAATTGCTGACGATTCAGGTTACGTTGCCTGCGGACAATCAGCAAAAAGCGCAAACCACGGCTGAAAACATCATCAATACGTTAGTTATTAAGTAACCTTTACGATGATGATGCGGCCTCCGGCAGTGCAGACGGAGGCCGTTTTTTTAAGCGCCAGGTCAGCAATAGCGCCATCGCTACCAGCCCGGCTGCCGCCAGATAAATCACCGGCACGCCCGCCCAGGTCATCACCAGTCCCGCCAGCGGCCCGGTAACGCCCAAAGACATATCCATAAAGACGGTATAGGTCGCCAGCGCCGCGCCCTGGTTCTGCGGCGGCACGGCTTTGACGGCCACCACACCCAGCGCCGGAAAGACCAGCGAAAACCCCATCCCCGTGAGTAAAACGCCGATTTTTGCCATCCACGGCATGGCTGCCGTCCCCACCAGCAACAGACCAATAATCTCCACGCCAAAGCAGATCATGGCGACATTCAACCCGCCTAAGCGATTGATGCCGTTAGGGAACAGCAAACGCGTGCCGACAAACGCGACGCTAAATAACGTGAGCGCAAAAGCGGCGCCATCCCAGCCTTTAGCCTCATAAAATAAGGTAATAAACGTCGCGATGACGCCAAACCCTGCCGAGGCCAGCGCCAACGCCATACCATACAGCCAGACACGCCCCAGCACCGCGCGAAACGGCAGCGGCTTGCCTTTGTTCGCCTTCACCGACGGACGTGGAAGCGCTAACAGTATCGCCAACAGCGCCACGCTCATCACCGTTAGCGCCAGTCCCTGCAACCCGCCCCAGGCATAACACAGCACGCCCAGCGGCGCGCCCATCGCCATTGCGCCGTAGGTAACGATACCGTTCCAGGAGATGACCCGACCAATATGCAACGACCCGACGACGCCGACGCCCCACAGTGTCGAACCGGTGCCGGCAAAACTTTGCCCAATCCCCAAAATCACGCGACCCAGCCCCAGTAGCAACAAACTGATCAGCGGCCAGGCGCTGGCGATATCCGCCAGCAGGTAGCCGAGTCCGCTTAAAAAACAGCCGCATAAGCCAAAGACAACGATTTTTTTCGGCCCTAATACATCCGCATACCGCCCGGCATGGGGACGGCTTAACAGAGTGGCGAAGTATTGCAGGCTGATAATAAGCCCCGCCCAGAACGCGCTGAATCCCATCGCATCATGCACATAGCCGGGCAAGACGGCGAGCGGCAGGCCGATGGTCAGGTAGCTGGCAAAGTTAAACATCACAATGGAGACAATACGCAGATTGAGGCGCAATCCGTTTAGCGCCGGTTCAGCGACGGGTTCGGGCATGAGTATCACCGCATTTTTACAACATGTTTTCTTTTCTATCATGGCGCGCGGTGAAAATCAGTAGTGAGATTCAGATTATCGGTATCAGGGCAGCCGCTACACTTAGAAAAAAACACAACAAGGAAAACTTCATGGCAACCGCTCAACCTGACAAAACGGGTATGCATATTCTGCTGAAACTGGCCTCCCTGGTCATTATTCTCGCCGGGATTCATGCCGCGGCGGATATTATTGTACAACTCTTGCTGGCGCTCTTTTTCGCCATTGTTCTTAATCCATTAGTGACCTGGTTTATTCGCCGGGGCGTGAAGCGACCGCTGGCGATTACTATCGTGGTGGTCGTCATGCTGATCGTGCTTACCGCGCTGGTGGGTGTGCTTGCCGCATCGCTTAATGAATTTATCGCTATGCTGCCTAAATACAGCAAGGAACTGACGCGTAAAGTCTTACACCTTCAGGAGTTAATGCCCTTCCTGAATTTACATATGTCGCCGGAACGTATGCTCCGCGGGATGGACTCCGATAAAATCATGCTCTTCACCACAACATTAATGACCGGCGTATCGGGCGCGATGGCAAGCATTGTGCTGCTGGTGATGACCGTGGTTTTTATGCTGTTTGAGGTGCGTCACGTGCCTTATAAATTACGTTTCGCGCTAAACAATCCACAAATCCATATTGCCGGCCTGCACCGCGCCCTGAAAGGCGTCTCGCATTATCTGGCGCTGAAAACGCTGCTCAGTTTATGGACGGGCGCGATTATCTGGCTGGGGCTGGCGTTAATGGGTATTCAGTTTGCGCTAATGTGGGGCGTACTGGCCTTTTTGCTCAATTACGTTCCTAATATCGGCTCGGTGATTTCCGCCGTTCCCCCCATGATTCAGGCGCTGTTATTTAACGGCTTTTACGAGTGCGTACTGGTCGGCGCGCTCTTTTTGGTGGTCCATATGGTGATTGGCAACATTATGGAGCCACGCATGATGGGCCATCGTCTGGGAATGTCCACGCTGGTGGTATTTCTTTCGTTATTGGTCTGGGGATGGCTATTAGGCCCGGTCGGGATGCTCTTGTCCGTTCCTTTGACCAGCGTCTGCAAAATCTGGATGGAAACCACTAAAGGCGGCAGCAAACTGGCGATCTTACTGGGGCCAGGCCGACCGAAAAGCCGTTTACCGGGATGAGGCGACAGATGCTACAATCTCCTCTTCTTCATAGGCAACGTTGGTCCTGATATGTACCAGATCGTTCTGGGAAAAGTGTCAACATTAAGCGCAGGTCAATTGCCCGACGCGTTAATCGCTCAGGCACCGCAGGGCGTTCGCCGGGCAAGCTGGCTGGCCGGGCGCGTGCTGCTTTCCCGTGCGCTCTCGCCGCTACCGGAAATGGTGTATGGCGAACAGGGTAAACCGGCTTTTTCCGCCGGAACGCCGCTGTGGTTTAACCTCAGCCATAGCGGCGACACTATTGCTCTGTTGCTTAGCGACGAAGGTGAAGTCGGCTGCGATATTGAAGTGATCCGCCCGCGCGATAACTGGCGTTCGCTGGCAAATGCGGTATTCAGCCTCGGCGAACATGCTGAAATGGAAGCGGAACGTCCGGAGCGACAACTGGCGGCCTTCTGGCGTATCTGGACGCGTAAAGAAGCCATCGTAAAACAACGCGGCGGCAGCGCCTGGCAAATCGTCAGCGTGGACAGCACGTTGCCCTCTGCCTTGTCGGTCAGCCAGTGTCAGCTCGATACGCTCAGTCTGGCAGTCTGTACCCCCACACCGTTTACGCTGACGCCGCAGACGGTAACGAAAGCGTTATGACACATTAATTTTTCCCTCTGGCGGCGGACGTGTGTTACAAAATGCGGAGCTTCCCATGCGCCGACGCGCCATACCAAAAGGTTTAAGTCAGATGCAACGTGTCACCATCACCCTCGATGACGATTTACTGGAAACGCTGGACAGCCTGAGCCAGCGACGCGGCTATAACAATCGCTCCGAAGCGATCCGTGATATTCTGCGCGGCGCTCTGGCGCAGGAGGCCACCCAGGAACACGGTACACAGGGTTTCGCGGTACTTTCATATGTTTATGAACATGAGAAACGGGATTTAGCCAGCCGCATCGTCTCCACCCAGCATCATCATCATGATTTATCCGTCGCCACGCTGCACGTCCATATCAACCACGATGACTGTCTGGAGATCGCCGTTCTGAAGGGCGATATGGGCGACGTACAGCATTTTGCCGATGATGTTATCGCCCAGCGCGGCGTGCGCCACGGCCACTTGCAGTGCTTGCCGAAAGAAGACTAACGCCCCAGCGCCTTGCCGGGGGGGGCTTCGCTTGCCCGGCCTACGTTCGCACGTCTGTCGTTTGTAGGCCAGATAAGGCGCAGCCGCCCTCCGGCAATAATGTTTACGCCATCGTGCCAATCGTTTTTCTGAAGCGTAACAGCGCTATCAGGAAGAACACGCCGCCTATCGCCAGCAGGGTCAGGAACTGCGGCCAGACGATACTCAAACCTGCGCCGCGATAAAGAATCGCCTGGGCAAGACTGACAAAATGCGTCGTCGGCATGGTCAGCATAATATCCTGCACCGCCTGCGGCATACTTTCGCGCGGCGTGGAACCGCCGGAAAGCATTTGTAGCGGCAACAGTACCAGAATCATTAATAACCCCAGCTGCGGCATCGAACGGGCAATGGTGCCCATAAAAATCCCAATTGAAGTGGTAGCGAACAGGCTCAGCGCCACGCCCAACATAAACAATGGGATCGATCCTTCAATCGGTACGCCAAGTACGCCTTTCACCATCAGCATCAAAGACAAACCGGAAACCACCAGCACAACCAGCCCCATCGACCATACTTTCGCCATCATGATCTCAAAGGGCGTGACCGGCATCACCAACAGATGCTCTACCGTGCCGTGTTCTCGCTCGCGGATCAGCGCCGATCCGGTCAGCACTATCGCCAGCATGGTAATGTTGTTGATAATCGCCATCACGCCGCCAAACCACGCCGGGTCCAGATTCGGGTTAAAGCGCATCCGAATCTCCAGCGACACCGGCTGAACGTTATCTCCCCGCGCGCGCGCCACAAAGCTGTTGACCTCGCCGCTAATAATATTCTGGATATAACTGTTGCCGGTAAACGCCTGGCTCATGCGCGTCGCATCGACGTTAACCTGAATATCAGGCTGACGTCCGGCCAGCACATCACGCTGGAAATTCGGCGGAATATTGACCGCAAAGGTATAGCGTCCGGCATCCAGTCCGGCATCCATTTCCGTTGCCGTAATCATCTCCGGCGGCAGAAACCACGGGCGGTAAAAACTATTCACAATACGGTTCGACAACTGTGACTGATCCATATCGGCGATGGCGATAGGGGCAAGATGCAACGAACCGGGCAGGACGGTAGCGGAGGAGTAAACCGAAATCGTAAAGGCGAAGACGATCAGCGCCAGCATCGCTTTGTCGCCCAGCAGACTGCGCAGTTCTTTAACGCCGAGATTATAAATATTACGTAATCCGCGCATTACCCCTCCTGTTTTTTCAGCAGCAGAATGCTCAGACCCATCACCACCGGGACGGCAATCAGTAACGGCATAAATAACGGCCAGAGATCGGACAGATCCAACGCTTTGGAAAACGTCCCACGCGCGATCGTCAGAAAATGGCTGGTCGGGTAGATCTCGCCGATCCATCTTCCCGGTCCTTCCAGCGAAGCCACCGGATCGATCATGCCAGAAAATTGTGTTGCCGGAATGAGGGTAATAATCGACGTCCCAAAAATAGCGGCGATTTGGCTCTTCATAAACGTGGAGATCAGCAGCCCCAGACCGGTGGCGATGATGACGTAAAGCAGCGCCGCGAGGGTAAGCGTGAGAAAGCTGCCTTTCAGCGGCACGCCGAACACAAAGACCGACAGCGCGCACAGTAGCAAAAAGTTCAGCATACCCAGCGCGATATACGGCAGTTGTTTACCCAGCAAAAATTCGCTGCGCGTCGTCGGCGTTACGTACAGATTAATCATCGACCCCAGCTCTTTCTCCCGCACCACGCTCAGGGCGCTAAGCATTGACGGGATCATCATGAGCAGCAGCGGAATGACCGCCGGAACGATAGCGGGCAGACTTTTCACATCCGGATTATAGCGATAGCGCGTTTCAATGTTGAGCAGCCCGGTCTGTTTAACCGGGTTCGGCTGACGACTCGCCGCCTCCTGCAGCCAGCTTTGGTGCATCGCCTGAACGTACCCCTTCACCGTCTCGGCGCGGCTGGGCATAGCGCCATCCACCCAGACGCCAATCTGCGCTGGCGTACCGCGAGCAATATCGCGGCCAAAATTAGGCGGGATCTCAATGGCAACCGCCAACTCTCCCGAACGCATCCGCCGGTCAAGCTCGTCATAGCTGGCGAGCGGCGGCTGTTCGATAAAATAGCGCGATCCCGCCAGATTGAGCGACCATGCCTGGCTGCTGACGGTTTGATCGCGGTCGAGTACGGCAAAACGCAGGTTCTCCACGTCCATACTGATGCCATAGCCCATAATCAGCATCAGAATTACCGTTCCCAGCAGCGCCAGCGTCGAGCGTACCGGATCGCGGCGTAGCTCCAGCGCTTCGCGGCGACTGTAGCTGAACAAACGCCGGAAGCTCAATCCCTGCCGCGACGGTTTACCTGACGCGGCAGGCGTCTGGGATGGCGGTATTGGGGTTTCAGGCGCCGCTCCCGCAGCTTCCTGTAGCCAGGAAATAAACGCCGCTTCCAGATTGGCCGCGCCCCGCTGTTGCACCAATTCCTGCGGCGTCCCGCTGGCGAGCACTTTACCGGCGTGCATCAATGACATTCGGTCGCAACGTTCCGCTTCGTTCATAAAATGGGTCGAGATAAAAATCGTCACCTTATCCTGACGCGAAAGATCGACCATAAGCTGCCAGAACATATCCCTGGCGACCGGATCAACGCCGGACGTTGGCTCATCAAGAATCAGCATTTCCGGGCGATGGATCACCGCTACCGCCAGCGATAAACGCTGGCGGATACCGAGCGGCAACGAAGCGGGGAGCGTATCTTCCACCTCCGTTAGCATAAAGCGTTCGATCATCTGCGCGACGCGCGCCGGGATCTCCGCTGGCGGAATATGAAACAGGCGGGCATGAAGTTCCAGATTCTGCCGCACGGTGAGTTCGTTATAGAGCGAAAAAGCCTGCGACATATACCCGACCCGGCGACGGGTATCGATGTCGTTCGGGTCTACCGGCTGGCCAAATAGCCAGGCCTGGCCTTCGCTGGCGGGAAGCAGACCGGTCAGCATTTTCATGGTGGTCGATTTGCCGCAACCGTTTGAACCGAGGAAGCCAAAAATCTCGCCGCGCGGAATGCGGAAATTAACATGGTCAACCGCGACAAACTTACCGAAGCGCATGGTCAGATCTTTCGCCTCAATGGCAATCTCTTCCTGCTCAGCGTGATAGGGGGGGATCACCACTGGCTTATGCGCCTGACGCTGCGCTTCTGGCAACAGGGCGATAAACGCCTGCTCCAGCGTCGCACTATGGGTTTTTGCCCGCAGTTGCTGCGCGCTGCCGGTTGCCAGTATCTCGCCCGCATTCATCGCCACCAGCCAGTCAAAACGCTCCGCCTCTTCCATATAGGCCGTTGCGACCAACACGCTCATATTGGTCTGCCGTTGGCGGATACTGTCGATTAAGTCCCAGAACTGAGCGCGGGAGAGCGGGTCCACGCCGGTGGTAGGCTCATCAAGAATCAGCAATTCCGGGTCATGAATCAGCGCACAGCACAGCCCCAGCTTTTGTTTCATCCCACCGGACAGCTTCCCGGCAGGACGGTCACGAAACGGCGCCAGGCCGGTGCTGTTCAGTAGCTCGGTAATACGCGCTTCGCGTTCAGCTTTGTCATGACCAAAGAGACGAGCGAAAAAATCGACGTTCTCATAAACCGATAGCGTGTGATAAAGGTTTTTCCCCAGCCCCTGCGGCATCCAGGCGATGCGCGGACAGACGTCGCGGCGATGTTTCGCATCGCGCATATCGCCGCCCAGGACGATAACGTTCCCTTGCTCAATCACCCGCGCGCCAGAAATCAGCGACAGCAGGCTCGACTTACCCACCCCGTCCGGACCAATCAGCCCGACCATACTACGGGCGGGAATGTCCAGCGTGATATTGTTCAGCGCGACCGTTTTTCCGTAATGCTGGCTCACCCCCTCAAGCTGCGCCACGGGAGGAACAGGCACCAGCGTCAGCGACGTCATTGCGACAGCCTCACGCTTAGAGCGTCAGGCCAGGGCACGCGCTCGTCCAGACGAACCCAGGCCATTCCCGGCAAACCGGTTTTGACATATTCCAGATGCTGTCGCAGCAGCTCTGGCGGAATACGCGCCTTCACTCGGAACATCAGCTTCAGCCGTTCATCGTGGGTTTCCACGGTTTTGGGCGTGAACTGCGCCACGCTGGCGACAAAACTGATCGTCGCCGGAATACGCAGATCCGGCGCGGCGTCCAGCACCAGTCGCGCTTCGCCGCCGATCTTCAACAACCCCGCCTGTTCGGTCGGCAGGAAAAATGTCATATAAACATCGCTGAGATCGACCATGTTCAGCACCCGGCCGCCAGCCGATAACACTTCGCCCGGCTCCGCAACGCGGTACTGCACGCGTCCATCGCGCGGCGCTTTTAATTCGCTGTCGTCGATGTCGGCGGCAATACGCCGCTCGGTCGCCTGCGCCGCTTCCACACGCGTTTGCGCCTGGATAATACTGGTACGCGCAGCCTCAATCGCCGCTTTTGCCGCAGATACCTGCGCTTTGGCGGTCTCCAGGGCGGCGCGCGCGCTTTCCGCCGCCGCGCGATCGTCATCTAACTGTTGTACAGATACCGCGCCACGCTGCGACAGCGAACGGGAACGCACGTGACGTTTAGAGACGGAGTCCAGCTCAGCTTCCCGCTGTTTGACGACCGACTGCGCGGCGCGCATTTCACTCTGGCGTTGCTCCAGCAAGGCACGGGCGGCGGCAACTGCGCTCTCGGCCTCTTTAATCTGCGCAATCGCCTCCAGCCGCTGCTCCTGCAATACGCGGGTATCCATTTTCGCCAGCACCTCGCCCTGACGAACGAACTGCCCTTCCGAAACGAGGATGGTATCAATACGCCCGGCAATCTTAGTGGCAATATCCACTTCGGTGGCTTCAATTCTGCCGTTGCTGGCGGCAAACCCCTCCGGTATTCCCGCAGGGCGCAGCATCCACCAGGCTATCGCGGCCATCGCCACAAGAATCCCCGCACCCCACCACACCAGATGACGCTTCATTTTGTCCATAATCGACCCGCCGTAATCCCTGTTGTCTAACCATGCGTGCCACAAAGTCCGCCGGGCGTGCGCTCAGCGGGGGTTTCCATCCGGGATAAGAATGAAAAAAGAAAAGGGGCCAGACGACGAGCAGACGCCGATGAAGCGCTCGCCGTCAAAGGGAGTGAATGATGTAGGTACCCGAAAAAGAGGGAGTAATGTTGTCATCATCAGCGTTCCTGGCCGTAAATGAAACACGCATACTCATAACTGCTATAAATCGATACTAACACCTCTGTCCGGGATGTCTATTCGCTTATTGTTTGTAATGGTATTTAGCGTTTTGCCGCCAAATCCTGCGCGCAGGCCCAGGCGCTCGACCACGCCCACTGGAAGTTATAGCCGCCCAACCAACCGGTGACGTCCATCACTTCGCCGATAAAATAGAGGCCCGGCACGCGGCGCGCTTCCATAGTCCGCGATGATAGCTCGTTTGTATCCACGCCGCCCAGCGTCACTTCCGCTGTCCGATAGCCTTCGGTGCCGTTAGGCTGCACTTGCCAGGCCGTAAGCGTGTCAACCAACGCCTGCTGGTCACGAACGTTCAACTGTCTGAGCGATACATCCGGGATGTGCCCCAACTGTTGTAAACACTCCACCAACCGTTTCGGCAGATGCATCGCCAGCGTGTTCTTCAGACTCTGGTTCGGGTGCGCGTTACGCTGTTCATTGAGAACATCTTCCAGCGAGAGGTCCGGCAATAAGTTAATGCTCACTAACTCGCCCGGTTGCCAGTAGCTGGAAATCTGTAAAACGGCGGGGCCGGACAGCCCACGATGGGTAAAAAGTAGGTTTTCCCGAAATACCGTGCCATTGCGGGCGGTAATCACGCAGGGCACAGAGACGCCAGACAGCGTCTGGAGCTGTTCTAACAGCGGCTTATGTAGCGTAAAGGGCACCAGCCCGGCGCGCGTCGGCAACACCTTGAGACCAAACTGTTCGGCGATTTTATAGCCAAACGGTGATGCGCCAAGCCCCGGCATCGACAGGCCGCCGCTGGCAATCACCAACTTTTGCGTAGTCACCGTCTCGCCGTTCAACGCCAGTATGAAACCCGACTCATCACGCTCGACGCTCAATACCTCGCTACGCAGGCGCATCGTTACGCCGCCTTTGTCGCACTCGGCAACCAGCATATCGACAATGCGTTGGGCGGAATCATCGCAAAAAAGCTGTCCCAGCGTTTTCTCATGCCAGGCTATCCCATACCTGCCGACCAGATCGATAAAGTCCCACTGGGTATAGCGGGCTAATGCTGATTTGCAAAAATGGGGGTTCTGGCTCAAATACGCAGCAGGCTCAACATAAAGATTAGTAAAGTTGCAGCGTCCACCACCGGACATGAGGATTTTACGTCCTGGCTTCTTGCCATTATCGATGAGCAGCACGCGGCTACCCGCCTGTCCTGCCTGCGCGGCGCAAAACATGCCCGCTGCGCCAGCGCCTATAATAACGGCATCAAACCTTTCCACGTCGCCTTCCTCTCTCAAATTCGGGCGGGAATTGTAAAGTTTCCTCAGTGGTCGCACCAGCGCGAAAAGCGCCTGAAAATGGTATTTATCTGAAATATATAAGATAATTCTTTAGTGATATCAAACAAAGCACGAAGTACATCAAAAAAAGTCTATATTTCACTTTGCCCGCGCCGCCAAAGTCACTGATAATGCGCCGCGTTCATGTCCTCAAAATGGCGTAACGTCCTATGCTACATTTGTTTGCTGGCCTGGATTTACATACCGGGCTTTTATTATTGCTTGCTCTGGCTTTTGTGCTGTTCTACGAAGCGATTAACGGCTTCCATGATACAGCCAATGCAGTCGCAACCGTGATTTACACCCGTGCGATGCGTTCGCAACTGGCGGTTGTCATGGCGGCGGTGTTTAACTTTTTTGGCGTTCTGTTGGGGGGTCTCAGCGTGGCGTATGCCATTGTGCATATGCTACCGACGGATCTCCTGCTCAACATGGGTTCCGCGCACGGCCTCGCTATGGTCTTTTCCATGTTGCTGGCGGCGATTATCTGGAACCTCGGTACCTGGTATTTCGGGTTGCCGGCGTCCAGTTCCCACACGCTGATTGGCGCCATTATCGGCATCGGTTTAACCAATGCGATGATGACCGGCACGTCAGTGGTGGATGCGCTTAACATCCCGAAAGTTATCAATATTTTCGGTTCACTCATTATTTCCCCTATTGTCGGTCTGGTATTCGCCGGCGGTCTGATTTTCTTGCTGCGCCGCTACTGGAGCGGTACTAAGAAACGCGCCCGTATCCACCTGACGCCAGCCGAACGTGAAAAGAAAGACGGCAAGAAAAAGCCGCCGTTCTGGACGCGTATCGCGCTGATCCTCTCAGCTATCGGCGTGGCGTTTTCGCATGGCGCGAACGATGGTCAGAAAGGCATTGGCCTGGTCATGCTGGTGCTGATTGGCGTCGCGCCTGCGGGTTTCGTGGTCAATATGAATGCCTCCAGCTACGAAATCACCCGTACGCGCGATGCTATCAACAATGTCGAAACGTACTTTGAGCAGCGTCCTGACCTGCTGAAAGCCGTCACCGGCGTTGACCAACTGATTCCCTCTCCGGAGCCGGGCGCGACTGAACCGACTGAATTCCACTGCCATCCGGCTAACACCATTAACGCGCTTAACCGTGCGAAAGGGATGCTGGCAAACGTGGAAAGCTACGACAAGTTAAGCGTTGAACAGCGTAGTCAGTTGCGTCGCATTATGCTGTGCATTTCCGACACGACCGACAAAGTCGTGAAATTGCCTGGCGTAAGCAGCGATGACCAGCGCCTGCTGAAAAAGCTGAAGACCGATATGTTAAGCACCATTGAGTATGCGCCGGTGTGGATCATTATGGCAGTGGCGTTGGCGCTGGGTATTGGTACGATGATCGGCTGGCGTCGCGTGGCGACCACTATCGGCGAGAAAATTGGTAAAAAAGGCATGACGTATGCGCAGGGAATGTCGGCGCAGATGACGGCGGCAGTCTCTATCGGTCTTGCCAGCTACACCGGTATGCCAGTTTCTACCACCCACGTACTCTCCTCTTCAGTGGCGGGAACCATGGTCGTTGATGGCGGCGGGTTGCAGCGTAAAACCGTGACCAGCATTCTGATGGCCTGGGTATTTACGTTACCGGCGGCGATTATTCTTTCCGGCGTGCTGTACTGGCTTTCCCTGAAGATTATTTAAGCCAAATGGGCCGGATAGCGCTGTCGCTAATCCGGCCTGTCAGAATGAAGCAACACAGGCCTGACAGGCCGCTACAAGCGGCGTCATCCGGGATGGCTTATCTAACACGAGCGGGTCAGGAAACTGGCCCGCTTTTTTTATTCAGTGCCAAATCATGAGCGCAATCAAGCTCACCACCACCAAACCGCATAACGCGCTGGTCAGCAGAAACTGGCGGCGCACGCGTTCACAACGGCGAATAAATTCTTCATCATGATGATCGCGATAGCGCTGAGCGTAGATATACCATACCAGGCGCACCTGTTTGTTGGGCTGACCATGCGTGGTAAAGAAGCCGCCGCCATCGACATATTGATAGAGCAAAGGATCGCAACCACGAAGTACCACTAACAGTGCGCGTAGCGATGAGAAATAGCGCGCCATATTAACAATGCAAACGACACATAAAGCCCAGAATAGTGAGACGGTGCTTATCATATCTCCTCCCCGGCGACCCGCCCACGGAGTTCCTCTCCGGGACTACCGCTCCCCGATACCCTGCCAGACAATCAGTGAAAGAGTACTACGAAAGCCGTCCATATTAACGCTCCGCATTCAAACGGCTCTTATACACATTGTAGGAGATCAGTTAATTTTTTTACCAGAAGGTTAATCACTATCAATGCAATTCACTGAAAATTTTGTTTAACTAGCTGGCAAGCAAGGCAGATTGACGGATTATCCTGGTCGCTATAATGTAAGGATAGTTATGGTAAACTGTTGAGCTAGCCCCGCGCATAGAGTTCGCAGGACGCGGGTGACGCGGCGGCATAAGAAACGCCAGTAGCTCAATGGTCATCGACAACTTATGGAAGGAGTAACACTATGGCTTATAAACACATTCTTATCGCAGTTGATCTCTCCCCGGAAAGTAAAGTTCTGGTTGAAAAAGCGGTCTCTATGGCGCGCCCCTACAACGCGAAAATCTCCCTCATCCACGTTGACGTGAATTATTCAGACCTGTACACCGGCCTGATTGACGTCAATCTGGGCGATATGCAGAAACGTATCTCCGAAGAAACCCACCACGCGCTGACCGAGCTGTCTACCAACGCTGGCTACCCTATCACTGAAACCCTGAGCGGTAGCGGCGATTTGGGCCAGGTGCTGGTTGACGCCATCAAGAAATACGATATGGATCTGGTCGTTTGCGGTCATCACCAGGACTTCTGGAGCAAACTGATGTCTTCTGCGCGCCAGTTGATCAACACCGTTCACGTTGACATGCTGATTGTTCCGCTGCGCGACGAAGAAGAGTAATACTTGCCGTGCTGGCTGGCGGCTAAGACCTTATCTGGTCTATAGTCAATCAGGTTAGCCTGAACCATCAGGCAAATTCCGGCTATCAACAACAACGCCCGCTTATGTGGGCGTTTTGTTTATCCCCCCCTCTTCGCAGCACTCAGTACATCATTCCATCACACCAAACATAATTAGTGTGATCCACTAATTAGTTTGCGTATCATTTGTATAATAACCTATTAATCAGGCTAATAACCGCAGTCTATATCAGGGTAAGACTTTTCGGCGCGTTTTGATATACGCGCTCATACGTTTCGGGATGGCATTGAAAGGCGAAGGAATATGAATACAACTGCACCTACGGGCTTGCTGCAGCAACCTCGTCCATTCTTCATGATCTTTTTTGTAGAATTATGGGAACGATTTGGCTATTACGGCGTCCAGGGCATCCTGGCGGTCTTTTTCGTTAAACAATTGGGTTTTTCTCAGGAACAGGCCTTTATTACCTTTGGCGCTTTTGCAGCGCTGGTTTATGGCCTGATCTCCATCGGCGGCTATGTTGGCGACCATCTGTTAGGGACTAAACGCACCCTGGTCCTGGGCGCGATTGTGTTGGCGATTGGCTATTTTATGACCGGCATGTCGCTATTAAATCCCGATCTGATTTTTATCGCACTGGGTACGATTGCCGTGGGCAACGGGTTATTTAAAGCCAATCCCGCCAGCCTGCTCTCTAAATGCTATCAGCCTAAAGATCCCCGGCTGGATGGCGCTTTCACCCTGTTTTATATGTCAATTAACATCGGTTCTTTGTTATCGCTATCGCTGGCGCCGGTGATTGCCGATAAATTTGGCTATGCGGTGACCTATAATCTGTGCGGCGCTGGTTTAATTGTTGCGCTTCTGGTGTACTTCGCCTGCCGTGGCATGGTGAAAAATATCGGTTCTGAACCGGATCATAAACCGCTACGTTTTCGCAATTTGCTGCTGGTACTGCTCGGCACCGTCGTCATGATTTTCCTCTGCGCCTGGCTGATGCACAACGTTAAGATTGCCAATCTGGTGCTCATCGTCCTTTCTATCGTCGTCACTATTTTCTTCTTTCGCGAAGCGTTTCGTCTGGATAAAACCGGCCGCAATAAAATGTTCGTGGCGTTTATTCTGATGATTGAAGCCGTGCTGTTTTACATTCTGTATGCGCAGATGCCTACCTCGCTGAACTTCTTTGCGATTAATAACGTGCATCATGAAATTCTTGGATTCGCCATTAACCCGGTGAGTTTTCAGGCGCTGAACCCATTCTGGGTGGTCGTCGCCAGTCCGGTACTGGCAGCGATTTACACCCGACTGGGTAGCAAAGGCAAAGATCTGACTATGCCGATGAAATTTACGCTCGGCATGTTCCTCTGCGCGCTGGGTTTTCTGACCGCCGCCGCCGCCGGGATGTGGTTCGCCGATGCGCAAGGACTGACGTCGCCGTGGTTTATCGTGCTGGTGTATCTGTTCCAGAGTCTGGGCGAGTTGCTGATTAGCGCGCTGGGACTGGCAATGGTCGCCGCTCTGGTGCCGCAGCATCTGATGGGCTTTATTCTGGGAATGTGGTTCCTGACCCAGGCTGCCGCCTTCCTGCTCGGCGGTTATGTGGCGACCTTCACTGCCGTACCGGAAAACATCACCGATCCGTTACAGACGCTGCCCATTTATACCGGCGTCTTTAGCAAAATTGGTCTGGTAACGTTGGCGGTCACCGTGGTGATGGCCATTATGGTGCCGTGGTTAAACCGAATGATTAATACGCCAGGCACCGAACAGTAATACTCAGTGCCGGATGCGGCTTACGCCTTATCCGGCCTACAAATAATTGAGAATCGTAGGCCCGATAAGCGCAACGTCATCGGGCAATCCGTTACTCCGTCAGAGGGGTTCCGGCATAAATATCAAACCGATGCCCTTTGGTGACGATGGCGTTGGGCGTCGCGACATCCGCCAGCGGCGGCGCATAATCGGGACGTTTGACCACCACGCGTTTGGTCGCCAACTGACGCGCCGGTTCCAGCAGTCCGTCGGCGTCTAAATCCGGCCCCACCAACGACTGAAACACCCGCATCTCTTTCTTCACCAGCGCGCTTTTCTGCCGGTGAGGAAACATCGGATCGAGGTAGACCACCTGCGGGCGCGGCGTGATATCAGTCAACGCCGTCAGGCTGGAAGCATGAATCAACTGCAAACGCTCCTGAAGCCAGCCGCCAATGTCCGCATCGGCGTAGCCGCGCGCCAGGCCGTCATCGAGCAACGCGGCGACCACCGGATTACGCTCCAGCATCCGCACGCGGCAACCGACGGACGCCAGTACAAACGCATCGCGCCCCAGTCCGGCCGTGGCATCAACCACATCCGGCAGATAATCGCCTTTGATACCAACGGCTTTCGCCACCGCTTCGCCGCGCCCGCCGCCGAACTTACGTCGATGGGCCATCGCGCCGCCAACAAAATCGACGAAAATACCGCCGAGCTTCGGTTCGTCGCGCTTGCGCAGCTCCAGATGTTGCGGCGTCATCACCAGCGCCATTAGATTGTCTTCGTCATGCTCCAGTCCCCAGCGGGCAGCCAGAACAGATAAGGCGCCGTCTGTGGCGCCCGTTTCATCCATTAAGCAGATTTGCACGTAAAATCAGCCTTTAATCCCGTAATGCTCCAGCATCGCGTCCAGTTGTGGTTCACGGCCACGGAAGCGTTTAAAGAGTTCCATCGGCTCTTCAGAACCACCGCGAGTCAGGATGTTATCAAGGAACGACTGACCGGTCTCACGGTTGAAAATGCCTTCCTCCTCAAAGCGGGAATAAGCGTCCGCCGCCAGTACGTCGGCCCACAGATAGCTGTAGTAGCCTGCCGCATAGCCGCCAGCAAAGATATGGCTGAACGCATGTGGGAAGCGGCCCCATGTCGGTGACGGCACCACGGCGACCTGTTTTTTGATTTCAAAGAGCGTCTCAAGAATTTTCGCTCCTTGCTGCGGATTAAATTCCGCATGCAGACGGAAATCAAACAGGCCGAACTCCAGTTGACGCAGAATAAACAGCGCCGCCTGATAGTTTTTCGCCGCCAGCATTTTATCCAGCAGTTCCTTCGGCAACGGCTCGCCGGTTTCATAGTGGCCGGAGATAAACGCCAGCGCTTCCGGCTCCCAGCACCAGTTTTCCATAAACTGACTTGGCAGTTCGACCGCGTCCCACGGCACGCCGCTGATACCGGAGACCCCGGCGGTCTCAATGCGGGTCAGCATATGATGCAGGCCATGACCAAACTCGTGGAACAGGGTGATCACTTCGTCATGGGTAAACAGAGCGGGTTTACCGTTCACCGGACGGTTGAAATTACAGGTCAGATAAGCGACCGGCTTTTGCAATGTGCCGTCCGCCTTACGCATCTGGCCGACACAGTCGTCCATCCACGCCCCGCCGCGTTTGTGTTCGCGCGCGTACAGGTCAAGGTAGAAGCTGCCGCGCAGCTCGTTATTTTCGTCATACAGTTCAAAGAAACGCACTTCCGGGTGCCAGACATCAACGTCAGTACGCTCTTTGGCGGTGATGCCGTAAATACGTTTCACCACTTCAAACAGGCCATTCACGGCTTTGTTTTCCGGGAAGTACGGACGTAGCTGCTCATCGCTGATGCTGTACAGGTGCTGTTTTTGCTTTTCACTGTAGTACGCGATATCCCACGGTTGTAGCTCCTCAACGCCAAATTCGGCTTTGGCGAAGGCGCGCAGCTGGGCCAGCTCTTTCTCCCCCTGCGGGCGGGCGCGTTTCGCCAGATCGGTTAAGAAATCGAGCACCTGCTGCGGATTTTCCGCCATCTTGGTGGCCAGCGATTCATGGGCATAATTTTCGAAGCCCAGCAGTTGCGCCAGTTCATGGCGCAGCGCAAGAATTTCTTCCATCACCGGGCTATTATCCCACTTACCGGCGTTCGGCCCCTGGTCGGAGGCGCGAGTGGAATAGGCGCGATACATCTCTTCGCGCAACGCCTGGTTGTCGCAGTAGGTCATGACCGGCAGATAGCTCGGGATATCCAGGGTCAGCAGGTAACCTTCCTGCTCTTTGGCTTCCGCCTGGGCTTTAGCGGCGGCGAGCGCGCTTTCCGGCATTCCCGCCAGCTCGGCTTCGTCGGTGATGAGCTTCGTCCAGCCCATGGTGGCATCGAGCACATTATTGCTGTACTGGTTGCCCAGCTCAGACAGGCGAGTGGCGATTTCGCCGTAACGCTGCTGTTTCTCTTTCGGCAGACCGATGCCGGACAGTTCAAAATCACGCAGCGCGTTATCAACCGCTTTCTTCTGCGCGGTATTCAGAGTGGCGTAATGATCGCCGTCGCGCAGGTCGCGGTACGCATTGTACAACCCTTCATGTTGCCCAACCCAGGTGCTGTATTCAGACAGCAGCGGCAGCGTCTGTTCGTAGGCTTCACGCAGCTCCGGACTATTTTTCACCGAGTTTAAGTGGCTAATTGGCGAGAAAATACGCCCCAGAACATCGTCGGCTTCCGCCAACGGCTGGCAGAGGTTTTCCCAGCTATACGGCGCGCCATGCGCCACAACGCCTTCTACCGCCGCCCGGCAATCGGCCAACGCTTTGGTGACCGCAGGCACCACATGCTCCGGTTTAATTGCAGAAAAAGGCGGCAGTGAAAAAGACGTTAGTAATGGATTGGTCATATGCGCAGTCCTGTAGAAGAAGGTGAGTGGAGCGCGCTTTTGGCGCTCTCGCGATGAGATCTAGAATGGGGGATAGTAAGGGGAATTTCAATGATGGACAGCGTACAGACGTGGGTATCGCTGCAATAAGCCGCCCCTTTAACATCATCCCGGCTTACGTTTTATAAGCCGGGTGACAACGTTAGCGCGTTTTTCTCGCCATCTCGTAAGCAGCGGACAGATCCAGACGCTGCCAGAACTGTTGATCCTCGGTCTCGCCCGACAACGGATATCCTGCCGGTAACGCCGTCTCTTCCATTAACGCCTGACACTGCGCTGGCGACAGGTTCGGCAGCGCTGTCTGTAGCAGAACATCGGCGCCTTTTGGTATTTTCAACGGCTGATGCTCGCCTTTCTGTTGCGGCAGGTTATAAGTCATGGTGAAGCGGTAGAAGGTATGCATAGCCGGATCGCGGTACGGATCGTCTTTTCCGGCCGATGCCGCGCATTCGACAATCGTCGTACCGCACTCTTTCACCAGCGCCTCGCGCAGTTGGGCGCGAGCTTCGTTGAATAACGTACGGTAATACGGATCGTTAAGATAATGCGCGACATTACGCTGCGCGACCATCCGCGCGCCCATTACATCCAGCGGATAGTGTACGCCAAGAACCAGGCGAGAATAGCCATAACGCGCGCCACGAATCACCAGCGCATCAAAGCGTTCCGGGATCATTTCCGCCATCAACAGCGCATCCGTATAACCGGTATTCGTGTGTCCGCTGGGGAAAGCACCGCCACCTGCGGTATAAGGATGACCATCTTTTACCACCACATCATCCGGCGTCAAATGGATAGTATTACCCGGCACCTGGTAAGGACGCGGGTAATGAAAATATTTTTTCGCCGCGCCGGTGCTGACTTCCGAGGCTTTAATCAACGCCGCCGCTTTGCCCAACTCACCTTTATCATAAGCGGCGAGAAATGCCCGCCCCAGCCGCGGCCCCATTGCGTCGCTCAGGAAATAGAGATACTCCACGCTTTCCGCATCCGCCAGCGCCTGGTGACGGGTATTAACATCGGCATCGTGATTAATCGCCGTCACCGTCGCCAGATTGTCTTTCAATACTGCTTCCGGCAATGTATTGAAGGCGGAAAGTAGGGTAATTCCCATCTGTTGATTCTCAGTAGTATGAAAATCATAACCGCTAGCCTGTAACCAGGCATTATCCGCCTGGATGGAATTCTGTCGCATCTGAGCCAGGGCGTCGCGAGTCAACGCGGCGGTATCGCCTTGTAATGCCTTACGCAACTGTGTCAGCCATTGAGCCTCAAGGTCATTAAAGGCGACGCTCGCCGAGTCGGGCGTCACGCTTTTCGCTATCGACTCCGCCTGGGACAGGGGAATATCTTTCGCCAGTGCCGGCATCGCCAGCGCCAGAGATGACGCCAGTACAGTAATGTGTAGTTTCATTATGGTTCCTTTCATTAAAAATAACGCCAGGTCAAAACCACTACCTTGCCCACAGGCGATGCTGGCCTGCGCAGTTGACGGTTTGATGATACGAACACGTCTTGCAATACTTTCACAACGCGCGAAACAACATGGCGGTACTGGGGTAATCTGCACGGATCTGCGGTAAACTATCGGCTAACTTGTTTACTTCCCGGAATATCTGCATCCATGCTCAGTTATCGTCACAGCTTTCACGCTGGCAACCACGCCGACGTCCTTAAACATACCGTTCAGAGCCTGATCATCGAGTCGCTAAAAGAGAAAGAAAAACCGTTTCTCTATCTGGACACGCACGCGGGCGCGGGGCGTTATCAGTTGGGCAGCGAACATGCTGAACGTACCGGAGAGTATCTGGAAGGCATTGCCCGTATCTGGCAGCAGGACGACCTGCCCGCCGAACTGGAACCGTATATTAGCGTCGTAAAACATTTCAACCGCAGCGGGCAGTTACGCTACTATCCGGGCTCCCCGTTAATCGCCCGCCAGTTGCTGCGTGAGCAGGACAGTCTGCAACTCACGGAATTGCATCCCAGCGACTTCCCACTGTTGCGCGCGGAGTTTCAAAAAGACAACCGTGCCCGTGTGGAACGCGCTGACGGCTATCAGCAACTGAAAGCCAAATTGCCGCCGGTTTCCCGCCGCGGTCTGATCCTCATTGACCCGCCTTATGAAATGAAAACCGACTACCAGGCGGTAGTCAGCGGCATCAGCGAGGGTTATAAACGTTTCGCC
The DNA here is from genome assembly GCF_046567715.1 of Salmonella sp. 741265116_PST. Lineage (NCBI taxonomy): Bacteria > Pseudomonadati > Pseudomonadota > Gammaproteobacteria > Enterobacterales > Enterobacteriaceae > Salmonella > Salmonella sp. 741265116_PST. The sequence continues at coordinate 89,067 of NZ_JBKFPH010000008.1, read as the reverse complement.
ACCGGGACATACGCGCTATGGTATCCGGTGGTGCTCCGCCAGCAAATTAAGCGCATGATTCATGAGCTGGAGGCCACCGGCATCCGTAAAATCCTGCAAATTGAGCTGGCGATCCGCCCGGACAGCGATCAGCGCGGGATGACGGCCTCCGGTATGATCGTGGTTAACCCGCCGTGGAAACTGGAGCAGCAGATGAACAACGTGCTACCGTGGCTGCACAGCAGGTTGGCGCCAAACGGTCACGGACACACTTCGGTAAGCTGGATCGTGCCGGAGTAATCACAGCCATCGGTGGAACCTTTCACCTTCAGGTATACAATCGCGAATATTTTGGCGGGTAGCGCAGAATCTATCCGTCCGACAACGAACATAAAGGAGCGGTCATGACCAAACACTATGATTACATCGCTATCGGCGGCGGCAGCGGCGGTATCGCCTCGATTAACCGCGCCGCTATGTACGGCCAGAAATGCGCGCTCATCGAAGCCAAAGAGCTGGGCGGCACCTGTGTTAACGTGGGCTGCGTGCCGAAGAAAGTGATGTGGCATGCCGCGCAGATTCGTGAAGCGATTCATCTGTATGGCCCGGACTACGGTTTTGACACCACGATTAATCAGTTCGACTGGAGCAAGCTGATTGCCAGCCGTACCGCGTATATTGACCGCATCCATACTTCATACGACAACGTGCTGGGCAAAAATAACGTGGATGTGATTAAAGGCTTTGCCCGCTTTGTCGATGCCAAAACCATTGAAGTGAACGGCGAAACCATCACCGCCGACCATATTTTGATCGCTACCGGCGGCCGTCCGAGCCATCCGAGCATTCCAGGCGTGGAATACGGCATTGATTCCGACGGTTTCTTTGCGCTGTCTGCCTTGCCGGAACGCGTCGCGGTGGTAGGCGCAGGTTATATCGCCGTTGAACTGGCTGGCGTTATCAACGCGCTGGGGGCGAAAACGCATCTGTTTGTCCGTAAACATGCGCCGCTGCGCAGTTTTGACCCAATGATTAGCGAAACGCTGGTTGAGGTGATGAACGCCGAAGGCCCGCAACTGCATACTCACGCCGTGCCGAAAGCGGTGGTAAAAAACGCCGACGGCAGTCTGACTCTGGAACTGGAAGATGGCCGCATTGAAACCGTTGATTGCCTGATCTGGGCCATTGGTCGCGAACCGTCGACCGACAATATTAATCTGGCGGCAGCGGGCGTGAAAACCAATGAAAAAGGTTACATCATTGTCGATAAATTCCAGAATACCAACGTTGAAGGCATTTACGCCGTTGGCGATAACACCGGCGCAGTGGAGTTAACGCCAGTCGCCGTCGCCGCCGGTCGCCGTCTCTCCGAACGCCTGTTTAACAACAAGCCGGATGAGCATCTGGACTACAGCAACATCCCGACCGTGGTCTTTAGCCATCCGCCTATCGGCACCGTCGGGTTAAGCGAGCCGCAGGCGCGCGAGCAGTACGGCGACGAGCAAGTAAAAGTCTATAAATCATCGTTTACCGCTATGTATACCGCGGTAACGACACACCGCCAGCCGTGCCGTATGAAGCTGGTCTGCGTCGGGCCGGAAGAAAAAATTGTGGGTATCCACGGTATCGGCTTCGGCATGGATGAAATGTTGCAGGGCTTCGCGGTAGCGCTGAAGATGGGCGCTACCAAGAAAGACTTCGATAATACCGTCGCTATTCACCCGACCGCATCGGAAGAGTTTGTGACCATGCGTTAATATCTTGTGCGCCCATCTTCAAGGGTGGGCGCACAAGCCTGCATGATTAATACGTACTGAAATAACTCTGGATCAGTTCCGGATTACGCGTCTGAGTTAATGCCGTCATCAGCAACACCCGCGCCTTCGCCGGGTTGAGCGAGTCAGACACCAGCCCTGGCTGCCCTTGCGTCATCGGCGCTGATTGCCGACGCGGGCCGCATTGCAGCGGTAAACACCACCGGTTTGTCGCTTTTCACGGTCAAATTAAGAAAGTAGGCGGTTTCATCGAGCGTGTCAGTGCCATGAGTAATGACCACACCGTCAACATCGTCCCGCGCCAATAACGCATTCACCTTCTGTGAAAGTTTCAGGATAATATCGCTGGCCATATTTTTTCAGGAAGTTTAACGCGCGTTCATCCACCGCCCGCGTATTGCCCTCGGAAAACTGGAAGAAGAAAGGCGTATTCGCATCGGTAATTTCAAACGGCCCGTGGAAAAACTCACCGCTATGAATACAGGCGGAATGTATCCATTGCATTTCCATAAAGATACAGGCGAGGATTCGCCATAAATGACTCATAATGTATTGTTATTTTTATATGACATTTAAAGACATTTTATCAAGGTGGAAACCAAAAAAAATCGGGATCCGCGATCTGGATCCCGATTCAGCCTGCTCTTCGTTAGCGTAATGCTGACATCATACGGTAAACCGTATTTTATCGCCGACAATCAACTGTTGCGAAACGCAGGAGAGTTCTCCTTTGTTATCAATCATTTCACTTTTTATCAGGATCAGCGGATAACCCTCGTTGACGCCAAGATAATGGGCGACTTCAAAGCTGGCATAAACCAGTTCGATCATCTTACGGGAGTGGGTAAACCATAAGTGGTGTTTCTCGCGTAAGCATTCATACAAAGAGTGATTATTAAGATCTTCGTCCAGCAAAAACGCAAAACGTGGGGGAAGATGTACGGTTTCCAGCGATACCGCCACATCGTCGGCATAGCGGATACGTTCAATGACGACCGCTTTTTCGCCATCGTTCATATTCAGTAACGCTTTTGTCTCATCGTCTACCGATTCAAAAACGGATTTGATGGTGCGTGACCCCGGGCGACGTCCCTGGGACTGGCATAACTCGCTGAAACTCATGATGCCGGTCATACTGCGCTGAAATTTCTCACCAGAGACAAAGGTGCCTTTGCCGGAGACACGGGTCAGCAAATTTTCACGCGTCAGCGCATCCAACGCCTTACGGACCGTGACCCTGCTCACCTGCCAGCGCGCGCTCAGTTCATTTTCCGTCGGGATCTGCTGGCCTGGTTTATACTCTCCACGCGCAATGGCCTCTTTTAAGGCGGCTTCAAGCTGCTTATAAAGCGGTTTGGCGCTTTTACTGTCGGGTTGCTCGATCATTTGTATCCATTTGTATTATCATGGTGCCATAGCTTGTATTATAACTATTTACGTTACCTTTGCTTGTGAATCCACGCCATGCGGTGACGTAGTGATACCGCTATGAAACGAATGTTCTGATTTTAGGTCTGGGGCGGGCGTCATGAAAATAGGATTTTCGCAATACTATTCAGTAAGTTATGAAGTGTTTTTCTTGAGAGACAAATTGCAAAATGTGATCTATCGCACACTTTGCCACTCAGGTATCGAAGCGAATGTCTACGCTTAATAGACAGCCGGGCAACACCCGTATCTTTTACGACGCAAGCCGGAGGTCCTTGTCATTATGCTCAACCAGAAATTAAACCCCACGCCTTCTGAAGATCTGACTATTGATGTCGATCTGCTTTATGAAACAGACCCGTGCGAGTTAAAGCTGGATGAAATGATCGAGGCGGAACCGGAGCCGGAGATGATCGAGGGGCTTCCCGCCTCTGACGCCCTGACCCCTGCCGATCGGTATCTCGAACTGTTCGAGCATGTACAGTCAACAAAACTGTTTCCAGACAGTAAAACGTTCCCGGACTGCGCGCCGAAGATGGACCCGCTTGATATCCTGATCCGCTACCGTAAGGTCAGACGCCACCGTGATTTTGACTTACGCCGCTTCGTCGAGAACCATTTCTGGCTACCGGAAACCTTATCCAGCGAGTATGTCTCTAACCCCGAAAACTCGCTCAAAGAACATATTGACCAGCTTTGGCCGATACTGACGCGCGAACCGCAGGATCATATTCCGTGGTCTTCGCTGCTGGCGCTACCGCAATCCTATATCGTGCCGGGAGGCCGCTTTAGCGAAACCTATTATTGGGACTCTTATTTTACCATGCTGGGTCTGGCGGAAAGCGGGCGCGAAGATTTACTTAAATGTATGGCGGATAATTTCGCCTGGATGATTGAAAACTATGGCCATATTCCCAACGGCAACCGGACCTATTATCTGAGCCGCTCGCAGCCGCCGGTTTTCGCCCTGATGGTTGAACTGTTCGAAGAAGATGGCGTACGCGGCGCGCGGCGTTATCTCGACCATCTCAAAATGGAATACGCCTTCTGGATGGACGGCGCCGAATCGCTGGCGCTCAACCAGGCTTATCGCCACGTTGTGCGGATGCCGGACGGTTCCCTGCTGAACCGCTACTGGGACGATCGCGACACGCCGCGCGACGAGTCCTGGCTGGAAGATGTCGAAACCGCAAAACACTCCGGTCGTCCGCCCAATGAAGTCTACCGGGATTTGCGCGCCGGGGCGGCGTCCGGCTGGGACTATTCTTCACGCTGGCTACGCGATGCGGGCCGGCTTGCCAGCATACGTACGACCCAGTTTATCCCTATCGATTTGAACGCTTTTCTGTATAAACTGGAGAGCGCTATCGCCAATATTTCAGCGCTGAAAGGCGAACGTGACACCGAGGCGCTATTTCGCCAGAAAGCCAGCGATCGACGCGCCGCCGTAAACCATTATCTGTGGGATGATGAAAACGGCTGTTATCGGGACTATGACTGGCGACGCGAAGAAATGGCGCTCTTTTCCGCTGCCAGTATCGTGCCGCTGTATGTCGGTATGGCGAACCATGAGCAGGCCGACCGTCTGGCAAATGTGGTACGCAGCCGTCTGCTAACGCCCGGCGGGATTATGGCGACCGAATACGAAACCGGCGAACAGTGGGATAAACCGAACGGCTGGGCACCGCTGCAATGGATGGCGATCCAGGGCTTCAAACGGTATGGCGACGATATGCTGGGCGATGAAATCGCCCATAACTGGTTAAAAACGGTGAACCATTTTTATCAGGAGCACCATAAACTGATCGAGAAATACCATATTTCCGGCGGTACGCCCCGCGAAGGCGGCGGGGGCGAGTATCCGCTACAGGACGGGTTCGGCTGGACCAATGGCGTGGTGCGCCGCCTGATTGGCCTTTACGGAGAGCCTTAACCTGCTCCGGCCTCAGTGAATCGCATCATAAATGGCTGACTGAATTTTCAGCCATTTTTTATTGTCTGCGCTGGGTCGGGCCTGAGCGCGCAATCGGGCCTGCTCCGTATCGTGCTGCTGGCGCGTCACAACAGCCGGAACGGTGCAAAACGTTTGCAAATAGGTTTTATGCATCGCGGTCAGCGGCGCGCCGCTCGACATGTCATGACTTAACGTTGTGATAAATCGTCGGCAGGGTTTGACCTCATCCATCAGCGCGGGATAACGCAACAACAGTTGCAGCACTTCGGTATGTCCTGCCGCAAACGCCTGCTCCGTCCACGCGAGCTGCCAGTTCATTCCGCCCTGGAGGAACAGCGCCGTCACCCGCGTATCATTGCGCTCTATCGCCGCCCGCATGGTAAACGCATCCCAGGTAATCCCCATATGATTGAGCGTTTCCCGCGCGGAAGGCGCCTCGCGCGGCGGTTCATCCTGCGCCATTGCGGGAGTTTGCCCGTTATCGGAGCCTGGCGACGGCGAACTAAATAGCCAGAACGCGCCCGCCAGTATCGCCAGCGTCATGACGCCAACCCCGGCCCACAAAGTGCCGGAAATAAGTTGCTCACGCTCTTCAGGCGTACGCGGAGGCCGCTTACGCGGTGGTTCTATGCTCTCGCTAATCTCATGCTTATCTCCCCCGGCCTGCCGATCTTTAAGCCGCGCGGTTTCCCAGAACTGGCGCAATTCACGTTCATCCGCCAGCAGAAACGAAGCGGGATTCACGCGAGTACGTTTTTCGGCATAGGCGCGCTGGATGGGCCGAACGATTTGCTGATACTGAACGTTTAGCAGCATAAGCTGCGCTGAGGTGAGCGGCTGCCTGGCGATAACCTCGTTTCGCGCGAGGCGGCAATCATCCAGAAACATACGCAGGGTGGTGCGCGACTCGGCGAACAGCGTTAACGCTGAGGCGTCATTAAAAATTCTGACGTAATGACGGGCAAATAATTTTTTATCGACCACCATAAGCGCCAGTTCGCTGAACAACATGCCTTCCAGCGCATGTTGATCTTCTCCCTGTTTTAACCACTGGCGCAAACGGTCCGGGCCAAAATTTTGCTTGAGGTAGTGATTCAGCGACGCCCGATCCGGCCATGCGCGCGCAATAAGCGCTTTTAACGTCAGTTCTATCGCCCGAAGCTGACGCTGCGCCTCAAGATGCGCCTCCTGGTCGGGGTCTTCCAGCTCAGTTTGATACGTCAGTAGCGGCTGCTGCTGACGTAGATGTTCCAGCGAGGTGACAAAACGCAACGCGGCAAGGAGTTGATTTTCGCTCACCTCTTGCCCGCTGTCATACTGGGGAACATGCTGCTGAAGGTGACGCAGTTGCAGCATAAACTGGCTCAACTGCGCGTCATTTATCCGCAATTTTTTCGCCACCGCGCCCCAACCGCCCAGGTTAAGACGCGCCTGCTCAAGTTGTTCCATGAACCACCGGGGCTCTTTTCCCTCGGTGGTATGAATACCCAGCAGCAGCAGGATTTCTATTGATGCCTGGCGGATAATCCCCAGGCTATGTTCAAAAGGCGCACGTGTCGCCTGCGAAGCGCTATTCGTCATTATCTTCCCTAAAAAGACGATCCCGCGACGAGATCTTCGTTTTCTTTTAATTATGTTTTTTCATAGATATAACAGATTTAGCCACATTTCAGTGACTTAATCTTAATGATTGCAAATTTATAAGAAGATCGGTTACTAACCAAAAACATCAGTTTTTCATTCTGTCAACGCGGCGTGACGCTGAACAGCATAGACCTTTTCCCTGCCTGCGTTTGGCCGTCTGACCGCTAGCCACGCGTGCAGCACACTTTATAATCGCGCTTTTTATGAGAAAGATGCCATGCCGCACATTTCATCTCGCTTTAGCTCCGCCTGCATCGCGTTTATTAAACAGTGGCAGGGTCTGTCGCTGGAAAAGTATCGCGATCGGCAGGGTAACTGGGTGATTGGTTACGGGCATATGTTGACGCCGGATGAAACGCTGACGTTCATTACGCCCGAACAGGCGGAGGCATTCTTGCTGGATGACCTCAATAGCTGCGATATGCTGCTACAGAATTGTTTGCCGGAACTTAATGATCGGTTTCAACGCGAAACGCTTATTGCGCTGATGTTCAGCATCGGACATCAGCGTTTTTTATCATTAATCAATACGGATGATATTTCACAGCCAGAAATAAGCGGGCTGCGAATTTAACGTCGTTAATTCGATTCATTTAACATCATGGCGGCCTGGGTACGATTTTTTACATCCAGCCGCCGGTAAAGCGACTCCAGATGCGCTTTAACCGTCCCGGTACTAATATTTAACGCCCGCCCAATTTGTTTATTTGATTCTCCTGCGGCAAGCATCTGTAAAATTTCCCGCTGGCGGGCGCTTAACGCTTTTATATCACGGGACTCCAGCTCCGTTGAATTTAACCAATCCCCCGGTAAAAACATCATCCCGCGAGCGACAGCATTGAGCGCAAGGACAAAGGTTTCGGCATCAGAATCGCGTGGCACCACGGCCTGAACGTTAAATTGCATCACTTCATGCAGCCACTTTTGACTGCCACCCATCGCTGTGATAATAATCTTCACCTCCGGAAATTGCTGCGCGGTTCTTTGTAACACCTCGCGGCAAAATTCAGCATCCAGGCCGCTATCCAGCATGACCAGCGCATCCGGCGCGCTTTCTATTTTTTGCCAGAGTTCTTCTGCCTGACCGACACTCTGGATACTTATTCCTGGAATGTGTTGCTGCAAACTGATTTTCATTCCATGAATAAATATTGACTGCCTGTCAAACATGATTACCTGCATTACTTTTCTCCACCTGGGTAAGATAATAGTCTCAAGATGAGGAAGGGTATTACCCGTAGGGTAAAATAAGAAGTCGCCATTTGGTATAGGCCATTTTACCGATAGTCATTGGTTGAGGAAGGGAAAGGTTATGAATATTTACAGCTTCAACATCGGGATTACAGAATTCGCTAAAATTAGCCTTTTAAAGTAAGGAATATCTTATTAGCGCGAACAGCCAAGGCTAATTTGAATATTAATTTAATGAAGAGTACGCCTGGCGCGTCACAAAGGAAATATCTGCTTTTCACCTGATGTGTTACAAAAAATAAAGTAGCACATTTTGTTAAAAAAATTAATCAATCCGCCTGAAAACCGCGACGATGGGTCAATGACAATACCGTGTATGTACATGCATTTCTCTCTCCCACTACACCCGCGGCTATCAGCGTGTTTTACCGCTCTCGTCCCGTTTATCGGCTTTTTGGCGCTAAAAAGCCTGGCCGGAAGGCGATAAATCCGCCGCACAACGCGATCAGACGTATTCGTCACGCGAGCAATGATTGCGAAAGGGCTTATTAGGTGCTAGAAAATCAATAAAGCCAGCCGCTTCAGCGTCACTGTTTCAATAAGAACAATAATAGAGCCTGATGATGGATAAAATATATGCAATGAAATTGTTTGTACGCGTGGCGGAACGGGAAAGTTTTTCCCGCGCAGCAGAGGATATCGGCCTTCCCAAAGGCAGCGTCTCACGGCAAATACAAGCGTTAGAACATCAACTGGGCATCCGCCTGCTCCACCGCACCACCCGGCGGGTACAGCTTACTCAGGACGGAATGGTTTACTACGAACGGGCAAAAGATTTGTTGAGTAACCTGGATGAACTGGAGGGTCTTTTCCAGCCTGATCCCGCCAGTATCAGCGGCAAAATACGGGTAGATATACCGCCATGTCTCGCAAACAGCCTCATCATGCCGCGCCTGCCCACTTTTTTGCATCAGTATCCCGGCATTGCGCTGGAACTTTGTAGTAGCGATCGACAGGTCGATTTACTACGGGAAGATTTCGACTGCGTGGTGCGCACAGAGCCGCTACATGCGCCAGGGATACTGACGCGCCCGCTTGGCAAACTGAGAAGAGTGAACTGCGCCAGCCCACAATACCTGGCGCGCTTTGGGTATCCAGAAAACCTTGACGATCTCGCCTCACATGCGGTGGTGCATTATTCATTGACCCCGGGAGTTTCTTCACCGGGTTTTGCCTTTGAAACTCCCCACGGTATGCAGTGGGTAAAAACCGGCGGAATGCTAACGGTAAACAGTACGGAGACCTGGCATACAGCCTGTCTGGCAGGATTAGGAATCATTCAGACGCCGCGCATTGCTGTACGGGAGGCGTTACGCGCCGGAACGCTCATTGAAATTTTACCGCAATATCGCGCCGCTCCACTGCCGGTGACGCTGCATTATCCCCATCGCCGTAATCTTTCCCGCCGGGTACACCTGTTTATGGTATGGCTGACTGAAACCATTAAAGAGGCCGCAGAGTAGCCGCATTTTCAGCATCCACCGGGGAGAAGCTATACTGACATATTCTATTAATGATGAAGGACTACCGACCTGATGACGCAGGAAAATGACGTAAAACGCCCTATTCAGGAACTGGAGCACGACCCGATACAAAAAATAGAAACGCAGCCGCATGACGCCCCGGAAAAAAACGAAAAGGCAAATCAGGCGTTGCATTCCGTCACCTCCCTGGTGCAAAAAATTCAGCGTCAACCGATGGTGGCCCACCTCATTCGCGCGACCGAACGTTTTAACGATCGACTGGGTAATCAGTTTGGCGCGGCTATCACCTACTTTTCGTTTCTGTCGATGATCCCGATAATGATGGTGTCCTTTGCCGCGGCAGGTTTTATCCTCGCCTCGCACCCTAATCTACTGGAAGATATTTTCAGCAAGATATTGATGAATGTGAGCGATCCTACGCTGGCGTCCACGCTTAAAAATACGATTAATACGGCGGTTCAACAGCGTACCACGGTAGGGCTGGTCGGACTGGGTATCGCGCTCTATTCCGGCGTTAACTGGATGGGCAACCTGCGGGAAGCGATTCGCGCCCAGTCACGGGACGTCTGGGAGCGCAAGCCGCAGGATCAGGAGAAAATCTGGCTCAAATATCTGCGCGATTTTATCTCGCTGATTGGATTATTAATCGCTTTAATCATTACGCTGTCCATTACTTCCATCGCCGGTTCCGCCCAGCAGATGATCATCTCCGCCTTGTACCTCGACAGCATCGAATGGTTAAAACCGGCCTGGCATTTGATCGGTCTGGCCATCTCTATTTTTGCCAACTATCTACTTTTTTTCTGGATTTTCTGGCGACTGCCTCGCCATCGTCCCCGTAAAAAAGCGTTGATTCGCGGCACATTTATTGCCGCTATCGGTTTTGAGGTGATTAAAATCATTATGACCTATACGCTGCCGTCACTGGTGAAATCGCCTTCCGGCGCGGCGTTTGGCTCCGTACTCGGTCTGATGGCGTTCTTCTACTTTTTTGCCCGCCTGACGTTATTCTGCGCGGCCTGGATAGCCACCGCCGAATACAAGGACGACCCGCGAATGCCGGGTAAAACGCAGCACTAGTCTGCGGCTTGCTGCCGAATGGCACGCACGGCGTCGTCATTCGGCCTACTGATGTGTAGACCCAGGCCGGGCAAGCAAAGCGTACCCGGCGGTACAATCAGGCACGTCCTTCCGCCTCATCTCATTGTTTCAGCATATAAATCCAGTAATTAACTTTTATTTAACCAGAAACCAGTTTTATCCACCAATTCTAAAATTATGTGAAGCATTTCATAGACGCAAAATGGCTGGCTTAAACATTATCCCCTTTTTGCGCTTTTTTTGACCATTTTTGGCTTTTGTTACACATTGAAATATAACTTTTGCTGTGCGTAATATGGCTATTCGTTCGCTAAAAATAAGAAAATAGTATGCAAGCAACCGCCACAACACTCGACCATGAGCAGGAACATGTTCCGGTAAACTCACGCAATAAAGTCGTTATTGCCTCGCTTATCGGCACCGCGATTGAGTTCTTCGACTTCTATATTTACGCCACCGCAGCGGTGATCGTGTTCCCCCTTATCTTCTTCCCCCAGGGCGATCCCACTGCGGCAACGCTACAATCGCTCGCCACCTTCGCTATCGCGTTTGTGGCGCGTCCGATCGGCTCTGCGCTATTCGGCCACTTCGGCGATCGGGTAGGCCGCAAAGTCACGCTGGTGGCTTCGCTGCTGACGATGGGGATCTCCACGGTTATTATCGGTCTGTTACCGGGCTACGCGACGATAGGTATTTTCGCGCCGCTGCTGCTGGCGCTGGCGCGTTTCGGTCAGGGACTGGGGCTGGGCGGCGAATGGGGCGGCGCGGCGTTATTAGCGACGGAGAATGCGCCGCCGCGCAAACGCGCGCTGTATGGCTCCTTCCCGCAGTTGGGCGCGCCGATCGGCTTCTTTTTTGCCAATGGCACCTTCCTGTTGCTCTCCTGGCTGCTGACCGACGAGCAGTTTATGAGCTGGGGCTGGCGCGTGCCGTTTATCTTCTCGGCGGTGCTGGTGATTATCGGCCTGTATGTGCGCGTGTCGCTGCATGAAACGCCGGTGTTTGCGAAAGTCGCCGCAGCGAAAAAGCAGGTAAAAATACCGCTGGGCACGTTGCTGACGAAGCATGTCCGCGTAACCATTCTCGGCACGTTTATCATGCTGGCGACCTACACGCTGTTCTATATCATGACCGTCTATTCCATGACTTACAGCACTGCCGCCGCGCCGGTGGGGCTTGGCTTGCCGCGCAATGAAATACTGTGGATGCTGATGATGGCGGTGATTGGTTTCGGCGTGATGGTGCCCGTCGCCGGCCTGCTGGCGGACGCATTTGGCCGTCGGAAAAGCATGGTCATCATTACCACGCTCATCATTCTCTTCGCGTTGTTCGCCTTTACCCCGCTGCTGGGTTCAGGCAATCCAGCGCTGGTATTCGTATTCCTGTTGTTGGGCCTGAGCCTGATGGGGCTGACCTTCGGCCCAATGGGGGCGCTGCTGCCGGAGCTATTTCCGACGGAAGTGCGCTATACCGGCGCATCGTTTTCCTACAATGTGTCATCGATTCTGGGCGCTTCCGTCGCGCCGTATATTGCCGCATGGCTGCAAAGCCACTACGGGCTGGCGGCGGTAGGGGTTTACCTGGCGTCAATGGCGGCGCTGACGCTGATTGCACTGCTGTTAACCCATGAGACGCGTCATCAGGCGTTGTAATAGGGCGCCGGATGGCGTCATCCGGCGCTACGTTTCACGTTACTGCTTCATCTGCGTTAAAATCGTCCGGCACTGATTGGCTTCGCCTTCAGAGGGCGAAATGAGCGCCAATAGCGCGGCGGCGGGCGTTACCAACGTCGCCAGCGCTGCCGCAACCGCGCCGCGCGCAATCAGCGGGCCGGGCTTGACGCCCGCCTGCGGATTTTTAAATGTCCCACGCACGTACAGCGGCGATCGCAGCGTAATAATACGAATCCCCTTACTTTCCGGATCAATGGTTAAATCGAGCTGTTCAGAGGCGAAGCTCGCCGTACCGGTCACGTTAATCAACGCATTTTCTGTATCAAAAGCAAAAATTTGCGGTCGCGCCACACCGTTCGTAATATTGAGATTCGCCGCCGCGCAGTTAACCCGCACTTCGTCATCGCCAAAAATCTGCCCGACAATATAGTTGCCGACGTTCAGCCCCACGATTTCCATCAGGTTGCGGCTAATCAATCCATCATTCATCAATAATTTCAGATTGCCGTTACTGTTGCCAAGCAGCGCGGCGACCGAGTTGCCCGTCCCGCGAACATCCGCATCGCCGTTCAGCTCGCCCAGCGTTTTCTGCATCAGTTCCACATCCGGCATCAGTTCTTTAAGCTTCAGCCGACGCGCCTGTATATCCGCCCGCCCCTGCATTGGTTTTTTATCCCCTTCCAGATGGATGTTGGAGACAATACTGCCGCCTGCCAGACCAAACTTCAGCGGCTGTAGACGTAAGTCGGCGTTTTTCAGGATGATATGGGTCGAAAGATCGCTAATCGGTAGACTGCCGCCATGCTCAATACGCCGGCCTTTAAACCGGACATCGGCGTCCATGACGTCCCATTTGTCGGTTTCAAAGCGATCGTAAGGCAACACTTTATCCGCCGGCTGAACATTCTTCTCGCCTTTGCGCTGTTCAGACCGTTTCGACTGCTCAGCGTCTTTCCCGGAATCCACGCCAATCAGCGGCCCAAGATCGGCCAGTCGTAACTGGCGCGATTCGACATCGCCTTCCAGTTTAGGGCGCGGTTTACCGGTGGTATAAGTGAGGGAGCCGTGGATATCACTGTCGCCAATGCGCCCATTAAAACCGCGATAATCAAATACCGATGACTTTTCGGCGTCAATTTTCGCCACCAATCGCCCATCGGTCTCAAACGGCGGCGTATCCGGCAGCAGCACGCCGGTTAAATCATATAAATCACCCAGTGAATCGCCAGAGAATTTAAGCCGCAGATCGACGCCGCCCATTTTCATCGGCTCGTTCACCACGCCGCTAAAAGCCACCCGCGTATTGCCAGAGCGGAAATCGGCCTGCACAGGAAAAGGCGTACTTTCGCTGCGTAGCGCCAGCATACCGCCTATTTTGCCCGTACCGGTCAACGGTTCCCCGTTATAACGCCCCTGCGCCTTCAGGCCGAAGACATAGTCGCCCACGCTGGATTTGTCTTCTTTTCCTTTCGTTCCCGTCACTTCGCTGAACGGCAACGGTTTGCCTAACGGATCGATCAGAATAGTGATATCCGCTTTGCTGACCTTATCATCGATCGCGATTCGCCCCTGGTCGAAGAGAATATTATCCAGCCGGAAGGACCAGGCGGAAGGTTTAGCATTGGGGTCCGTATTCTTGTCTTGCGCGAGGTTAAAGGTCCAGTTATTGGTTTTCTCAGACAGGCGAATAAGACGCGCGTCGGGTTTCACCAGTTTGATCCACGGCAGCCAGACGGTTTTGGTCAGGAGCGCCAGCGGGGCAAGCGTCGCCTCAACGCGTGGCAGATGCACCATCGTGACTTCCGGAATATCCGGCGGATTGCCGAGAATGACGTCTTCCGCGTGAACATGCGGCCACGGTACCCAGCTTCGCCAGCCGGTCTCCTGTTTTTGGCGTTCCCACACCACGCCTAAATCGCCGCGAATAGCGAAAGGCCGGTTCAATTCGGTAGAGACTTTCTGGTTGATGGTCGGTTTGAGGCGGTTCCAGTCAAATGTTGCGATCAACAAAATCACTATGACGATCAACAACAAGAAAGTCCCTGTGATGGCGGCGGTTATTTTGCCTGCTTTAGTCATGTGTTATTTCCTCACTTCTTCCCTTGCCTGTCCTAAAGATAGTTCAGCCAGACGAAAAAGGAGGATGACTGCGCCTCGTAATACCACGTATTACGGGAACAGTCTGGCGTTACAGGGTCAGAATCACCTCTTCGAGCGATATCAGCGGCACGGGTCGAGAAAGAAAATAGCCCTGGGCGGCAAAGGCGGGCGAACGCTGCACATCACGCCACTCTTCCAGCGTCTCCACGCCCTCGACAATAACGCCGCGGCAGTAGCGGTTCATCAGTTGCAGCAGCAGAGTGAACAGGTTGCGCCCCTCCGCGGACTGACGCAGCATGACGAACAGCTCGCGCGCCACTTTAATGTAGTCATAACGCACTTCGCTCAGCGCTGAAAAATTGGCCATGCCGGTACCAAAATCATCCAGCCACAGCGGGCCGAACTCACACATCGAGGCGAAAGAGGAGTCTTTCGGCAAACGAATATGTTCCACCAGTTCGAAACGCAGCCAGGGTAAGCGCTCCATCGCGGCCAGAATGTCCGGCTGTCGTCGCATGGCAATCAGCGTAGGACCATCGACATTGACCGATGCCAATAAGTGATGGCGAGTGAAAAAATCCGCTTTTTGTTCAAGCTGATGAAGTTGTTCTTTCACTACGTCAATGCGGTGTCGAACCGCTAACTCCGCGAAATAACGATCCGGGGCAATACGTCTGGAAGGGTTATCAGGATGGGTGACGACAGTGAGAAGTTCAACCGCCATCAGACGGCCATCCGTCTGGTATATCGGCTGGTAAGTATAGGCACGCTCGCATTGCAGCCAATAGCGCCGTTCCTGCAAATTCTCTATACCTGCATCAGGAACGCGTAGCTGCTGGATAACCTGCTTTATCATCTCAGTTGTCCTGTTAATGGGAGTGTGACTGTCCGGACTTGTCAAAGGTTATCGGCGTTCAGGCAGAGAACTTTACCCTCGGTCCCTGGCAAAATAAAAACAGGCCACGAAACTTGTCAAAAATACGCACTTGCTCAAAAAAATAATGGACCGATGTTTTAATATTATTGACCACTAAACATCCACAGCGCACACTAACGCTAATTTTTACAGATCAGGTTCACGACTATGTCTAAAAAGATTGCCGTGATTGGCGAATGCATGATTGAGCTGTCGCAGAAAGGCGCTGATGTTCAGCGCGGCTTCGGCGGCGACACGCTGAATACCTCCGTTTATATTGCCCGTCAGGTCGATTCTGCCGCTCTGGCCGTTCACTATGTGACGGCGCTGGGTACCGACAGTTTCAGCCAACAGATGCTGGAGGCGTGGCAGCATGAAAATGTGGATACCTCGCTAACGCAGCGGATGGAAAATCGCCTGCCAGGCCTCTATTACATCGAAACCGATGACACTGGCGAGCGTACCTTCTACTACTGGCGTAACGAAGCGGCAGCGAAATTCTGGCTGGAGAGCGAGCAGTCAGCGGCTATCTGCGAGACGCTGGCGACCTTCGATTATCTCTACCTGAGCGGCATTAGCCTCGCGATTTTAAGCCCAACCAGCCGTGATAAGTTGCTATCTTTATTGCGTGAATGCCGGGCCAACGGCGGGAAAGTCATTTTTGATAATAACTATCGCCCACGTTTATGGACAAGTCGCGAAGAAACGCAGCAGGTCTATCAAAAGATGCTGGAATGTACTGATATCGCCTTCCTGACACTGGACGATGAAGACGCGCTATGGGGTCAGCAACCCGTGGAAGAGGTCATTGCCCGCACCCATGCGGCAGGCGTGCAGGAAGTGGTGGTAAAACGCGGGGCGGACTCTTGCCTGGTCTCGATTCAGGGCGAGGCGCTCATTGACGTTCCGGCAGTGAAACTGCCGAAAGAGAAAGTGATAGACACCACTGCCGCAGGCGACTCCTTCAGCGCCGGTTATCTGGCCGTTCGTTTGACGGGCGGCAGCGCGCCGGATGCCGCGAAGCGCGGACACCTGACGGCCAGCACGGTGATTCAGTACCGTGGGGCCATTATTCCGCACGACGCGATGCCGCAGTAAGTCATTCGCTCTTGCCCGGTGGCGCTGCGCTTACCGGGCCGACAGGCGGCAGCTTACTGTGCCGCCGGTGTCTCCGTCACTTCCGGATGCGCCTCATCTGCTTCAACAGCGGCGGCAGTTGCCGGGACCATGATGTCATCCCACGTCGCCTTTAACGCCTTCATATTAAATTCCGGCTCGCCTTGCGGTTGCAGCAAAATTAATGCCATCTCCTGCGATAGCTGCTGACGTAGATTCTGATTGAGCATATCGACGGTCAGGCTGTTGAGGAAATTCTGACGCAGCTTCTGATACTGCTCCGGCGCGATATCCACCACCTGATTCTGCAGCGAGCGCATACGCTGTCCAGTCAAAATGTCAGTATCGGTACGCGCGTAGGTCGCGAACAGCTTTTGCAATTCGAGATTTTTCTGCGCCACCAGCGCAGTAAACTCCTCTTCCGACAAACCTTTATCGCGTACTTTCGCCAGTTCATTCGCCACCAGGCTCAAATTGGTGTTGAGCTTATCATTAGGTGATTCAATGTTGATGGCGCACTGCGCGCGCAGAAACAGAACCCGGCAGTCAAACCCCAGACCAATATCTTTCGCGTTATTTTTAGTAAGCTCTTGCTGGATATGCCAGAACAGCGCTTCGCGCGCCAGATCCGCCTGCCAGTAGCGCAACAGCGCTGCCGACTCGCGAATCGGTTGCCACGGCGTATCCCACATAATGGAGAGACGATCCTGGCGCACCGCATCGGTCATAATGCTCACTGATTCCGCCCGCAGCGGCGAAAGCGTCGGCACCGGGGCGGGCGCTTCGCGTTTACCTTTCAGCGTACCGAACGTTTTATTGATCTGCTCGGCGACGGAGCGCGCATCAATGTTGCCGACAACAATCAGCGTCATGGCATCCGGGGTGTACCATTTTTCATAGAAAGCCTGAATTTTGGCTGCGTCTACCGGCTGCTTTAACGGTTCCGCGGGATCGTGCCCCAATAACGCCGACCCTTTCAGCCGATAACGCCACCAGCCCTCTTTCGTATCTGCTGGCCACGTCGCAACCATATCTTCGCTGCTTAACGCATGATTCACCGTCTCTGGCGTAATGGTTAATTTACCGGAGACGTTAGCCAGATAGGTCAGCGCTTCTTTCAGCAGATCGTTACGGTTATTGGGTAAACTGAGGTTATAGAGCGTGGAATCATAAGAAACAATAACGGGCGGCATGGGACGTTTCGGATCAAACCCTTGCTGCCATAAAGAACGTGCCTGTGCGGCATCCAGACCACCGCTTTGCGTCAGCGCGATACGGGGAATCGCATGGCTGAACCCGCTCTGTTGCGTACTTTCGGTGAGCGAACCGGTATTAACCTGGAGACGAACTTCAATACGATCGCTGGGGCGCTGAGGCGTAGCCAACACTTGCCACTGTAACCCATTAGCCAGCGTCCCCTGTTGCCATGCCGGATCGGGCTGGAGCGCATCTGCCTGCACATAGCCGGCAGAGGCCAACATCAACAGACTGCCCGCTAAGAGTCGAATTTTTGTGCCCTGCATGTGAACCCCTGATCAACAATCCTGGTAATAAAAAGACAGCCCCGGCAGGGATGCCTGAATATGACGTAAAAACACTTCGTGTTAGACCGCGAGAACCTAAAAATGTCACGGAAGAAGTGAAATAATCCCTAAGCATCATGCTGTATGCTTTGGGCGCAGGGGTCAATTATGCGCAAACACCCGCAGTCCTGGAAGGGACTACGGGCATAAGTGGCGAGATTAGGAGGAAATTTCGTGCGTTTTGCCATCCGGCGCACGATTATTAAGCACATCGTCCAGCTTTTGGTGATCTAACTCTTTCACCCATTTGGCAACCACCACCGTCGCCACGCCGTTACCCACCAGGTTAGTCAGCGCGCGCGCTTCGGACATAAAGCGGTCGATACCGAGGATTAACGCCAGTCCCGCAACCGGTAAATGGCCCACGGCGGAGATAGTGGCCGCCAGCACGATAAAGCCACTTCCGGTCACGCCCGCAGCGCCTTTTGACGAGAGCAGCAGCACGACCAGCAGCGTTATCTGGTGGAAGATATCCATATGGCTGTTGGTCGCCTGGGCGATAAACACCGCCGCCATCGTCAGGTAGATAGAGGTGCCATCGAGGTTGAACGAATACCCCGTCGGGATCACCAGCCCCACCACCGATTTACGGCACCCCAGTTTTTCCATCTTATCGAGCATACGCGGCAACGCTGACTCGGAAGAGGAGGTGCCGAGCACAATGAGTAATTCTTCCCGGATATAGCGAATAAATTTAAAAATGCTAAAGCCCGTTACCCGTGCAATCGTCCCCAGCACCACCACCACGAAGAGAATACAGGTGATATAGAAGCAGATAATGAGCTGTCCCAGTTGCACCAGAGAACCGACGCCGTATTTACCGATGGTGAAGGCCATCGCGCCGAATGCGCCAATCGGCGCCAGGCGCATGATCATATTGATGATGCCGAAAATGACCTGCGAAAAACTCTCAATCACATTGAAAATGAGCTGGCCTTTGCTGCCCAAACGGTGCAGCGCAAAACCAAACAACACCGCAAACAGTAAGACCTGCAGAATGTTGCCGCTGGCAAACGCGCCGATCACGCTGCCCGGAATGACATCCATCAGGAAGGCAATAATACCCTGCTCCTTGGCTTGTGCGGCATAAACGGCCACCGCCTGCGCATCCAGCGTTGCCGGATCGACGTTCATCCCGGCGCCAGGCTGCACGACGTTGACGATGATAAGACCGATAATCAGCGCAATCGTACTGACAATTTCAAAGTAAAGCAGCGCGACCGCGCCGGTACGGCCCACCGCTTTCATGCTTTCCATGCCTGCGATGCCCGTCACGACAGTACAGAAAATGACAGGAGCGATGATCATCTTAATGAGCTTAACGAACGCGTCGCCAAGCGGTTTCATTTGTGCGCCCAGTTCAGGATAGTAATGGCCAAGGAGAATACCAATGGCGATTGCTGTCAGGACCTGAAAATAAAGACTTTTGAACAGAGAGGTTTTCATAGGGTGTCCTTAAAGTAAAAACCACAGGTCTTGTAAGGTTATGAGTAACCTGCGGCCTTAAAATAACACCCACACAACATGACAGAAATGCGCCAGGATCATAATTGAAACAAAAATGTTAAAAAGTTTGAGCTGGCTCGCACAAGCGCGACCTTTTTTAACTTTTGTAATCAGGATTTTCGTGCGACAGATACCGTTCTTCAAAGATATCCGCGGGAACGGGCCGAGCAAACAGGAAGCCTTGCGCGACGTTGACTCCCGCCTGTGCCAGCCACGCGCGTTGCGCCTCGTTCTCCACGCCCTCGGCAATCAATTGTAAATTAAGACTGCGGGCCATCAGGATAATCGCCATCACCATACTGTGATCATCCGGTAACCCATCGACAAACATTTTATCAATTTTAAGGATATCGACCGGTAGCGACTTCATATGCTGTAACTGGCGCAGCCCCGCGTAACCCATGCCAAAATCATCCAGTGCGATACGCACGCCAGCATTACGTAACGGACGTAAGATAGCGACGGCAGCGTGCGGATCGTCGATACGGCGGCTTTCAGTGACCTCAAGAATCAGCGTACCTGGTTGAATACGATAGCGGTTTAACAATTCCAGCAGCTCCGACACCATGCCAGGGTGCATGAGCTGTAACGCGGAAAGATTGACGGAGAGCGGCAATGTCACGCCGCGCTCCTGCCAGGCGGCAAGCTGGCGGCAGGACTCTTCCAGCACCCAATGGCCCACCGTAACCATCAGGCCGCAGGATTCAATGCGCTCAATCAGCCCATCTGGTAATTCCCAGCTACCGTCCGGCTGTTGCATACGTAACAAGGCTTCGGCGCTTAATACGTTGCCGCTGCGCATCTCGACCTGCGGCTGCAGCCAAATGGCAAACTGATGGTTATCCAGCGCGGTAAGGATATCGCTCTCTTCGGTAAGGCGCTGTTGAGCGGCCTCCATCTGCGCCGGGTCAAAGAACTGGATCTGATTTTTACCTTTTCGGCGCGCGGTAAAGGCGGCGGAGACGGCGCGACCATAGAGCGCTTCGGCGGTCAGATCGCCATAATACATCGCAATGCCAATACTGCAGCTTGGGCGCAGTTGAATACCCTGGATGGGCAGTCGTTCATTAATGATAGTGAGTATTTGCTGACCTAATGTAATGGCGTGCCACGGCTCTTTAACGCCGTGGGCGATAATGGCAAAGTCATACCCGCTGACCTGCGTAAGCACCATGCGCGGCGCCAGCACCGACTTCAGCTTCTCAACCAACGTCAGTAATAGAATCTCCCGCTGCGTTTCTTGCAGCACGCCTGCCGTGTCACGCAACGTTTCGCACGTCACGATGATAAGCGCAGTGGTCTGTTGGCGAGTGACAACCTGCTCCAGCAGCGCCATTAAAAAGGCTTTATTGGGCAGCTCGGAAACCGGAAAACGCATCGCGTTGTCCGTTTGCTCCTCGCGTTGACGCTGCATAAGCTGCTGGTTGAGGTTATAGCTGCGCACCAGCATCCCAATTTCATCATCCTGATGCAGACGCGGCAACGCCAGCTGATGTCCGATCAGCTCCTGCTGCGGAATGTCGTTCAGCTCGCGGGCAATTTTGCGCAGCGGATGCACAATCAGGCGGTTTACGCACCAGGCGATGGCCACCGTCAGGATCAGCGACAAAAGTAAGTAAATGGTCACTAACGTAGAGAGCGCGCTCATGACGAACTTGTACATACGGTACGAATCCGCCTGCAATACAAGGTAGGCCAGCGGTTGCGGATTGGCGGGACGCTCCAGCGAATAAACCGGTAAAGAAATTTGTACCGGCAGTTCGAAGAGACGCGTCACCATAACCGGGACGGGGCGTTCAGGAATGAAGCGCTTACGCAACGCCTGGAACTGATTCGGCAATACCACATCGGCGCGACTCACCACGCCCGCAGGTTTAATACTTTCCAGAATGGTTTCCGCGCCGGGGAGATCCGCTTTTAAAATCGCGGAAGAAAGAGGTTCCCGAACAGATCGCGCGATGCTTTCCAATTGCGTAGCCGTGTTGTAGCGGTTCTGCTGTACCAGATGGAACAACAAAACGGTGCAAAAGACAAAAACAAACACCATGACAACGGCCGCAACCATTGCCATCTGTTTAATTGTTAACGAGCGGCTGACGCGCAAATTGACTCTCCCTGGATATCCCGGACTGCCGCCTGAGTATACCCGATTGCAGCGGCATTAAGAGAGGCTGTATCTGAAAAGGACTTTTCTGAATAACGGTTAATGATAGCGTCTGATGGCGCTGCGCTTCTCAGGCCTACGATGCCTGTCAATTCGTAGGCCTGACGCAATGATTACCAGTCAGCGTAAGGCACCAGAGGCTGCGGCGGTAAATCCATATCCCCCTGCCAGCCCGCCGCGGAATAACGGACATACAGCAGCAGATGACTGGGGGTATAATCTTTCGCCTGCTGAATATCGACAGCCGTACCCACAAACCAGTTGGCAGTGACCCGGCGTTCAATGAGCGCCCGCGCGGTATAGCCAAATCCCTGGCTGCTACCGCCGCCGTTGGTCTGGTCACGCGCATCCTCCTGATAATCTGCCGGGATCAAATTCATCAGCGGATAACGCGGCATGGTACGGTTGCGGGAGTGCGACCAGGATACCGAGCCGCCTAACTCCCACGACCAGTTTTCCGTACGCTGCCGCCACATCACCGGCACCGCAAACGACAGGTATTCCTGCGGGCTATAATAACCGCCCTGACCCAGTGAATAACCGCTCAGATCTTTGTCGTAATGCCAGATCATGTTATTCAGCCCGACGGTAACGCGGCGGTTATTCTCGTTAATCACCTTATAGTAATAACCGGTCATCCAGCGCACGCGCCAGTTATCTTCCACATTTTTACCGCTCAACTGGTCGCCGCCAAGCGACGCCCAGACACCGTTTGCTTCGCCTTTATCATAGCTGAGACTGACGCCGCCGCCGTTGGCCCGCACGCCGCCCCATTTGGTGCCGGTATTGCTGCTGGCGTCCTTTTGCCCGCCAAACGCCAGCAGCGAGCTGGAGATCGGGCGACGATGCGCGTTCAGGGTATAACCCAACGGCCCGATATCGTCGCTATAGCTGATGCCGCCGACCACATCAACGACATTAAAGCCCATCGGCGTCGTGCCGATATCCCAGCGCCAGGTCTCATTCTGCCAGCCGACCGCCACGCTCGCGCCCGTATCGGCCTGGCTACGATGTCCGCTGCATTTCTCCAGCGTACAGGTACCCCAGTTATTATCGTATTTTCCATCCGCATCCGTAGAGAAGCGGCCAACATCCATATTCACCATATCAGTACGAAAGAACGCCCGTCCGTCCGACCAGGGCGCATCCACCTGAAGCATCGTGGTATGCGCCTTCAGATCGGAGTAGCCGCCAGTCCCGCTCGACCCCCAATAATCGTGCGCCAACGTGACATTGAGATCCTGCTGACGGTACAACTCCGCCGCATCGCTACGCACGCCGCGTTTTAGCCAGTCATCTTTTTCATCATTGCGCGTCAGGCGGGTAAAGGTATCGTTATCCTGGGGACGAACCGGCGTAATCGCCGCGGCGACCATTGCCTCTTTGTAGGTCTCCAGCGCCCGCTGCGGCTCGCCCGTTTGCGCCTGAAAAGCGGCGGCGTCACGCAATACCATCGCGCTTTCCATTGATGGCGGCTGTGCTTTTGCCTGCGGCGTAATGCGGTTGAAGGTCCGCGCCGCCGCCGTGATATCGCCAAGCTGGAGCTGCGCCAGCGCGACGCGGCGCTGCATGTTAATAGAGGTGATTTGCGACGCAGGCAGCGCCGCCAGTTGAGCGCGCGCCGCGGCGTTATCGCCCTGTGCGATGTCGATTTCCACCCGCCCCAGCATGGCATCGACATTACCCGGTTCCCGCGCCAGAACGGCGTCATAAGCGGCGCGGGCCGCCGCATTATCGCCACGCTGCTGCGCCCAGTCCGCCAACGTTAACGCAATGCGCGTAGAGGGCGGCTGCTGACGTAACAACGCTTCCGCTTCGCGTTCTTTGCCGCTATCGCGCAAGCGGTTAGCGCTTTCCAGCACCTGGTTACTTTGCAATCGGCCCGCCAGTTCCTGAATATTGCTGTTCCACTGGCTGGTCGGCAGGGTATTGAGATGCGCCAGCGCCGCCCGGTCCCGATCGCTGCCGGAAAGATAAAGCCCATAAGCATAGACCTGTTCCGGATCGTTTGGCTTCTGCTGCGCCAGAGAGCGCATTTGCGCATCGGCCTGGGCGTGCTGCCCGGCCTGCCACAGATCGCGTGACAGTCGGTACGTCACCCACACGCTCCCCGGATCTAATGCCAGCCGACGACGGTGCAGTTCTGCGGCCTGCGCCCATTTGCCCTCGCTTTCCAGCGTTTCCGCCTGCTGCGCCAGACGGTCATTTTCCAGACTGCGTTCGATATCGTCGATACTGCGCCGCTGGCTGGCGGAAAGAGAAGCGATAAACGCGGCGGCTTTTTGCGGCGACTGCTGGCGATAAAGATTCGCCAGCCCGCGTACAGCATTGGTATTACCGCTGTCCATACGCAGCGTCTGCTGATAATAACGTTCGGCGGTGGCATTATCTTTGCGCGCCATCGCCACATCCCCCAGCCCCAGCACCGCGTAGCTGTCGGTGTTATCCACTGCTCGCGCCTGCTGATAGAAACGCTCCGCCTGGGCCAGATTATTCGCTTTTAAGGCCGCGTCGCCCTGCTGAATTAACAGCCAGTAGCGATTGACCTTCAGCAGACTCTCCCACTTATCGCGGCTGCTGCTGTGCGGCGCCATCGCCAGCGCCTTTTCAAACTGCGCGACGGCGCGGGCGCGATCGCCACGCTGTGAGTATGCCTGCCCCAGCGCGCCGACCGCCTCGCTGTCGTCCTGCCGGGCGCTCACCGCCTGCTGCAATTGCGCAATGGCGTTGCCGCCTTCTCCGGCATTAACCGCCGCGATGCCCTGCGAGCGCGCACGGAACGCCGGATCGGCTAACTGTTTTTGCTGCTCGCTAAGCTGGGCGCGGGCGGCAGACACGCTATCGCCTTCGCTAAACTGCGTCAGATAGTCTTGCAACGCTTTTACGCTGGCGTCGCTCACCGGGAGATCTTTTATCTGCTGGTACCAGATGGCGGAGGCCGCGCTGCGTCCCGTACTGGATTTCGCCATCTGTTTTAGCACCGCAAATCCCTCATCGCGCCGCCCGCTGGCGAACAACAGTTGCGCCAGCGCATTTTGCAGAGCGTTATTACCCGGACTGACGGCATTGATTTTCTGTAGCTGGTTAATCGCTTCGTGACGGCGGGCGGGCAATTTCGCCACGGTCGTCCAGTATTCGACCGCCAGTTCGCCCTCCGGCGGATAACCTTTAAACAACTTGTCGTAGCTGGCGATCGCTTGTTCAGTATGGCCGGTCGTCGCCAGTAAACGCGCCTCCTGCAAAGACTGACGTCCTTGCGGCGTGGAGAGCAGCATCGCGGTGCGGGAAGATTGATACGCCGTCGACTCCGGCGCCAGTTGCGCCAGCCGGTCAAGTAGCTTCTGCGCCC
Source organism: Salmonella sp. 741265116_PST (assembly GCF_046567715.1). Classification (NCBI taxonomy): domain Bacteria; kingdom Pseudomonadati; phylum Pseudomonadota; class Gammaproteobacteria; order Enterobacterales; family Enterobacteriaceae; genus Salmonella; species Salmonella sp. 741265116_PST. Next base: position 64,044 of record NZ_JBKFPH010000008.1, on the reverse strand, counting down.
CATCGCTATCCCCCTGGCGCAACAGATAGCGGAAACGGGCGGCGATAACCTGTGGATCATTGGGGTCGATCAGCTCCAGGCGATAGAGCGACTGACGGACTAAGTCCTCACGGTGCGTGGCCTCGCCCAGCCGAACCTGCTCCAGCAACTGTTGCTGCGCGGAGGTCGCTGCGCCGGCAAGCGGTGTTAGCGCCATACCAAGCGATAAACCCAACAATGCCCGAGAAACGCCCCTTTTGCCAGGTAAGGCGTTTCGACCGCCAGCCGGCAAAAAAGCGTGCATGAGACTTAACGTGAACTTACGCATTCCTGGCCCCAGTCAGGTAATAATTCACCTTTGACGGTGAAGCGAAAACGGTGCTGATCCCAGCCTTGTCCAAAGAGAGTCAGCACATAGTTGTAATAGGCATCGCTGCCAGGAAAATGGTCTGCGACCCGCTGTCGCTGCACGGCCTGGGCGTCGCGATTTTGCAGGAAAGGCAGTAAGGCGGCGGAAAACCCGACCGGCCCCGTCCCTTGCGCATTCCCGCTGACGACATCCACTTTCTCCGGTGGAACGCCGTTTTTCATCGTTAACGTCGCCATCGGTTTAAATCGCGCCAGTAAACGCGCTTTTTGCGGATCGCCATCATGCATCATTCCCGCCCATAAATAGACGCGAATCGCATCGTAGCTACTGATCAGCGTCTTTTCCGCTTTCAACTGCCAGCCTTGCTTGCTTTCATAACGCACCCAGTCCGGCGAGAAACCTTTCGGCGCGGTTTCCAGCAAAAGCCGCAAATTGGTTTCCCGTAACGTCGACCACGGCGCGCCAAAACGGCTAAAATATTGCGCCAACTGCGGCGGCAGATAGCTTGGGTTAAAACGCCAGCTATTCACCTCGGCAAAGCCGATTTTGCCAGGTAGCAGCATTGAGCCCAGCCCCGGCACATTCACGATCTCTTCGCGGGCGATGCGTTTTAGCAACGCCGTGCCCACCTCGGTATAACGCGTCTCTTTCCACAGACGACCGGCCTCCAACAGCGACCATGCCATCCAGATATCGCCGTCGGACGCGGAGTTGCTGTCCAGCACCGACCAGGTGTCGGGATCTTTTTGCCCCCACAGCCAGGCGGGCAGATGTTCACGCAGCGATCCCTGCGCCAGATTGTTTTGCGTCCAGTTAAACAGTTGCGCGAACGCCGGTCGATCGTTCGCTGCCAGGGCAAAGAACATGGCGTAGCTTTGCCCTTCGGAGGTGGTAATTTTTCGCGCATCGCCCGGATCGATAACGCGTCCCTGCTGGCTAATGTAATCTTTCTTGAACTGTTCCCACGCAGGCCAGCTACAGGCCGCCTGCGCATTTATTGCCGTCAGCATGACGATCATCGTTATCCATCCGCGCAGCATAGTCATCATGCGTTACTCATGGTCAGGGTCGAGACGACGGCGACTGAGAATACGTAGCAGACGCCACAATACCCACGCCAGTAATACCACACTGAGAGCCGCCAGTACCGCCAGCAGCACCGGGTGATTCGCCAGCGCATACCACAGCCGCTCAAACCACGGCAGATGTCCGACGTAATAGATATCGCCAACGCGCAGACTGTGAACGCCGGACTCGCGGATCACCGCCACGGAACCAAACATCGCGGCGCGTTTACCGCTGTCATTCACGGCGTCGTTCAGTAGCTGGTAACCGCGCGGGCTGTCAGCCAGCAGAGCAATCACGCTGCGCTGATCATTAAACGGCGACTGGAAGCCCACCACCGCCGCCATCGGGCCGCTGGCGGTGACGGTGGACTGCGCATCCGCCGCGCGATCGGCCTCATCCGGCATAATCGACGGGAAAGCGGTCTGCCGCATTGGGGTTTTTACCCAGCTTTGTGTCGCCTGCACCAACAGATCGATACGCTGATCGTCTTTTAGCTTGTCCGGAATAGCGCCAATAATCAGCAGATCGGCGTCTTTGTCGGCTATCTGAGCGCTATCATCGGTGATTGTCAGATTAATTGCCGGGAAACCGGTCTGCCCGCCAATGGCGCCGACCGTATTCAGCAGCGTTTCCATTTGCGCTTCGGTTGGGGTCTTCGGCATCACCGCCAGCGTGTCAGACAGGTCGGCCATCCGGCTGAACGGGAAACCCGCATTGGCGAACGCGCGTAAATCCGGCATCGCAATAAAGTGGTAATATTTCGAAAAATCGATAGTGGAGTCATCCCCTATCACCACATGATTCGGTACCGGCTGGAAGGTAATACAGTTGTCCACCGACCCGCCCGGCATCGGGTTCATGTAGCGGAAGTCAAAACGTAGTTGGTTCATCGCCCCCAGTTTGAGCGCCGGAATAGACACATCCGTTTTACCATCCAGCAGTCCCTGAAGTACCGGCAGGCGCAACAGGAGTCGATTAGTTTCCTGCGTGCTGTTAAGGCTAAAGGCTTGCAGGAACTGGTTATTCAGACTGATGTCCAGCCGCGAACTGTCTTTGGTCGGCGGCGAGGTATAACGGTAGTTGAGATCCATATCAATACCGTTGCTACGCAGCAAATAGAGGTCCGGCGGTAGATTCAAAGAAACGTTGATGGGTGCCGGCTCCAGCCCACTCGACTGGAACTGCTCTTCGTAGGTTTTCAGCTCGCCAAAAGTGACCGGACGATCGGTTCGCACCCAGTTCGGCGCATCATACGGTTTGCGCGCCAGTAGCGGTTTTACATCGTTGACCACCACGCTGGAACCACGGAAGAGAATATTCCCTTGCGCGATACCTTTTGCCGCCTGCAACAGGTCTTTATCATCTCGACCAAACACAACCAGCAACTTCACATACGGATTATCCGGATGGTTCATCATCTCAATAACCGGCGCGTTAACCGCAGGATGATCGCGCAGGAAATCGGGGCGTCGATCGTTGGTGGCGAACACGATCGCATTGCGATCCGGCAGGTGATTATACAACACCGGGAAGCGCTGACCGCGCCAGCCCGCCCGCGAGCCAAACCAGGACGCGACAATAGAAGCCGCCTGCTGCTGCGCCAGATCCGGCATGTCAGCAAACACTATCGGCAACGTCACCGGACGGTTATCCCGCGGGTCGAAAAACGGCACCGGGAAGTGGGACAGATCGTTATTCACCGCCAGCATGTTATAGGTCAGATCCAGGGCGCTATTTCGCCCGATGTCTAACCACAGAGTACTGCTGGCCGGGTTTTCACACACGTCGCGATAGTGGCCGACAAACTCCAGCCGCACCCGGTTAAAGTCGGTGATAAATAGCGGATTGATAGGTACCTGCGCCAGCGTCTTTTTCCCCAACTGCTCTTTTGTCACCGGCAGTACGCCCATCAGTTCATCATTGAGATAAACCTTAAGCTGCGACTGAACCGGCAGGAGCGACGGCGAGGGCGTATATTCCAGATTCAGCACCGCTTTCGACGCCACTTCATCGCTGCGCATACCAAATTCAATGCCGCCGTTAGGGTTAACGCCACGCAGCGCCATACTGCCCGGCGGCGGCGCGATTTGCGCAAAGGTCAGCTTGACCTCGCGCGAAGGCACGGTCTGCGCCACGACGGGCGCCTGAATTGCGGGCGACTGCGCAGGCTCGGTGGGTTCAGCATTTATCAATGGCGGCGTAGCAGGCGCCGCCGCCGTCATGAAAGCAGGAAACGCGCTTAATCCTATTACCGCCGCACAAATCCAGGACAATTTTCTTTTCATCGCATTATCATCATTGTTGAGCCTGAGCCATAACCCGATCCGACGGCTGTATCGCCGCTTGCCGCTCCGGGCGACGCGGAATAAACGATACAATCCAGGCAATTAACGCCGTCAACGATCGGAAAATTACTTTTACTGAAGGCGGCGCGAATTCCGCGAGGTGGCGATATCCGCGGAAGCCCAGCTTCAGAATATCCAGCAAGCTTTCCAGCGGTTTATCTTCCGGGAAGCTATCTTGCCAAAGCGCCCACGTATCGGCGCGCGCGAAGGTACACTGCACAAAATCAATATGTTGTTTGGTGGTGAGCGGCATCAGTTGTAGCCCGACCTTATTGCCCGTTACGCGCACCACCTGCGTTGGAAAGACATATTCCTGCTGCCCGCGTTTAAGCAACAGATTCACTTTCTGCCCTTCCAGCACCTGCGCCTGACCGTTGATCTTGATGCCTAACCCGCCGTCGGAGAAGTCATGTACGGTACAGGAGAACAAATGTCCATCTTCGCGGGCGATGGCCCCCGGCATGGCAATCTCGACCCGATGCGCGCGCCTGACCTGTTTACTCTCTACCGAAACCGCAACCGCGCCGCCGAGAATGACCAGGTTGTAGAAGACCCACACCAGGCTAACGATGACGGTCAGCGTTTCATTTTCCGGCCCGTAATAGTATCGCCATACGCCCGCCGCCACGCCGAGCAGGTTAAGCAAGACAAGGAAGATATACGGACGCGAGATTACCCAGTCGACGTACTTCTCTTCCACCAGCCCGCCTTTCGCCGTGACGTTAAATTTCCCTTTGTGCGGATTGATCAACGCGACCAGAGTCGGCGGTGCGATATACCATGCCAGTACCGTTTCATAGATTTCACTCCAGAAAGAGTGACGATACTTGCCCTGAATCTTCGAGTTAGTCAGACTGGCGTGGACCATGTGCGGTATCACAAATAGCGCAATCATCAACGCAGGCGCATAAATGATATAGGCGTGCAGCAGCAGAAAAGCCAGCGGCGCGGTCAGAAAGATCAGGCGCGGAATGCCGGACAAGAAATGGAACATCGCGTTGAGGTAGCACAGCCGCTGCGCCAGTTTTAATCCTTTACCAAACAGAGGGTTATCGAGGCGGAAAATTTGCACCATACCCCGCGCCCAACGAATACGCTGCCCGATATGCGCCGACAGGCTTTCCGTCGCCAGCCCCGCCGCCTGCGGAATGCGCATATACGCTGAGGTATAACCTCGCCGGTGCAGCCGGAGCGAAGTATGCGCATCTTCCGTCACCGTCTCAACGGCGATACCGCCAATCTCATCCAGCGGCTTACGGCGAATCACCGCGCACGATCCGCAAAAGAAAGTGGCGTCCCACATATCGTTACCGTCCTGCACCAGTCCGTAAAACAGCGTGCCTTCGTTAGGCGTTTTACGAAAACGTCCCAGGTTGCGCTCAAACGGGTCCGGGGAGAAAAAATGATGCGGCGTCTGCATCATCGCCAGCTGTTTCTCTTTCAGGAACCAGCCCATTGTCATTTGCAGAAACGAGCGTGTCGGCACATGGTCGCAATCGAAGATTGCCACAAACTCGCCTTTCGCGTGTTTTAGCGCATTGTTGATGTTGCCGGCTTTGGCGTGTTCATGCGTAGCGCGGGCAATGTAATGCACGCCAACATGTCGGGCAAACTGACGAAATGATTCGCGCCCGCCGTCATCAAGGATCCAGATATTCAGCTTGTCCTTCGGCCAGTCAATGCCAAGCGAAGCGTAAATGGTATTTTTGACCACGTTAAGGTCTTCGTTATAGGTCGGTACAAAAATATCCACCGTCGGCCACTGCGACATCTCTTTCGGCAACGGCACCGGTTGACGATTTAACGGCCACACCACCTGGAAGTACCCCAGCACCAGCACAATCCAGGCGTAGGTTTCCGCAAACAGCAGAATCAGCCCGCACACCAGACTGACCGGGTCGTCCCAATTTAGCGTCGAGGTATAGCGCCACCAGATATAACGACAGGAGACCGTTAGCGACAGCACGATGAGCATCAGCGCGGAAAAGCGTCCCGGCATACGTCGTACCAACAGCGCAACGCCCCACAGCAATAGCAGAAAGATAAATTGCGATAGCGGGTTAAATGGCTGCGTAATACAGATCAGCGCCAGTATCAGTGAAAAAGTCACGATAACGCCCAGAATAAAACGTCGGGCGCCGTTGCTAAGATGTCCCAGCTCTTTTTCCTTTTCCAGATGCGTTGTCTTTTGGCGCACCCGTTCCGGTAAGGTATCCATCCATTGATGGTAACGTCCACGAACGTCCTTCAGGCGCGCAAATGACCGCCAGCGCGGTTCATGACGTTCTTTAGTCGACGAGATCATCACCAGCCAGAGGGTCTGAATGAGATAGCGGGCCGGGTCCAGTGGGCGCGGGCGGGCGGCGTTAATATGCGGGTAAAGCGCTTTATGCCCGTCGCGAATACGCTGCCAGCGCGGATGCTCAAGCGGAAACACTATCCACGCCAGAATCATCCACAGGCAGCCGAGCGCTGCGCTAAACGGCGACGCGCCGTGGCGGCGGTAACCCTGATAGCGCTCGCTCAAGCGCGCGCTAACCGGCGGGATAAGCAGCCACCGGGAAAGGGCGCTCATCGCAGGCTCCCGGCGGACGTTTTGTCGCCCGCATCATGCAGCAGGCACCAGTTCGCCAGCGTTAACACCTCTTCGGCGGCTAACGAATCGCTGCGATATTCGCCTAACGGCTGTTTCGACGCCATACACTCCGCCATCGCCTCATCGCGATGGATCACAATGGGCAACAACCGACGCTGGCTTTGCAGCCAGACCTGGTACAGATCGTCCTGTAACTGACTGCCAATGCGTAAGTCATTGATCAGAATATGCGCTCCGGCAGGCAACGCCTGCTGATGAAGGCGAATATGGCAGTTAGCGTCAACCTGGGCTATCGCCAGCGTATGGTCGCAGAGGCTCACCAACTGCCGTGTCAGCGGTGACGCGCCGTAGGGCAAGTCCAGTAAAATCCAGCTATAACGCCCGCTCGCTTTCAGCGCCTGGATAGCCGATCCGATCTCTCCCAGCGTCTCCTGCCAGGCCTGCGGATTTTCCCGCTCTTGCGCGGTGAGCTGTCCAAACGGCAGTAGATCAAGCTGCGAGGTATAACGTAACCCGGCATCGCGCCAGTCCTGGCCGTCCAGCAATGATCGCGCCCAACCGCCCTGATGGACGAAGTCGACGTTAAACGACATGCGCAGCAGGTTATCGGGGCTGGCGTCAATCACCAGGACATTTTCCCCTAAGATTTGTAACGCCCAGGCGAGTGCTGCGGTGAGAGATGTAGTTCCCACCCCGCCGCGCACGCCCTGCAGTCCCAGAATCGCCATTCATGGCTTCCTTAATGAATGTGGTTGCGCAAATTCAGCCAGGAGTGGCCATCTTTTAATCGCCGCCGCCAACTGTTCGCGTTGGGAAATATCGGTATAATCTATTTCGGGTAGTGAAAACGCCTGGCTTAATGCCAGAAAATCATTTTGAAAAGTGTAGCCCAACGTTGGATCGGACTGAGCGCCAGGTTCATTGTTATACATTCTGGTTGCTCCTTTTTAAATATTTCTCACTGGCAGCATTACGCCCCGTCGTCAATACGGGAGAACGCGCATTTTTCATCTTTCCGTGACTTCATTTATAATGTGTAAAAATGCAAAGCGCAGAGTTACAGGGCATCCTGCCGGACAAATTGATTCACATGCTAAATCTGATGCGTTTTAATTTCAATGTTAGGTTTATTTCTGTGCTTTCGCTAGTAAACTGATAAACAGTTAAAATAGTGACATGAGGGACACTGTGGACCCCGTATTTTCTCTCGGCATCTCATCATTATGGGATGAACTGCGCCATATGCCAACCGGCGGCGTCTGGTGGGTTAACGCCGATCGCCAGCAAGATGCCATCAGCCTGGTGAATCAAACGATTGCGTCACAAACGGAGAATGCAAATGTCGCCGTCATCGGCATGGAAGGCGATCCTGGCAAAGTAATCAAATTAGATGAATCTCACGGTCCGGAGAAAATCCGCTTATTTACCATGCCGGATTCAGAAAAAGGGCTATACTCTTTGCCCCACGATTTGCTTTGTTCTGTTAACCCGACGCATTACTTTTTCATTCTTATTTGTGCAAATAACACGTGGCGGAATATAACGTCAGAAAGCCTGCATAAATGGCTGGAAAAAATGAATAAATGGACTCGTTTTCATCACTGTTCATTGTTGGTTATTAACCCTTGTAATAATAGCGATAAACAGTCCTCGTTGTTGATGGGCGAGTATCGCTCACTTTTCGGCCTCGCCAGTTTACGTTTTCAGGGCGACCAACATTTGTTCGATATTGCCTTCTGGTGTAACGAAAAAGGCGTCAGCGCCCGCCAGCAGTTATTGCTGTGTCAGCAGGACGAACGCTGGACGCTATCCCATCAGGAGGAGACGGCAATTCAGCCGCGTAGCGACGAAAAACGCATTCTTAGCCACGTCGCCGTCCTTGAAGGCGCGCCGCCGCTCTCGGAACACTGGACGCTTTTCGACAATAACGAAGCGCTATTCAACGACGCGCGCACGGCGCAGGCCGCGACAATTATTTTTTCGCTTACACAGAACAACCAAATCGAGCCGCTTGCTCGTCGCATTCATACTTTGCGACGCCAGCGGGGAAGCGCGCTGAAAATTGTCGTGCGCGAAAATATCGCCAGTTTGCGCGCCACCGATGAGCGCCTGCTGCTGGGCTGCGGCGCGAATATGATCATTCCCTGGAACGCCCCGCTTTCACGCTGTCTGACGCTTATTGAAAGCGTGCAGGGGCAGCAGTTCAGCCGTTACGTACCGGAAGACATCACCACGCTACTGTCGATGACGCAGCCGTTGAAACTGCGCGGTTTTCAGCCGTGGGATACCTTTTGCGATGCCATCCATACGATGATGAGCAACACCCTGCTCCCCGCCGACGGGAAAGGCGTTCTGGTCGCGCTGCGCCCGGTACCGGGCATTCGGGTTGAGCAGGCGTTAACATTATGTCGGCCAAGCCGAACCGGCGATATTATGACCATCGGCGGCAACCGTCTGGTGCTGTTTTTATCATTCTGCCGGGTCAACGATCTGGATACCGCGTTAAACCATATTTTCCCTTTGCCGACGGGCGATATTTTCTCTAATCGTATGGTCTGGTTCGAAGATAAACAAATCAGCGCCGAGCTGGTGCAGATGCGCTTATTGTCGCCGGAACTGTGGGGAACGCCGCTACCGCTGGCAAAACGCGCCGACCCGGTAATAAATGCCGAACACGATGGCCGCATCTGGCGTCGTATTCCTGAACCCCTGCGATTGCTCGACGACACCGCGGAGCGTGCATCATGATGACCATCAGCGATATCGTGCAAATTATTCTTTTTTGCGCGCTGATTTTCTTTCCGCTGGGGTATCTGGCGCGTCATTCGCTACGCCGTATCAGTGATACGACCCGGCTGCTATTTGCCAAACCTCGTTATGTAAAACCAGCCGGAACTCTGCACCGCGCTACGAAAGTCAAGGCAGACAAAAAATGACTCAGCATACTCAAACTCCTTCAATGCCTTCTCCGCTCTGGCAATACTGGCGCGGTCTTTCCGGCTGGAACTTCTATTTTCTGGTCAAGTTTGGCCTGCTGTGGGCAGGCTATCTGAATTTTCATCCTTTACTGAATCTGGTATTCATGGCGTTTCTGCTCATGCCAATACCAAAATATCGCCTTCACCGGTTGCGCCACTGGATTGCCATTCCCGTCGGCTTCGCGCTGTTCTGGCACGATACCTGGCTGCCCGGCCCGCAAAGCATTATGAGCCAGGGGACGCAGGTGGCGGAATTCAGCTCCGGTTATCTGCTCGATCTGATCGCCCGTTTTATTAACTGGCAAATGATCGGCGCCATCTTCGTACTGCTGGTTGCCTGGCTTTTTTTATCACAGTGGATTCGGGTCACGGTGTTTGTGGTCGCCATCATGGTATGGCTGAATGTCCTGACATTAACCGGCCCGGTTTTTACGCTGTGGCCGGCAGGCCAGCCAACCGATACGGTGACGACGACTGGCGGTAATGCAGCCGCTACCGTCGCGACAGCGGGCGATAAGCCGGTCATCGGCGATATGCCTGCGCAAACCGCGCCGCCGACGACCGCGAATCTGAACGCCTGGTTGAACACCTTCTATGCCGCGGAAGAAAAGCGGAAAACGACGTTCCCGGCACAACTTCCGCCTGATGCGCAGCCGTTCGACCTATTGGTCATCAATATTTGTTCGCTCTCCTGGTCGGATGTCGAAGCGGCAGGCTTGATGTCACATCCGCTATGGTCGCACTTTGACATTTTGTTTAAACACTTTAATTCCGGTACGTCTTACAGCGGCCCGGCGGCCATTCGTCTGCTGCGCGCCAGTTGTGGTCAACCATCGCATACCCGACTTTATCAACCAGCCGATAACGAATGTTATCTGTTTGATAATCTTGCGAAGCTGGGCTTTACTCAGCATCTGATGATGGATCATAACGGTGAATTTGGCGGCTTCCTGAAAGAAGTTCGCGAAAACGGCGGTATGCAGAGCGAACTGATGAACCAGTCCGGCCTGCCAACCGCCCTGCTGTCATTCGACGGCTCGCCGGTATATGACGATCTGGCGGTCCTGAACCGCTGGTTGACAGGGGAAGAACGTGAAGCCAATTCCCGCTCCGCGACTTTCTTTAACTTGCTGCCGCTGCACGATGGCAACCATTTTCCCGGCGTCAGCAAAACGGCGGATTATAAAATCCGCGCGCAGAAACTGTTCGATGAACTGGACGCTTTCTTTACCGAACTGGAGAAATCCGGGCGTAAGGTGATGGTGGTGGTCGTACCGGAGCACGGCGGCGCGCTGAAGGGCGACAGAATGCAGATCTCAGGCCTGCGCGATATTCCCAGCCCCTCCATCACCAACGTCCCGGCGGGCGTGAAATTTTTTGGCATGAAAGCCCCGCATGAGGGCGCGCCGATTGATATTAACCAGCCGAGCAGCTACCTGGCTATTTCCGAACTGGTCGTACGCGCCGTGGACGGTAAGCTCTTTACCGAAGACAGTGTGAACTGGAACAAGCTGACCAGCAATCTGCCGCAAACCGCGCCGGTTTCAGAAAACGCTAATGCGGTGGTGATTCAGTATCAGGGTAAGCCCTACGTTCGTCTGAATGGCGGCGACTGGGTGCCTTACCCGCAGTAAACCGAAAAAGGCCGCAAGGTTTCCCCTGCGGCCTGGTTCGGGCGCATGTTGCCATTACGGCGGACAGACGCTCAAAACGCGTTACTTCCTGTCACGTAGCCAGTTGACGATCACACTGGCGATAATGCCAGCAATGATCGGCGCCGCCAGATCGTGCCAGAAGGCCACGCCCAACTGCGTAAGCGTCATATAGCCGCCTTGTTGCAATGGCAACCGTTCGCGGCTATCCTTGATGTGTTGAGGTTCAAGTTAGCCCCCGTCAGGTTGCCAGGTTTATACCAGTCAACGTGCGGGGGTTTTCTCTATCCAGCAACCTATGCCGCCGGGGATCAAGCCCCCGCAACATTGCGCCTCACCGGGTAAACCCGGCTTGCTGCTGATATTACGGCAAAATCTCCGTCCCGGCACGGCGCTAACGTGCAATCTGCGTGACGCTTCGCAGACGATTACTTTTATTTGCCAGAATACATTCAGCATTTCTGAGGCTGGCAGTCAGCCGCTCAATTCTGTAAATTATGCCTCCTCGCGGCCAGTCCCGGTGATACCGAAACCCTCGTTCAGCATCCTGCGTCTATGACATATTCGCCTGTTGCGCCAGAGGAATGGCTAAAAGCAGGTATTACCGACGAACTTATCCGTCTTTCAGCGGGACCTGAAGATCCCGACGATATTATTCATGACCTTGAACGCGCCAGCAGAAAAGCAGCATTCTGACAATTGCTCGGCGAACCGCTGTCACCGGTTTGCCGCATCGGGTATCAAGGCACTATAGCCTGGTTATAGGCAGCATTCTTTATGAGAGAGCTGCGTATATTTTGGGCAGGGGGCTCTATGCAGGACGACACATTACCATTAAATAACAGTAACGCTACGACCACACCGCTTTCAACGAGATTACCGTTTACAAAATATGATTTTGGCTGGGTGCTCTTGTGTATCGGTATGGCGATCGGCGCCGGTACCGTCTTAATGCCAGTGCAAATCGGTCTCAAGGGGATCTGGGTATTTATTACCGCTTTTATCATCGCCTATCCCGCTACCTATATTGTGCAGGATATTTATCTAAAAACGTTATCTGAAAGCGAAACCTGTGACGATTATACCGATATTATCAGTCACTATCTTGGCAAAAACTGGGGCTTTTTTCTCGGTGTAATCTATTTTCTTATGATTATCCACGGGGTGTTTATTTACTCCCTGTCGGTGGTGTTTGATAGCGCCTCCTATATCAAAACCTTCGGCCTTACTGAGGCCGATCTTTCGCAGTCTATTATCTATAAAGTCGCGATTTTCGCCGTGCTGGTGGCGATTGCCTCCGGCGGGGAAAAGTTATTATTTAAAATTTCCGGCCCGATGGTGGTGGTAAAAGTCGGGATCATTCTGATATTCGGTTTTGCGATGATCCCACACTGGAATCTTGATAATATTTCCGCCTTTCCCGCCGCATCGGTTTTCTTTCGCGACGTACTGCTCACTATCCCATTTTGCTTCTTTTCTGCGGTCTTCATTCAGGTGCTAAACCCAATGAACATCGCCTATCGTAAGCGCGAGCCTGACCGTGTGCTGGCCACCCGGATGGCGATTCGCACGCACCGCATTAGCTATATTACGCTGATTGCCATTATTCTCTTTTTCTCGTTCTCGTTTACCTTTTCGATTAGCCATGAAGAGGCGGTATCAGCGTTCGAGCAGAATATTTCCGCTCTTGCGCTGGCAGCTCAGGTGATCCCTGGCCAGATCATCCACATTACCTCTACCATCCTCAATATTTTTGCCGTATTTACCGCGTTCTTTGGTATTTATTTAGGTTTTCACGAAGCGCTTAAAGGTATTGTGCTGAATGTATTGAGTCGTATTATGGATGTCAAAAACGTCAACCCACTGTTACTGACATCTGGAATCTGTGTCTTTATCGTGGTGACTCTGGTTATTTGGGTTTCGTTTCGCGTCTCAGTATTGGTCTTTTTCCAGTTAGGCAGTCCGCTTTATGGCATTGTCGCGTGTATTATTCCCTTTTTCCTGATTTATAAAGTAGCGCAACTGAAAAAATTACGCGGCCTGAAAACCTGGCTTATTCTGTTATATGGAATATTATTGTGCCTGTCGCCGTTATTAAAATTGATTGAATAAGAGCCTATCCCACCAGGCGTTATTGGCGCAGCCAGTTTGGACACGGACAGCGCGCAAAAACCGGAGCGTACACGTAGTACGTGAGGATTTTGAGCACTGCCCAGGTCCAAAATGGCAAGTAAAATAGCCCTAATGGGATAGGCTCTAAGTCGTACCGGAGAGCCATGCCCCGTGGCGCTACGCTTACCAGGCCTACAGGTACGGTGTAGGCTTAATAAGGCGCAGCCGCCATCCGGCATAAAACGCAATTAACTCAGCGGCTTCTGCGGGTTTTCATCCTGATCGACGGCAAAGCAGGCCACCAACTGGCCGTCGTACTCTTTAAGCTGCGGCTGTAACTGCGTGCAGGGTCCGAAGCGACGGCGGCAGCGGGCGTTGAAGGCGCAGCCCGGCGGCGGGTTCAGCGGGCTCGGCAACTCGCCGGTCAGCTTAATCCGCTCACGGCGATCGTCCGGATTCAGCCGCGGCGTGGCGGAGAGCAACGCCTGGGTGTACGGATGACGCGGGTTGTTGAAGATCTGGTCTTTCGTGCCCTTCTCCACGCAGCGGCCTAAGTACATGACCATTACTTCATCGGCGATGTGTTCCACCACTGACAGGTCGTGCGAGATAAAGACATAAGACAGCCCCATATCCTGTTGCAAATCCATCATCAGGTTCAGCACCTGGGCGCGCACCGACACGTCGAGCGCGGAGACCGGTTCGTCGGCAATCACTACGTCCGGATCAAGCATCAGACCGCGGGCGATAGCGATACGCTGACGCTGGCCGCCGGAGAACATATGCGGATAGCGGTCGTAGTGCTCGGTTTTCAGCCCCACCTTCGCCATCATCGCCAGCGCTTTTTCACGACGCTGCGCTTTACTCAGGCTGGTATTGATCAGCAACGGCTCTTCCAGAATTTGCCCCACTTTCTTGCGTGGGTTCAGGGAACCGTAGGGGTTCTGAAACACAATCTGAATTTTCTGCCGCCGCAGTTTCTGCGCGTGCGGATCGTGTTTGAGCAGATCCTGCCCCTGGTAATAAAGCTCGCCGCCGGTTGGCGTTTCAATCATCGTCAGCAGGCGACCCAGTGTGGATTTTCCACAACCGGACTCCCCCACTACGGCCAGCGTTTTACCGCGTTCGAGATTAAACGACACGCCGTCCAGCGCTTTTACCAGCCGTTCCGGAGAAAAGATCCCCTTCTTCACCGGATAGTGTTTTTTCAGGTCGATAGCCCGCAACAGCGGCTGTTGCAAGGTGGCCTCATGCGTGCTCATAGTGTGGGCCTCCCGGCATCATCGAGTGGGTAATGACATTTTGACTGACGTCCATCGTCCAGTTGGTTGAGAGCAGGTTCTTCCGCACGGCATCTGTCCGTGGCGTAGGGGCAGCGCGGGTTAAGCAGACAGCCCGTCGGTCGGTCATATTTCCCCGGCACCACGCCCGGCAGCGACGCCAGACGCGCTTTATCTTGCGCAAACTCCGGCAACGCGCGTAGCAGTGCCTGGGTGTAGGGATGACGCGGCGCGCGGAAAATATCCTGCGCAGCGCCAGTTTCGACGACCTGCCCGGCGTACATGACGATAATTTTGTGCGCCGCTTCCGCCACCAGCGCCAGGTCATGGGTAATCAGCACCAGCGCCATGTTCTCTTTTTGCTGCAACTCCAGCAGCAGCTCAATGATTTGCGCCTGAATGGTCACATCCAGCGCCGTGGTCGGTTCATCAGCAATTAACAGCTTTGGTCGACAGGCTATTGCCATCGCAATCATCACGCGCTGACTCATGCCGCCAGAAAGCTGGTGCGGATAGACATCCAGACGAGAGGCCGGATCGGGAATGCCCACCTGGTTCAACAGGTCAATCGCTCGCTGACGACGGGTTTTCTTGTTCCCGCCCTGATGTACCTTGATGGCTTCCATAATCTGAAAGCCAACGGTATAGCAAGGATTGAGGCTGGTCATCGGGTCCTGGAAAATCATCGCCACTTCAGCGCCCACCAGGTTGCGACGTTCCTTCTCGGAAATGCGCTTCAGATCCTGTCCGTTAAAGAGCAGGTTTTCCGCCATCACGCGGCCTGGGTAATCGATAAGCCCCATAATCGCCAGCGAGCTGACGGATTTGCCGGAACCAGACTCGCCGACAATACCGACCACCTCACCCTGCTTCACGCTGTAGCTAATGCGGTCGACGGCTTTGAACGGTGTCCCTTCGTCGCCGAAGTGCACCGATAATTGATCTACATTTAATAACGCCATCTCGAACCTCTTACTGCTTCAGTTTGGGATCGAGCGCGTCACGCAGACCGTCACCCATCAGGTTAAATGCCAGTACCGTCAGCAGAATCGCCAGCCCCGGGAAGGTCACGACCCACCAGGCGCTTTGCGCGAACTGCAATACGTCAGAGAGCATGGTGCCCCACTCCGGCGTTGGCGGCTGTGCGCCCATGCCAAGAAAGCCGAGGGCGGCCATATCGAGAATGGCGTTAGAGAAGCCCAGTGACGCCTGAACGATCAGCGGCGCAAGGCAATTCGGGAAAATATTGACGAACATTTGACGCATCGCACCTGCGCCCGCCACGCGGGAGGCAGTCACATAATCGCGGTTCACCTCTACCAGAACCGCCGCGCGGGTTAAGCGGACATAGTGCGGCAGCGCCACAAACGTCAACGCCAGCGCAGCGTTGCCGATGGAGGGGCCGAAGATCGCCACCAGCACCAGCGCCAGTAGCAGGCTTGGCAGGGCCAGCATAATATCGACCACGCGCATGATAATGTTATCGACCAGACCGCCGAAGTAGCCCGCGACCAGGCCGAGAATAATCCCCATTACCAGCGACAGGACGACCACCAGACAGCCGACCAGCAGTGACAAACGAGCGCCATACATCAGGCGCGAGAGGACATCGCGACCAACATCATCCGTTCCCAGAATATGCGCCCAACTGCCGCCTTCCTGCCAGACCGGCGGCGCCAGCAGCGCATCGCGGAACTGCTCTGCCGGGTTGTACGGCGCAATAAAGTTGGCAAACACCGCAATCAGGATCACGATGAGAACATACGCCAGCCCGACGACCGCGCCTTTATTGCGTTTGAAATAGTGCCAGAACTCCCGCAATGGCGTCATGGGCGCCGGTGCGGCATTAACATTATTTTCAGTAACCTGTGACATGATGGCCCCTTACTTCTTATGCCGAATACGCGGGTTCACCACGCCGTACAGCAGGTCTACCAGCAGGTTGACGAGAATAATCATCGTCGCTACCAGTAACACGCCGCCCTGCACTACCGGATAATCGCGGCGTTGCAGCGCATCGATCAGCCAGCGCCCCAGACCGGGCCACGAGAAGATAGTTTCTGTCAGAATCGCGCCCGCCAACAGCGTCCCGACCTGCAGGCCGATCACGGTGACGACTGGCAGCATGGCGTTACGCAGAGCATGGACGATAATGACGCGCATCCTGGTCAACCCTTTGGCGCGTGCGGTACGGATGTAATCCTCCCCCAGCACTTCCAGCATCGACGAACGGGTCATACGCACAATGACGGCCAGCGGGATTGTGCCGAGCACCATCGCAGGCAGGATCATATGCGCCAGCGCATCAATAAAGTTACCCTCTTCGCCCCAGATAGCGGTGTCGATCAGCATAAAGCCCGTCAACGGATTGGTATCATCAAGGAACACCATATCGCTCACGCGCCCGGAAACCGGCGTCAGGTTCCAGTGGACGGAGACCAGCATGATCAGCATCATGCCCCACCAGAAGATAGGCATAGAGTAACCAGTCAGCGCCAGGCCAACGGCAGTGTGATCGAAGATAGAACCGCGCTTCACTGCGGCCAGCACGCCCACCGGAATCCCCACGGCGACGGCAAAAATCATGGCGCAGACGCCAAGTTCCAGCGTCGCTTTAAAGCGAGGCACGAACTCGTCCCACACGGGGATTCGGCTTTTCAGCGAGATGCCTAAATCGCCATGCATCACCCCCCAGATATAATGGAGGTACTGCTGCCACATCGGTTTATCAAGACCGAGTTCAGCCAGCAGTTGAGCATGGCGCTCAGGGGAAATACCTCGCTCACCCGCCATGATCATCACCGGATCGCCGGGGATCATGTGGACAAAGGCAAAGGTGAGAAGGGTAATACCGATAAACGTCGGGATAACGAGTCCCAAACGTCGGAGAATGAACTGCAACATAACCCGAATTCTCTCTCATGACGCACGGCCTGGAACCGTGAGTCTGTATTGCTCACAAATCTTATCCCACGCAAACTGCATCGCGGATAAAGCATTACGCCGGATGGCGCTGCGCTTATCCGGCCTACACAACACCGGGGCGCAGCGCTCTTTTAATTATTCGACAGAGACGTTTTCGAAGTGATGTTTGCCTAATGGATCAACCACATAGCCTTTAACTTCTTTACGCACTGGCTCATAAACCGTGGAGTGAGCGATGATCAGCGCTGGCGCCTGGTCATGCATCACGACCTGGGCCTGTTTATAGAGTTCAATACGCTTGTTGTGGTCATCGGTCGCACGCGCAGGCTGAATCAGGTCTTCAAACGGCTTGTAGCACCATTTTGAATAGTTGGAGCCTTGCTGGGCGGCATCGCAGCTGAACAGCGTGGCGAAGAAGTTATCCGGATCGCCATTATCGCCGGTCCAGCCCATCATCACCGTCTGGTGCTCGCCATCTTTAGCGCGCTTGAGGTATTCGCCCCATTCATAGGTGACAATTTTGGCCTGAACGCCAATCTTCGCCCAGTCCGCCTGGATCATTTCCGCCATACGACGCGCATTCGGGTTATAGGGACGCTGTACCGGCATCGCCCACAGATCGATGGTGAAGCCTTTTTCCAGACCGGCTTCTTTCAGCAGCGCCTTCGCTTTTTCCGGATCGTAGCCGTAGTCTTTAATATCGTCGTTGTAGCCCCACATTGTCGGCGGGATCAGGTTTTTCGCCGCAACGCCCGCGCCCTGATAAACGGCTTTGATGATGGCCTCTTTATTCACGGCATAGGTCAACGCCTGGCGAACTTTGACATCATCCAGCGGTTTTTTCTGTACGTTAAAGGAGAGATAACCCACGTTCAGACCGGCCTGCTCCATCAGATTGATGTTTTTATCCTGCTTCATACGGGCGATGTCAGCCGGGTTCGGATACGGCATCACCTGACATTCGTTCTTCTGCAGTTTGGCGTAACGCACGGAAGCGTCAGGCGTGATGGAGAAGACCAGACGGTCGATCTGCGGCTTCGTGCCCCAGTAGCCGTCAAAGGCTTTGTAGAGAATGCGGGAATCTTTCTGATATTGCACCAGTTGGAACGGGCCAGTGCCGACCGGGTTCAGATCCACTTTTTCCGGCGTACCGGCTTTCAGCATGTTGTCAGCATATTCTTTGGAAAGAATAGAGGCGAAGTCCATGGCTAAATCGGCAAGGAACGGCGCTTCCGGACGCGTCAGCACAAACTGCACCGTGTGATCGTCGACCTTCTTCACTTCGCTAATCAGATCCGGCAGCCCCATGCCTTCAAAGTATTCATAGCTGCCGCCAGACACTTTATGGTACGGGTTCTGCTCGTTTTTCTGCCGGTCAAAAGAAAACACGACATCATCGGCGTTCAGCTCGCGCGTGGGTTTGAAATCCTTGCTGGATTGCCATTTCACCCCTTTACGTAAGTGGAACGTATAGGTTTTACCGTCTTCGCTGATATCCCACTTCTCAGCAAGACCCGGGATCACTTCCGTGGTGCCGATTTTGAATTCCACCAGACGGTTATAGATAGGTACGGAGCTGGCATCATAGGTGGTGCCAGACGTAAAGAGCTGTGGGTTAAAGCCTTCCGGCGAACCTTCTGAACAATAAACCAGGGTTTTGGCCTGCACGCTGGCAGCAACGGTCATGGCCACCAGGCTCAAACCAAGCTTCAGCATCCCTGACTTCTTCAAGGAAATACTCATTCTTCTGCTCCAATTGTGATGTATGTTGTTTTGCCCTTTGCAAAGGCTTTTACCGCCCGGCCTTTTTTGTTTTTTACCTGGTCAGGTCAGTAGTGAGAGGTGGGGATTCCGTTCGCATAATCGACTGAGTTGCAGTGCGGATTCTCCATAAAATGCCCCTCATTCCCTACAATCTGTCAATAGAATGTCAAAACGTCAATACAGGTAACCAGCTTTTACAACAACGGTGAGAATTAACAAACAAAGATTAAAAAAAGTTCAGAAGGGTATTTTCAGCAGGGAAATTTGTGCTATAGGCAGAAAGGCAGAGTTATTCACTTAATATTTTGCAACAGTTAGTGATTAACAATTAGACATTAATTGAAAAATTTCTTTCGATATGTTGATTATCTGAGCGATTAATACCACTAACGCTAAAACGCACAGGCGAAAATGCTGAGGTTATCCATAAGCCGTGTGCAAAAAAGAGTTATCCGGACATTGAAAAACACCATCGAATATGTCACAAAATTGTAAATAAGTAGGCCGTCGTGCGGCCTACCGCGATCACAAAAACTAACTTTTGACCCTGGCCTGCGTGCGCTTTTCGCTCCAGTTAAACAACGAGTTCACCAGAATCGCCGTCAACGTCCCCGCTGCCATGCCGTTGCCAAAGACCATCTGTACGCCCGCCGGGAAATTCTGATACAGGCCGGGTACCAGTATAGGTAGCATTCCCATGGCCAGCCCCATCGCCAGCGCGTAGGTTTTACCCGGCGTATGCAGTGGCTCACGCGCAATCATATCAATACCGATAACCCCGATAATGCTGAAGACAATCACCGCCGTACCGCACACCACCGAACCTGGCAGACAGGTCGCCAGACGTACCAGCGGCGCGAATATGGCAATCAGGATTAACAATCCTCCGGCAGCCGCAGTCACGAAACGCGATTTCACATTAGTGGTGCGTACCACCCCAATATTTTCGCCGGAGGTGATAATTAAGGAGGTGCCAAAAATCCCCCCCAGCAGCGACATTACCGCATCACCACGAATGGTGCGTGGAATCGCCTGCTGCACATTTTGCGTAGAATTGACTATTTCCGCGGTCGCAATCGTTTGTCCGGTTGCTTCAGCCATAGAGATGACCGCGTAAATCAGCAACGGCAGCGAGGCGGAGAGATCAAAAATCGGCCAGCCGAACGGCAAAAGCTGTGGGAAACTAAACAGCGGCCCGTGACTAACACCGCTAAAATCGGTGCTGCCCAGCGCCATTCCCAGCAGCGTTCCCGCTAAAAGGCCGAACATCACCGCCAGCTGGCGCAAAATACCGCTAAACGCCAGCGCGAAAATCAGCGTTATCAGGATAGTCCCCAGCGATAAAATGATACTGGTTGGATGAGCGAAGTCGGCGCTCCCTGGCTGGCCAATGATCAACCCGCCGTACAGGCGAATAAGGTTAATCGACACCATTAGCAGCATGATGCCAATGATAAAGGGGGGAAAATGGTGCAGGCAGCGGCGGAAAATCGGCAACGCGATAAAGTAGAACAGCGAGGTCAGAATTACGGCGCCAATCGCGGTCTGGATATTGGTCTGTAAAGCGATCGCAACGAAAATCGCAATCGGCGCGCCCCCCGGTACCATAATAAACGGCAAACGCGCGCCCACCCCTTTCACACCCAGGCTTTGCAAAATAGCGCCCAGACCACACATCAGAAAGGTCGCGCTAAGTACCGAGGCGGTCACCGTATCGGTAAAGTGGAGCGCTTTGGCGATCAGAAAGACGGAGGTAATGGGGGTGGCGGCAACGACCAGCACATGCTGAAGCGCCAAAAGTAAGGTGGTTTGCCAGGGTAATGCATCGTTATCCGGCGTAGTAAGGCCAGGTTGCGGCATGATTAACTCCCATAAAACATCAAAAAAATAACCGCCAGCGCGGGCTGGCGGTCTGTATTATTTCAACCAACTAATGGCATCAGCGGCATAGCGATGCGCACGGAAGGCGCTGTTCTGTTTTCCAGGAATAATGCCTTTACTGAGGTGCTCCGGATATTCATTAAAGAACGGAATGATATATTCCCATACCGTTTCGCCTTCCGGAGTAACTTCAAACAGGCGGCCAAACGCCGATTCACAGATAAAGGTGTTGCCGTTCGCCAGCCGCTGCGCGCTCCCCATATACGGCGAGAAAAACGCCGGCGGGAAGATATCGCGATACTGCCAGGTAATCGCTTTGGTCTGCGGATCGAACTCCAGCACCGTGGAATGCGGCGAGGTGACGCCGGGACGCAGGTTGCCGTTATCGAAAACCAGAATCGACCCGTTCTCCATCTCAACCGGCGTGTGCTGCTGCGCTACGACTTCCGGCCCTGCATGCCAGATAACCTTCCCGCTCTCTTTATCCACGGCAATGACGCCGGAAGTGGTACGCAGGCTCATCAGCACAAGGCCATCACGGGTGACGGACAGGCCGTTAATCATCGGCCAGTGGCGGCGGTCGAAAATATCATGAATCGGGAAATCTTCCGGATTCAAATGCTCCCAGGCACGCCATTCCCAGACCACTTCACCGTCGCGATTGACCTCTTTGACGACGTCGCTCTGAATCACGCCGTCCGGCGCATCGCGGCGCGGGTCGCCGCCGGTAACACGGGCGGCGATATCGGCAGGTAACGGCGACGCGGCGGTATACAGCAGATTACCGTTCGCCAACCATTGCGCATCATGGTGATGGTAAATATCTTCGTAATGCCAGACAATTTCGTTATCCGGCGTCACTTCGTAGAAGTCGCCGCCGTGCCAGAGATCCCACGCCGGATAGAGGTTCGCTGAAGTGCGGTGGCTGCCGTTATAACCCAGATTACCGTTCGGCAGCAGCACCGCATCACGCCCGGCGCGAACCGGGAGCTGCCACTGATGCGCGACTTCGCCCTGCTCGTCCACCAGGTAAACCCGCCCTTCGGCGGTTTGCGGCGCAAAAAGCGTATAGCCGCCAAAGCTCTTCGCATTATCAGCGTAGATAAGGCCCGCCAGACGGCGTCCAAGGGTGAAAGTCGAGTCCTGAGTTAAGTGTGCCACATCGCCTCCTGAGGAATAAATTTGCGCCAAAATACCCCATTAAAACGTTTTAATGAAGAGTTTTTTACGATCATCATTGAAAAAAGCAAACGTTACCGTCTGGTAAATATGCTACCCTGTGCGCAAATTTTCGCAGGTCAGGAAGCAGATGGCTGTTCAAAATAAAAAACGCGCAAAGTTGATTGATGTTGCCCGCTATGCAGGTGTGTCGCCAGGGACAGTATCCAATGCATTGCACAACACCCGCTTTGTCGAGCCGCAGACGCGACGGCGTATTGAAGAGGCCATTGTTGCGCTCAACTACACGCCGAATATTCGCGCCCGCCAGTTACGAACCGGCAAAACCAATACCATTGCATTGCTCTCTTCGGTGCCGCTGGCGATTGCCTCCGGCGCGTCACGACTGGGATTTATGATGGAGGTGGCGTTAACGTCCGCGATGATGGCGCTGGAAAAACAGCATGCGCTGATTCTGGTGCCGCCGGGGGCAAATCCACTGGATGCCGTCAGCTTTGACGCGGCGATCCTGATTGAGCCGGCGGAGAACGACCCGCAGCTCCAGGCGCTGGCGCAAGCGGGCATTCCCTGCGTCACCATTGGCCGCACGCCGGGCACCGACACGCCTGTGCCGTGGGTGGAGCTGCACTCGGCGGCAACAGCACAGCTTCTGCTAACGCATCTGGAGGCCTCCGGCGCCAGCAAATGTGCGTTATTTGTCGGTAACACACGGCGAACATCAGTTCTGGAGAGCGAAGCGGCTTACCAGTGCTGGTGCGCGGGGCGCCAGGCCCCCGTCGTCTACTCTCTCAATGAAAGCGAGGGGGAAAATGCCGGCTACCAGGCCGCGCAGCAGCTATTACAGGCGCATCCCGACGTTGACGGCGTGCTGGTGCTGATCGATACCTTTGCCAGCGGCGCGGTACGCGCTTTTCAGGAACAGGCAGTAGCTATCCCGGAGCGGATGCGCGTGGTCACCCGCTATGACGGTATCCGCGCGCGCGAATCGCTGCCGCCGCTGACGGCAGTGAATATGCATCTTGATGAGGTGGCGCGACAGGCAATCACGCTATTATTTGATTTGCTGGCGGGCAAGAAGGTCAGCCACAGCGACGGGATCATGCCTGAACTGGTGGTGCGAGCGTCAACCTGCCGGTGATAGAGGATGACTCGCCACTGCGTGGCTCGCCCTGCGGGCCGTTGCTGACGCAACGTTCTCTCGCTTCGCTCGGGTCGAACCTCTTGCCTCCGGAGGTTCTCATCCTCGTCAGACTTCAGATACAAAAAAACCCTGCTCATTGAGCAGGGTTTCTGAATTTGGTCGGTGATAGAGGATGACTCGCCACTGCGTGGCTCGCCCTGCGGGCCGTTGCTGACGCAACGTTCTCTCGCTGCGCTCGAGTCGAACCTCTTGCCCCCGGAGGTTCTCATCCTCGTCAGGCTTCAGATGCAAAAAACCCTGCTCGTTGAGCAGGGTTTCTGAATTTGGTCGGTGATAGAGGATTCGAACCTCCGACCCCTTCGTCCCGAACGAAGTGCGCTACCAGGCTGCGCCAATCACCGAATGCGGGCGCATCTTACTGCTCAGGCGCACGCCCGTCAATCCCTTAGTCGCAAAATACAATTCAATCGGCGAGAAAGTCGGCAGACAACCTACTTCGCGGCGACTTTCTGCGCATCGGGAATATGGCACCAGTTGTTGTTCTGGTTAATGCCGCCATCCGGCGATGTATACCCCAGGCAGCCCATTATCGTATCGTACAGCTCCACATGACGACGCGGCACTTTGATCTCCGCCTGTTGTTTCAGGTGAGCGAACATCTGCGCATGTTGCGGACTGGCAAGATATTTATCCGACATCCATACCAGCATCGGAACACGGAATTGCTCCGGCGGCGCCATATTGCGCGGCGTACCGTGCAAATGTTCGCGTTCGTTAATCGACTCGCCGTGGTCAGCCGCGTAGAACACAATCGCTTTTTTATCACGCAGCTGATCGAACACACTGGTAATAAAGTGATCCACATAGGTCACGGAGTTATCGTAAGAGTTGATCATCTGCGCTTTCGTGCAGCCGCTATCGACCCCAATACATTCGGGCTTCCACTGAGCGTAGCTGCGCGGATAACGTTGCGTATAGTTAAAATGCGACCCCTTAGTATGCAGGATAATCAGATGCTTACCCTCCGGGTTCTGGGCAAGCGAGTTCTGCATCTCATCAATCAACAGCATGTCATCAACCGTTTTACCGCGGTTACGCGGCTCGGCGCCGATCTGCTCGCGGTAGGAGATATTATCCGCCATGGTATTGCTATAGAACCACATCTCGCTCTGCATGGCGTACAGATCGGAACTGAATCCGAGCTGTTTGAGTACGGCAAAAACATTCTGCTCTTTTAAGGTACGCTGCGGGTTATTATCCGCCCCGCCTTCCCGTACAAACATACAGCGTAAAGAAAGCTTCGTCGCGGTATCGCAAGAATAGCCGCGGAACGCCGCCAGATTTTTTTCCTGCGCCAGCTTCGGCGTGGTATTACGCTCGTAGCCGAAAATCCCCATGTGATCCCAACGGGTCGTCTCACCGATAATGAAAACAACGTAGGTGTCATCCCCATCCTTCGGCGCAACATAGGTAAATTTCCTGGCCGGGTTTATTAACGAATTATTGTCCGACGACTCATCTACCTGCGCCCAGGCATACAGCCCTAACGCAGATAACCAGTTTGAAGGCAGATAGGAGTTCGCCACCACGCCGCCATAGCTGGGTAAGTCGATACCTGTCGCCCGTTCAACCTTTTTTTGCTGTATATCCAGCAGGCGGATAGGCGCCCACACCATTACGCCTGCGAGTACCACTACAGCGGCGCTGCGAAAACGCTGCCCCGGCGTACGTAGCTGGCGCAACAACGTGTAGCGACAGTGGTTACTCCAGATAAAGATGAGCGGAAGCACGCTCACGGCAATCAGCCACAATACGAAGTGCAGCCCCACCACCTCTTTCGAGAGATCGATATCGGTGGTCATAACAGACGCAATAATGCCGTAGCCAATCACCACGTTCAGGAAGGTCATGTAATAACTGGCGCCAGCGGAAAACAGCACCACCAGCGTGGCCAGCACGCGCCAGACGCGTCGGCCAAACAGTGAAAGAAGACGAAGTAAGAAGAAAGTGACCAGCACCGTGGCGCCAAGTTCGACAACCGCGGAAAGGCCTTTCCAAATGGTAAATTCTTGCGCATAACTGCCGAAACGGCGGTAAAACACGGCGCAATTCATAAACAGACCGATATAGAGCGCAAGCAAGAAACTAAGTTTCTGTTGCGTCATCGATTTAATGTATCTCATGCAAACAAACCCTGGGAATCGGGATAAAAACGACCTGTACAACGATTCTGTAATCAAACAGGTAAATATGCGGCTAACGCAGATGTGAGAAAGTCTACCAGCGCGGCTAAGTAGACCACAGGAAGCGCAAAAAGTGTCTATAGAGAATGTGATTGACCTATATATTTTTGTAAATATATAGACAGGGTATTAGCTGAACTTCTAATAAGTCCAGGTGGCGGTTTATCCTGTTAAAACCTGGCGCTCACCCCCAGGGTATACAAATAATCACTATCCGTAGCGCTGTTTTCCGCCTGGGAAAACGCCGCATACGCCGCCATGTGCGGGTTAAGTAACACGTCCGCGCCTACGGTGACATCCAGCCAGTTTCCCGCCTGATTTCCTGCGGTCATACGACTCAACCCGGACTGCGCTTTCCAGATATTTTCCCCAAACTGTTGGTTATAGCTGATTTGCGCCCAGGGACGGACATCGCCGAACTGCGAGTTTACCCGCCAGCCTAATGTACTGACGCTGGCATGCCATAACGGATCGGTAAGCGCTAATGTCGTCGCGCTATCGCCATATTCGTTATACATTGATGACGTCGAACCGTCGTAATGCAGCGCCGCGACCGGCCCAGTGGTCACGCGTCGGGAAAGCGGAAAATTCCAGCCCATAATGATACCGCTGGTCGCATCAAGCGGGGTTTCATCCGCCAGGCTAAGCACCAGCCCCACCGTATTTTGCGTAGACTGAATACGTTCGGCCAGTATGTCGTTGTAATTCGGTTGGTGATCGCTGTCCCAGGTATAGCGTTCCGTCGTATGCCCCGGAGCCGCTTCAGCGATATATTCTTGTTGCCAGGCATACGTGGTATTGATAAAAAACGAGCAGGCCATAAGGCCCGCCAGACAACGCAATGTCCGGCGACCACGGCGTTTTCTTACAATCATCAACGCGACTCCAGAGTAGAGCCGAATTCGGCGATATTATTGTCATTGAATGAAGGATGTCGGGCATCAGCCCTGTATTAACTATTGTCCTTTTAGCGAGCCCGTCAAGCGGGTTGAAGGAAATTTTCGCGGTAACCACAATAACGAGGAAGTCTATGCAGCGTTGCGACTGGGTCAGCCAGGACCCCCTTTATATTGCCTATCATGATAACGAGTGGGGCGTACCGGAAACCGATAGCAGAAAGCTGTTTGAAATGATCTGTCTTGAAGGTCAACAGGCCGGTTTATCCTGGATCACCGTGCTTAAAAAGAGAGAGAACTATCGCGCCTGTTTTCATCAGTTTGACCCGGTACGCATCGCAGCTATGCAGGAGGAGGAGGTTGAACACCTGCTGCAAAATACGGGCATCATACGACATCGCGGTAAAATTCAGGCCATTATCAGTAACGCCCGCGCCTGGCTTGCGATGGAGCAAAACGGCGAGTCTTTCGCCGATTTTGTCTGGTCATTCGTTGATGGCCAGCCGCAGATCACCCAGGCGGCCAGCCTGGATGAGATCCCTACCTCAACACCTGCGTCCGATGCGCTTGCTAAGGCATTGAAAAAACGCGGCTTCAAGTTTGTCGGTACGACTATCTGTTACTCCTTTATGCAGGCGTGCGGACTGGTCAACGACCATATTACCGGCTGTTTTTGCCATCCGGGAGAAAAACATGATTCGCAAATCCCAGAGTGAAGACATGGCGTCTATTCTGGCGCTGTGGATGAAAAGTACCATTTATGCCCATCCCTTTATCGAAGAACGTTACTGGCACGAGAGCGAAGCAATTGTACGCGACGTCTATTTACCCGCCGCGCAAACCTGGGTATGGGAGGAAAATGGACAACTGAAAGGCTTCGTCAGCGTACTGGAAGCCCGTTTTGTCGGGGCGCTGTTTGTCGCCCCCGACGCGTTAAGACACGGCATTGGCAAAGCGCTTCTGGAATATGTCCAGCAACGTTTTCCTCTGCTGAGCCTTGAGGTTTACCAGAAAAATCAATCCGCCGTAAACTTCTACCATGCGCTTGGTTTTCGTATTGAAGATAGCGCCTGGCAGGAGGATACCGCCCACCCCACCTGGATTATGAGTTGGCAGGCGGATCAAACGCCGTAAGCGGTAGCGCCGGGCCGGTATATTTCTCAAACCAGACCAGCGCGGTGTTGCCCGCACAACCGTTCCCCAGCCGGGAACTGGGAAGATCTTTTGTCAGGACGTTTACCGCGCCGTTTTTGCATATGCTGCCTGCGGTAGGTTCAGGGTCCGGCCATGCGCCTTCGTGAATACAGATAACGCCAGGCCGAATTCCGTCGGTAACGACCGCGCCCGCCAGAACCTGCCCGCGATGATTCCAGACGCGTACCGTATCGCCATCGACGATTCCGCGCGTTGTCGCATCCTGCGGATGAATCGTCACCGGTTCGCGTCCGGCTACCGCATACCGCTCCCGTAACGAACTGTAGTTAAGCTGGCTATGTAGACGGTGCGCCGGATGTGCGGAAAGTAGCTGAACCTGCCCCGCATCGGCGTTCCCGTGCCACTCATCCGGCACCAGCCACATCGGATGACCGGGACAATCCGCGTAACCATAGCTGGCAATGCGCGCAGAATAGATTTCGATTTTGCCGCTGGCCGTTTTTAGCGGATGGTTATCAGGATCGCGGCGAAAATCCGCAAAGCGCACAAACTGCGCGTTGGCGGGATTCTCCGGCATTTCCAGTAAACGGTTAGCCTGCCAGAATGCGGCAAACGGCGGCAGCGTCACCCCCTGGCTGGCGCCACGCTGGGCGGCAATATTGTAGAAAGTCTCCAGCCACGCCAGCTCGCTTTTTCCTTCGGTGAACCGAGCGTAACCGCCAACTTCCCACCGTTCGCTCAGTTCAGCAAAAACGTCAAAATCATTCCGCGCCTCCCACCGGGGCGACACGACCTGCTTCATCGGCGCCAAATGCTGATTGCTATAGTCGCCGGTCATGGTTAAATCGTTACGCTCATAGCTGGTGGTCGCAGGCAGAACAATATCCGCGTGTTTCGCGGCGGCCGTCCAGAAACATTCCGAGATAACGACCAGTTCCGGTTTTTGCCACGCGCGAATCAGACGGTTGGTATCCTGATGATGGGTAAAGTTCGCGCCGCCCGCCCACCAGATAAAACGAATATCCGGGAAGCGGCGATCCATCCCATTGTGTTGGTAAAACCCACCGGGGTTTTCCAGCGCCTCGACAATACGCGCCACCGGTATTTTATCTACCGCATCGACCCCGCCAGGGATGCTTCCCTGCATCGAGGCTAACACGGCGGCGCGGCGCGTCGGGTTTCCGCCGTTAGCAAAATGATAAGAAAAACCAAACCCGCCGCCAGGCGTACCAATTTGCCCCAGCATTGCGGCCAGCGTGACGATCATCCAGTGCTTTTGCTCGCCGAACTGCTGACGCTGCATTCCCCAACCAGCCATCAACATGGTGGTGTTATGATGAAATATTTCCGCCAGTTCGCGGATTTTCACCGCAGAAACGCCGCAAATTTCCGCCGCCCATTCCGCTGTTTTGGCCGTACCGTCGGTCGTGCCCAAAAGATAGTCGACGAAGCGGTCATAACCCGTTGTGCAGCGGGCAAGGAACGTTTCATCCTGCCAACCGTTTTCCACCAGCGTATGGGCGATTCCCAACATTAACGCCACATCGGTGCCCATATGTGGGGCGATCCACTCCATCTTATCGCCAAAAAAGTCGACGCTTTCCGATCGCATTGGATCGATGCAGATCAGGCGCTTGCCGCTTTGTCGCAACGCCGCAAAATAGTCGAGCCCCTGTTCATCCGAGGCATTCCAGGCAATTTTCAGAGTATTCAGCGGGTTCGCGCTCCAGAGCACCACCACCTCGCTGTGTTCCAGCACCACCGGCCAGCTAGTCTGCTGCTGGTAAACCTCGTTGCCACCCACCACATAAGGCATGATAGCCTGCGCCGCGCCGGTGGAATAATCGCCAAGATGGCCGGTATACCCTCCCGCCAGCGCCATGTAACGCTGCAATAGCGTAGCCGCTTTATGCAATACGCCGTTCGAACGCCAACCGTAGGAGCCAGCGAAGATGGACGATGGCCCATAACTTTCGCGAATACGTTTGTGCTGAGCGTGGATCAGATCCAGCGCGTCATCCCAACTTACGCGAACAAACTCATCCTGCCCGCGTATGCCTTGCGGCTTATCGGGAGAAGCCAGGAACCCTTTACGCACCATCGGGAAGCGAACCCGCGTTTTACTGTGCACCTGGTCATGCACAACGGTTTGCAGGGAATTTTGGTGTGCCGTCGGGAGTTCGCCATACGAGGCAAAAATGCGTTCTCCGTCGGTTTCAACGCGGACTGGCCCCCAGTGTGCGGCGGTCAATACCGAATGACGCGATGGTGCGTGGGTCAAGGTTCGCTCCTGAATTATTGGGATTATTTATTTTGCCGATCAATGTTACTTACAAATTTCAGAGTTTTCCCTGGAATTTTCTTCATGTGCAGACGTCATAATCAACCGCCACGGTCGCTGTGGTAAAAATAAAAAAGTGATAAGGATTTAAGATGAAAAAACGTGTATTTGTGATTGCTGCCATCGTGAGCGGCGCCCTGGCAGTATCTGGCTGCACAACAAACCCTTACACCGGCGAACGCGAAGCAGGTAAATCCGGCATTGGCGCGGGTATTGGATCGCTGGTCGGCGCAGGCATCGGCGCGCTCTCCTCCTCCAAAAAAGATCGCGGTAAAGGCGCGCTGATTGGCGCGGCGGCTGGCGCGGCGCTGGGCGGCGGCGTGGGTTACTACATGGACGTACAAGAAGCGAAACTGCGTGACAAAATGCGGGGCACAGGCGTTAGCGTGACGCGAAGCGGCGATAATATCATTCTGAATATGCCGAATAATGTCACCTTCGACAGCAGCAGCGCGACGCTGAAACCGGCAGGCGCTAACACGCTGACCGGCGTGGCGATGGTGCTGAAAGAGTATCCCAAGACCGCCGTCAATGTGGTGGGCTACACCGACAGTACCGGTAGCCACGATCTGAATATGCGTCTGTCGCAGCAGCGTGCTGACTCCGTCGCCAGTTCGCTGATCACCCAGGGCGTCGACGCCAGCCGTATCCGTACCAGCGGAATGGGTCCGGCGAACCCGATCGCCAGCAACAGTACGGCAGAAGGTAAGGCGCAAAACCGCCGCGTCGAAATTACCTTGAGTCCATTGCAGTAAACGACAGTACCGGGTAAGGCGGCATGCTTTACCCGGCCTGCATTACTCCCTCGCCATTCCTTCTCCAGACCGGATACACGTCGCATTACTCGGTATTCATTCATTATTTACCACGACACGGCTGCCGACAGCGGGGAAATTGGCTGGTCGATGATGGCTAAACGGGTTAATAATAAGCCTGTTCCGGTTGGCGCATGCCGCGCTTACCTTTTGATTTACGGAGAGTCGCATGAAGCCGTCCATCATTCTCTACAAAACCCTGCCTGATGATTTGCTGCATCGCCTGGAGGCGCATTTTACCGTCACCCAGGTACCGAACCTGCATCCGGAAACGGTAGCGCGACACGCGCAGGCATTTGCCAGCGCGCAAGGCCTTCTGGGCGCCAGCGAAACCGTTAACCGCGCGCTGCTGGAAAAAATGCCGGCGCTACGCGCGGCGTCGACCATCTCGGTGGGATACGATAATGTCGAAGTGGACGCCCTTACTGCCCGCAAAATAGTCCTGATGCACACGCCTGCCGTTTTGACGGAAACCGTTGCCGATACGGTGATGGCGTTGATGCTGACCACTGCCCGCCGCGTGGTAGACGTCGCAGAACGGGTTAAAGCGGGTGAATGGACGGAAAGCATTGGCCCGGCATGGTTTGGCGTCGATGTGCATCACAAAACACTCGGTATCGTTGGGATGGGGCGTATCGGGATGGCGCTGGCGCAGCGGGCGCACTTTGGGTTTACCATGCCGGTTCTCTATCACGCCCGTCGGCGGCATCAGGAGGCGGAAGACCGTTTTAACGCCCGCTACTGCGATCTGGATACGTTGTTGCAGGAGGCTGATTTTGTCTGCGTGATCCTGCCGCTAACGGCAGAAACGCGACATCTGTTTGGTGCAACACAGTTTGCCAGAATGAAATCGTCCGCCATTTTTATTAATGCCGGACGCGGCCCGGTGGTCGATGAAAACGCGCTGATTGCCGCGCTACAAAACGGTGAAATATATGCGGCAGGTCTGGATGTTTTTGAACAGGAACCGCTATCCGTGGATTCGCCCCTGCTGAACATGTCTAATGTCGTCGCAGTGCCGCATATTGGCTCAGCAACGCATGAGACGCGCTACAACATGATGGCCTGTGCGGTGGATAATTTGATTGATGCGCTGCAGGGAAAAATAGAGAAGAACTGCGTCAATCCGCAGGCGGCGGGATAACACTACAGGCCCGATAAGCGCTGGCTTGCGCTTATCGGGCAGACTGTCATTACTGGGTTGCGTTTACCGCCGCCGTCCAGGCCTGATTAAACGCCTGATGCTGCGAGGCCAACGGCCCAATCAGCGCATTATATTGGCTGGCCTGCTGTGAGGTCGGGAACTGAATGCCGTTCGCGACAAAGCTCACCTGCTCGCCCTGTTGCGCAATATAATCGCCCACTTGTACCAACTGCTGCGTAAAGATCTGCGCCGCCGGGATCAGCGGCTGCAAAGCATCTGCCGGCACGGTGACTACTTTTTTGTAGACCTGATCAAACACAGGTTTCAGGTCATCGGCCTGCTTTAACGCGCCATGCGCGGCATCAGCCTGCAGTTTTGCATTCTGCAACTGTTGCGCCAGCACGCCTAACGAACCATTTGCCTGCCGCAGCGGCTCGCGTTGCGTCATATAATCCTGCGGAACGCGGATGGCGTTAACGCTATCGACCACCGGGCGCAGACCGGAATCCATCGCCTGGTTTACCTGCTGCGAGTAGCCATACAGTATCGCGTAATCAGACACGAACGGACCAAACTGTTTTTTCTGATCGGCCGTCAGCGTTGGTAAACGCTCTCCGCTACGCATTGCTGTATTCTGCAGGAAATCGACAAACGCTTTGCGCTGATCGCCTTCTTTATCAAAACACCCGCTCAGGCTAAACACCATTAATAACGCCACAACAGGCGCAAACCAGCGAGAGCAGGACTTACCTGTCGCCATTGTTAATACTCCTTTCACCCAAAAATGCGCACAACGACACCTGCGTGCCTGACGGCTTACAAGGATAGTCCAGGTCAGGCTTGCAGGATACCCTTTCCACGCGATCTTGTAGCGGAAAATTATGTTTATCTGCATCAGTGCTTGATTTGTTATTTTATTGTTAATTTTTGACCTGGCAATGCGATAAAAAACGCGGCAAGAAAGCTTTCCAGCGGGGAATGTAATATTTTTTTAATCTTTACAATTATTTTCTGAAAGACGGATATACCTTCCTGGATCAAATTGTTAGCGTCCTAAAAGTTGCGTAGCGTAAGGCATCGAAACGAATCGATAGCGCTTCCTGGCGGCGCGTCGCCCCCCACCCGCAAGTTTCCCGACTATTCTTAAGAGGCTTCGATGCACTTCACGATCCCGCTGTGTGATTTACAGGAGTTCTCAATGGAATATAAAGATCCGATGTTTGAGCTGCTGAGCAGCCTGGAACAAATTGTTTTTAAAGATGAAACGCGAAAGATCACCCTGACGCAAAAACCCAATCCTTTTACCGAATTTGAACAGTTACGGAGAGGGACGGGACTAAAAACAGATGAATTCGCCAGAGCGCTGGGCGTAACGGTTGCCATGGTTCAGGAATGGGAATCGAAACGCGAAAAACCCACGCCAGCAGAGCTCAAATTGATGCGCCTGATACAGGCAAACCCACGCTTAAGTAAGCAATTGATGGAGTAATTTTTACCCCTTTCTGTTTTAACGGTCCTGCGTAAGGACCGTTTTCCCCACCCGATTCCTGGCCTGGAGAAATAAAGTAAAATAAAAGTTGCATCGCCCGGCATTACATGAGTTAATGTGCTCAACGGTTTGACGTACAGACCATTAAAGCAGTTTAGTAAGGCAAGTCCCTTCAAGAGTTATCCATTAGATACCCCTCGTAGTGCGCATTTCCTTAACGCTTAAAAAATCTGTAAAGCACGCCATAACGCCGAAAGGCACACTTATTTTTTAAAAGGTAATACACTATGTCCGGTAAAATGACTGGTATCGTAAAATGGTTCAACGCTGATAAAGGCTTCGGCTTTATTACTCCTGATGACGGTTCTAAAGACGTGTTCGTACACTTCTCCGCTATTCAGAACGATGGTTACAAATCTCTGGACGAAGGTCAGAAAGTTTCCTTCACCATCGAAAGCGGCGCTAAAGGCCCGGCAGCTGGCAACGTAACCAGCCTGTAAGCTTAAAAAGCTCAGAATTTTGAATCCCTGCCTGATGGCGGGGATTTTTTTATTCCAATTCCCCCCTCTCTCCCAGCATAACTTTGCATTACTTTACCCTGCGTCCCTTTGACCTTTCCCTTAGGGGAACCCCTATAGTAGGCAAGGATATTGTTCACAAGGAATTGAAGTTATGTCGAAATCATCATGGTTATTACTTTTGGGTTTATGCGCCAGCGGCTCCGCGCTTGCGGCATCCGCAGAATCCGCTTTTCTGGCGCAACATGGGCTGGCGGGAAAAACGGTTGAGCAGATCGTGGATGCGATTGATCAGACGCCACAGAGCCGTCCTTTGCCTTACTCCGCGTCGATTACCAGTACCGAACTCAAATTATCTGACGGAGAGCAGATTTATACGCTGCCGTTAGGCGACAAATTCTATCTCTCTTTTGCGCCCTATGAATGGCGGACACACCCCTGTTTTAACCACAGCCTTTCCGGCTGTCAGGGAGAAATGCCGAATAAACCGTTCACTGTAAAAGTGACAGACAGTAAAGGCGCTGTCATCGTACAAAAAGAGATGCAAAGCTATCGAAACGGATTTATCGGTGTTTGGCTACCGCGCAATATGGAAGGGACGCTCGAAGTAAGCTACAACGGTAAAACGGCGTCACATGCCATTGCCACCAGTGATGACAGCCAGACCTGTCTGACGGAATTACCATTACGTTAAAAAAATGCCCGATAACATAATGGGTTATCGGGCCTACAAAGCGCCAACAAGATAAAATTAACAGGGTGCCTTGAGAATGCATAACGCCACAAGAATGGCAGAGGTGGGCTCACTTTGTACTGACCCCAAAAACCTGGACAGATTAACCGAGGCATCAGCGAAAGAGTCCATTTAATACATGGGCTCTTTTTTGTTTCTGGCTATAACTAAATAACATTGTCCGCAATCGGATTATCCATTCCGTTGCTTTCTTGCATCACGCGGATTCCTGTCTCATCAATATTTTGTTCGTCGTATTCTTCCTGAATTTAACCTTAGACGTTCTATCAAATTATCGCTTATAGCGATTTGAACATAACAGTCTTTGTATTCTATTGAGGGAGCCTAAGGAACAATGTTCGCTGCTGAGTTTGTGATGATTTGAAACCATGGTGAATGTAGAAATTTTTGGCTTCTTCGGTAAGTGCATGAACCATGATTGCACGTACACCAATATTCTCGGCAACCCGATAACAACGAAGCACTGCATCATGAAGTAAATCAGCACCAAGCCCTTTTCCATGGAATGAGAGATCGACAGCAAGACGGGCAAGTATAATGACAGGGATGGGATCTGGCATGTTACGCCGAAGGTTGCCTGTCGCTTCTGTATGGTTGACGCTACCGGTGGCCAGAGAGTAAAAACCGGCTACTTGCTTCGTGTCTTTCTTGCACACCACAAATGTTCTGGCCGCTCCGAGAGCCTGGTTTTTGAGGCCCTTTTGCTTCAACCAGTCATCGAGCACAGCTTCACCGCTGACGAACTCAGCTACCTGATGAAAAGCGGACAAAGGTTCTGGTGCTGTTACACGTCCCACTGAGGTTTCCTTGCCAGCAGTTTTTCGATAACGGGATCATCTGCGACCGGTGCATCAAGCAGATTGATGAACTCCTCATATTGCTCATCGTTAAAGTTAAATACACGGCGGTCAAGGATCACATTCTCGGCAGCCTGGCAGGCCGTTTCCAGAATGAAATCTGTACGTGACTTGTGAAGGATTTCCGCAGCTGCATCAATGAGCGCCCGCTGCGATTCCTTAGCTCTAAGGTTAAGTTGAACATCTGATTTCATGAGACACCCTTTGTATAGCATTTGCTTTACAAGCATAGCATAACCACCATGTATAGCAAACGGTATACATCAAGTCGTCGTTTTTCATTTTTCGAATACTGATGTTCGCTTTGTGCCAGAAGCGGAAATTGCTCATTGTAGCGGTTTACTGAGTTCAACAAGGCAAAAGAACAATGCTGCCTTTCTGCAGGCTGACTATTATTTCGCCAAACATTTCCTCATCAGAGCATTTTGTAATGTCACTCCACGGCAAATAGGAAAGCCTCGCTCCACTATATGAAAGCCGTGTCGTAGAAAGAACACTTCCGCAGCCTTACTTACATTTGAAGTAAGTTCACTAATTCCACGCTGTCTGGCTTCCTCATGAATGCAATTCATCAGTAGTGTCCCTACCCCCTGTCTTGAATAGGTTCCTGATACAAAGAAATGATCAATGTATCCATTTGGTTGAACATCTGCATATCCAGCTATTTCACCATCCAGCTCTACAACAAAAGGTTGTAATTCCTTAATGTGATTGGCCCATCGCTCCAGGTCGATATCTGCTGGGGCCCAAGCATCAATTTGTTCACGTGTGTAGTAGTGTGATGCGATCGTATGTACAGATGAGAAAAAAACTCTGAATAACGATATTTCATCCCCATTACTGAACCTTCTGATTTTCATAAAACCTCATTGTGAGAGTTACTTGTAGAACAATACTAATTTTTGTGAAATAGGGCGTCCACTCCTCGCTCATAGCAGACATTTACGTGAGCGTATCTACCAACGTTCAGGTTTCCTGATAGCATCCCTGTACAGACCTTGTTAATTTCTGCCTGGATAGCTCTTTAGGCGGTATTCAACCGGGCTGAGTCCGTTAAATCTAAGGCTAATTCGTCGGGTATTGTAGTATCGTATGTAATCCTCAATAGCTATCTTAAGTTCATCAATATCCTTAAATTTACTGGTGTAAAAAATTTCTGATTTTAAAGTCCCGAAAAAACATTCTGCACAGGCATTATCAAGGCAGTTGCCTTTGCGGGACATACTTTGGATGATGCCAAACTCTCGTAACTGATACTGGTACCATCGATGACGGTATTGCCAGATCTGTTCTGAATGAAGAACCGGATTGGTACCCGCATCAAGTCTGGCAAATGCCTTCATGAGTATGTCATCGATCATCGGCATGGTTGGACGTTCTGAAATACTGCAGGAGATCACTTTGTTATTGAAGAGATCAATAATGGGTGCAATGCACTTTTGATTTATAGTCAGGTGGGGCTTTTCTCTGTCTGCCTTTTGGTGAATACCTGAGACACACAGTCTCAAGCACCCGCAGCTATTCTAACGCCAATATCCGTACCGCCAGCGTTAATGTATTCCTGAAATATTTCTTGCCAATCAATAGAAATAACCGCGTCTATGA
The DNA here is from genome assembly GCF_046567715.1 of Salmonella sp. 741265116_PST. NCBI lineage: Bacteria > Pseudomonadati > Pseudomonadota > Gammaproteobacteria > Enterobacterales > Enterobacteriaceae > Salmonella > Salmonella sp. 741265116_PST. The sequence goes on along the minus strand of NZ_JBKFPH010000008.1, from coordinate 26,957 downwards.
GTTACAGAATTATTAGCGAATCGACTAATACTATTTACGTTATAAAAAACCTGCCCGAAAGCAGGTTTTGTTTATTTAACTGAACGCTTATTGCAGTAACGAAATATCCGCAACCTGCAGGAACAGTTCGCGAAGTTTCGACAACAGCGTCAGGCGGTTGATACGGATATCTTTCTCTTCCGCGTTAACCATGACATTTTCGAAGAATTCATCCACCGGCGCGCGCAGAGCAGCCAGCTCAATCAACGCTTCCTGATAACGACCATCGGCAAAGTACGGCTGAAGCTTATCACGCAGCACAACCAGATGTCTGGCCAACTCAATTTCCGCCGCTTCTTTCAGTACGGAGGCGTGGACGATATCGTTCAGCGGCTCAGTGGCTTTCGCCAGGATGTTGGAGACGCGCTTGTTCGCCGCCGCCAGCGCAGAGGCTTCTTCCAGGGTACGGAAGTGCGATACCGCTTTCATGCGGGCATCAAAATCTGCCGGACGGGTCGGACGACGCGCCAGTACCGCCTGGATAGTGTCGACGGTGTAACCTTCATCCTGATACCAGGCGCGGAAACGGCCCAGCATAAAGTCGATGACATCATCAACCACGTTGGCGTTGGTCAGCTTGTCGCCATACAGACGCACGGCTTCTTCGGTCAGCGTTTGCAGATCGAGATTCAGGTTCTTCTCAACGATAATACGCAGCACGCCCAGCGCGGCACGACGCAGCGCAAACGGGTCTTTGTCGCCTTTCGGATGCTGACCGATACCGAAGATACCCGCCAGAGTGTCCATCTTGTCAGCGATCGCCAACGCGCAGGCCACCGGGTTAGACGGCAGGTCATCACCGGCAAAGCGCGGCTGATACTGCTCGTTCAGCGCCACGGCCACATCTTCCGCTTCACCATCGTGACGCGCGTAGTGCATCCCCATCACGCCCTGGGTGTCGGTGAACTCGAAGACCATGTTGGTCATCAGGTCGCACTTGGAGAGCAGGCCCGCACGAGTGGCGTGGTTGACGTCAGCGCCAATCTGACCGGCAATCCAGCCCGCCAGCGCCTGAATACGGTCGGTCTTGTCGCGCAGCGTGCCCAGTTGTTGCTGGAACAGCACGGTTTGCAGACGCGGCAGATGGTCTTCCAGACGTTTTTTACGGTCGGTATTGAAGAAGAATTCAGCATCTGCCAGACGCGGACGCACCACTTTCTCGTTACCGGAGATAATTTGTTGCGGATCCTTCGACTCGATGTTGGCGACGAAGATAAAGTTCGGCAGCAGCTTGCCCGCGTTGTCATAAACCGGGAAATACTTCTGGTCGCCCTTCATGGTGTACACCAGCGCTTCGGCAGGCACGGCGAGGAATTTCTCTTCGAATTTCGCCGTCAATACCACCGGCCATTCCACCAGCGAGGCCACTTCTTCCAGCAGGCTTTCGCTCAGGTCGGCATTACCGCCAATCTTGCGTGCTGCTTCTTCGGCGTCCGCTTTGATTTTGGCTTTACGCGCTTCGTAATCGGCAATGACTTTACCGCGCTCCAGCAGAATTTGCGGGTACTGGTCAGCATTGTCGATAGTAAACTCCGGCTCACCCATAAAGCGGTGGCCGCGAATGACGCGGTCAGACTGAATGCCCAGAATGGTCGCCGGAATCACTTTATCGCCCAGCAGCAGGGTCACGGTGTGCACCGGACGCACGAAGTGTACGTCAGACGCGCCCCAGCGCATCAGTTTCGGGATCGGTAGTTTCGCCAGCGAGGTGGCTACCATGTTCGGCACCAGCGCTTCGGTACTTTCGCCCTTCACGTGGGCGCGATACAGCAGCCATTCGCCTTTGTCGGTCTTCAGACGCTCGGCCTGATCAACGGTGATCCCGCAGCCGCGCGCCCAGCCTTCTGCCGCTTTGCTCGGTTTGCCTTCGGCGTCAAACGCCTGAGCAATCGCCGGACCACGTTTTTCGACTTCGCGATCGGGCTGAGATTCAGCAAGATTCGCCACTTTCAGCGCCAGACGGCGCGGGGCGGCAAACCATTCAACGTTACCGTGCGCGAGGCCGGCGTTATCCAGCTCCGCAGTGAAGTTCGCAGCAAAGGACTCAGCCAAACTGCGCAGTGCTTTTGGTGGCAGCTCTTCAGTGCCGATTTCCACCAGAAAAGTTTTCTCAGACATGGCCGCCTCTTACTTGTCTTTGTTGCACATCGGGAAGCCGAGGGCTTCACGGGAAGCATAATAAGCCTCTGCCACTGCTTTGGTCAGGGTGCGAATACGCAAAATGTAGCGCTGACGTTCGGTGACGGAGATAGCTTTACGCGCATCCAGCAGGTTGAAGCTATGGGCGGCTTTCAGAATACGCTCGTAGGCCGGCAGCGGCAGCGGGTTTTCCAGTGCTAGTAGCTGCTGGGCTTCTTTCTCATACTGCTCGAAGCAGCTGAATAAGAAATCCACATCGGCGTATTCAAAGTTATAGGTGGACTGCTCCACTTCGTTTTGATGGAACACGTCACCGTAGGTGGTTTTACCCAGCGGGCCATCGCTCCAGACCAGGTCGTAAACGCTGTCCACGCCCTGGATATACATCGCCAGACGTTCCAGACCGTAGGTGATTTCACCGGTCACCGGCTTGCACTCCAGGCCGCCGACCTGCTGGAAGTAGGTGAACTGCGTCACTTCCATGCCATTCAGCCACACTTCCCAGCCGAGTCCCCAGGCGCCCAGCGTCGGGTTCTCCCAGTTATCTTCCACGAAACGGATGTCGTGAATGGTCGGGTCCATACCCAGCTCTTTCAGAGAACCGAGGTACAGCTCCTGAATGTTGTCCGGAGACGGCTTAATCACTACCTGGAACTGATAGTAGTGCTGTAAGCGGTTCGGGTTTTCGCCGTAGCGGCCATCGGTCGGACGACGAGAAGGCTGCACATAGGCAGTCGCCATCGGCTCTGGCCCCAGCGCGCGCAGGCAGGTCATTGGATGAGAAGTTCCCGCGCCGACTTCCATGTCCAATGGTTGAACAATGGTACAGCCCTGGCGAGCCCAGTAATCCTGTAAGGTCAGGATCAAGCCCTGGAAGGTCCTGGTATCAAACTTTTGCATATTATTTCGTGCTGGATACGTGTGGATTTAAAGGAAGGAGCCAGTATACCCGCTGGATGCGAGATATACAGTATGAAACCGGTTTGTTTAGCGAAAATTGCCGGATTTCGCGGCATCACACCTCACCAGGCACGGCTTTTACCGCATAGAAAGATGTAAAAACTGCCCATCTGCATCAAAAGAGCAGACAAAACTCTCTTTACGGAAGGTATTACCACGCATCTCATAGCTCCCCTGAAACTGTTCGAAGCCGGTAACAGCAATTTTCTGTGCGCCAGTGTTGTAACGCTGCGCCGCCTGAGCTTTACACAATGCTTCCATATCCAGCGTGCGTGTTGGGCTCACTTTACTCTGCTGGGCTTTTTGCGTCGGTGGCGGTGTCGCTGTGCATCCCACCAGAGCGATGGCTATCATCACAGTACAGAAATACTTCATTATCATTTTTATTACCGTCTGGTTTGCTGGTCAGTCTTATTATTAAGGTTTGTGGGTAACAGAAACATTGTGCGAATCTCCTTACGCCATCACAAGATGTAGCGTAGAAAGTCGGATTTTTCCAGTGAGCCACCGCGCTGGAACTCTATTGAAACGGAAGCTGAGGAACTGATGCAGCCTAAAATTAACTGGATTGATAACCTGCGAGGGATCGCCTGTTTAATGGTAGTGATGATCCATACTACAACGTGGTACATCACCAACGCCCACAGCGTCAGCCCGCTAAACTGGGATATTGCGAATGTCCTGAATTCGGCTTCGCGCGTTAGCGTTCCCCTGTTTTTTATGATTTCAGGCTATCTTTTTTTTGGCGAGCGCTGCGCGCAACCGCGGCATTTTTTACGTATCGCCCTCTGCCTTATCTTTTACAGCGTTGTCGCCCTGGCTTACATTTCACTTTTTACTTCGATCAACGTCGAGCTTTCGCTAAAAAATGTGCTGCAAAAACCCGTGTTTTACCACCTGTGGTTTTTCTTTGCGATTGCGGTGATCTACCTGGTATCGCCATTAATCCAGGTAAAAAACGTGAGCGGCAAAATGCTCCTGATGCTGATGGTAATCATTGGTATTATTGCTAACCCAAATACTGTGCCGCAAAAAATCGGCGGCGTTGAATGGTTGCCCATCAATCTGTATATCAGCGGCGACACGTTCTACTACATTCTCTACGGTATCCTGGGCCGCGCCATTGGCATGATGGAGACGCAAAAGCCATCGCTGACGCTTATCTGCACTGCCCTGTTCATCATCGCGGTATTTGTTATTTCTCGCGGCACATTGCATGAATTACGCTGGCGCGGAAATTTTGCCGATACCTGGTATCTGTATTGCGGTCCCATGGTGTTTATTTGCGCCGTCTCACTGTTCACGGTAGTTAAAAATAAGCTGAATGCGCGGACGTTACCTGGACTGGGGCTTATCTCCCGCCACTCGCTGGGTATTTATGGTTTCCACGCGCTGATTATCCATGCGCTACGTACTAATGGTCTGGAGTTAAAACGTTGGCCGCCGTTAGACATCGTGTGGGTTTTTGCCGCGACGGTGACAGGAAGCCTGCTACTTTCCATGCTGTTACAGCGTATTGATAAACGGAAATGGGTTAGCTAAACGATAATGATGGCTCCGGCCATCATTCATCATCACTGTAGGAAGCGTAAAGATCGGTTCCATATATACTGACCCCCAGCGCCACCAGACACAGTATTTTCAGCGCGCCCGCCAGCGCCAGGTTAAATACGCCGACCGCGACCATGCCGATGCCAAGCAACAGCAAAGATTTGCAACGAGAAAGCAAGCGGTCATTCCCCGTGTGTTCCTGGCGAATTAAGACTGGAAAACCGCACATGACGATTGCCGCAAAAAAATATCCCTTTTCGCTTAATGTATGACAGCCTGGCCACAGTCCCACCAGGTATACCACTGCACCGACAACTAACATTCCCAGGCCGAACATCCGTTTCCTGCGTGCAACGTGATCGTCCATCTCACTCTCCTTGTGGTTGTGTGAGACACATTAAGCGAAGAAATAGCGATGAAAAAGGCGCCTGCTCAGCAATAATATAAAAATCAGAAAACACACATACTTATTTCGATATAATTCAATAGAATTAATATTTACGGGAAATGCCTTTCAGCCAAAACCGAAAGGCATTCTGACTTAGGACATCAACGGCAACAGCTGCTGATAGAGTCGACGGAAGGTTTCACGACGTTGTTGATAAACCGCATGACGCTGCGCATCGGGATAATGCGCCTGTTCCAGCGGCAACTGCGGCAATACATCGGCGAGCGGAGTCTGTTTATTCACCGCAATTTGCGCCAGACGCGCCGCGCCCAGCGCTGGCCCCACATCGCCGCCAGTACGATAATCAAGCTGTAGCCCGCTAATATCAGATAGCATCTGACGCCAGTATTCGCTGCGCGCCCCGCCGCCGATAAGCGTCACGCTGGCGGGTTTGACGCCGCAGGCGTGAACCACATCCATGCCATCCGCCAGAGCATATCCCACGCCTTCCAGTACCGCCCGCGCCAGTTCCGCCGGGCCATGCTGATGGGTTAAACCAAAGAAAACGCCTTTTGCCTGCGGATTATTGTGCGGCGTGCGCTCGCCGGACAGGTACGGCAAAAACCAGATCGGATCGGTATGCTCATCCGCCAGCTGCGCGGCGGCAATCAGCGTCGGGACATTCTTCTGCCCGGTGAGTTTAGCCGCCCAGTCCAGACAAGAGGCGGCGCTCAACATTACAGACATTAAATGCCAGCGTTCCGGCAGCGCATGGCAAAAACTGTGTACTGCGCTCTCCGGTTTACTCAGAAAGCCGTCGCTGACGGCAAAATAGACGCCCGATGTTCCAAGTGAGAGCATCGCCTGTCCGGCATCGATCATTCCTACGCCGACCGCGCCAGCCGCATTGTCGCCGCCGCCCGCCACCACAGGTACTGATGGCATTCCCCATGCGCTGGCTACCTCTGGCAGCAACGTTCCGGTAATGTCACTACCTTCAAATAACGCTGGCATCTGCTGTCGGGTTAAATGACAGGCGTTGAGCATAACGTCGCTCCAGTCGCGCTTTTTCACGTCCAGCCACATCGTTCCCGCCGCATCCGACATATCGCTGGCAAAGACGCCCGTCATTCGCAGCCGCAGAAAATCTTTCGGCAGCAGAACTTTGTCTATCTGGCGGAAAATATCCGGTTCGTGGCGCTGCACCCAGACTAATTTGGGCGCGGTAAAACCGGGCATCATCAGATTACCGGTTATCGCACGCGACTGCGGCACCTGTTTTTCCAGCCAGGCGCACTCTTCGCTACAGCGTCCGTCATTCCATAAAATCGCTGGACGCAGCACCTGCTGACGGCTATCAAGCAATGTCGCGCCATGCATTTGTCCGGCGATGCCCAACGCCCGGACGCCACTTAACGACTGTTGCCGACCTAAACCTTTAACCGCACGATCCGTCGCCTGCCACCACTGCTCTGGTTCCTGTTCCGACCATAAGGGATGCGGACGCGATACGGTCAGTTTTTCAGTATGCGTAGCCAGCACATCGCCCTGCTCATTCAACAGGATAGCTTTTACACCCGATGTACCAAGATCGATCCCGATATACATAGTGTGGGTTCCTTTACTGAAAGCGCCCGGCAGCGCTACGCTTACCGGGCTAATCACGACTACAGGCCGGGCTAACGCGGAGTCGCCCGGTAGATAGGGTTATTTATCAAACAGATAACGGTTAACCAGATTTTCTAACAGCTCCTGATGACCGCTTTGATGTACTGGCGCCAGATTATGCTGCTCCGCATACTGCGCCAGTTCGCCTAAGGAGAGTTGTCCTTTCAGAATCTGCTGCCCCAGCTCGCCATTCCAGCCGGCATAGCGCTTCGCCACGCGTTTATCCAGCTCGCCGTCTTCAACCATACGCGCGGCGATTTTCAGCGACAACGCCATCGTATCCATCGCGCCGATATGACCGTAGAACAGATCGTATTTATCGGTGCTCTGGCGACGAACTTTGGCGTCGAAGTTGAGACCGCCCGTTGTGAATCCGCCCGCTTTCAGGATTTCGTACATCACCAGCGCGTTCTCTTCAACGCTAATCGGGAACTGATCGGTATCCCAGCCCAGTTGCGCATCGCCGCGGTTGGCGTCAACGGAGCCAAAAATACCCAGCGCGATAGCGGTCGCGATTTCATGGTGGAACGAATGGCCCGCCAGCGTCGCGTGGTTCGCCTCAATGTTCACTTTGATCTCTTTTTCCAGGCCGAACTGTTTGAGGAAGCCATAGACCGTTGCAACGTCATAATCATACTGATGTTTTGTCGGTTCCTGCGGTTTCGGTTCAATCAGCAGCGTGCCCTGGAAACCCATTTTATGTTTGTGCTCGACCACCATTTGCATAAAGCGGCCAATCTGTTCGCGTTCCTGGCGCAGATCGGTATTCAGCAACGTTTCATAACCTTCGCGCCCGCCCCACAGGACGTAATTTTCGCCGCCCAGTTTATGCGTGGCGTTCATTGCCGTAACCACTTGCGTCGCTGCCCAGCTAAAGACTTCCGGATCCGGGTTAGTGGCGGCGCCTGCGCCATAGCGCGGGTTGGTAAAGCAGTTCGCCGTTCCCCACAGCAGTTTTACGCCGCTCTGCTCCTGTTTCGCCGCCAGCACATCCACCATCTGCGCGAAGTTGTTTTTATATTCTTTCAGCGACGCGCCTTCCGGCGACACATCCACGTCATGGAAGCAATAAAAAGGCACATTCAGTTTGTGGAAAAATTCAAACGCCACGTCCGCTTTGCGTTTCGCCAGCTCCAGCGCTTCGCCCGGTTGCTGCCACGGACGATTAAACGCGCCTACACCAAACATATCCGCGCCGTTCCAGCAGAAGGTATGCCAGTAACAGGCCGCGAAACGCAGGTGATCTTCCATACGTTTACCTAAAACCAGCTCGTCGGGATTGTAATGACGAAATGCCAGCGGGTTAGTCGATTGAGGGCCTTCATAGCGAACACGATCGAGTTGGTCAAAATAAGCCTGCATAGTGAGCTCCATAATCAGATAAGACGGCAAGTAAACGACATAACGTCATACTGGAATTTCCTGATTTATTGCTCAATTACGTTATTTCACACCGCTATTAAGAGAATCCCCAAATGTGCGCTGGCTCTCAAAAAAACGCTGAAAACCACAGAAGAAAAAAGCGATCGCGATCGAATCCTGGCAAATAAACAAAAAACCGTAATATATAGATAAGAAATGACAATTGTCATCCGCCGTTTGCTGTGATGAATTTCGCATAACGTTTCAGGCGCAAAATAATTTGTCATCATTCGCCAGACCGTTATGTCAGCCGTTTTGATAGTATCCATGAGTCCAGGTTCACTTTTGCAGGATATATCCTCATGTTTGATAAACGTCACCGCATCACTCTGTTATTTAACGCGAATAAAGCCTATGACCGTCAGGTAGTGGAGGGGGTGGGTGAATATTTACAAGCCTCGCAATCCGAATGGGATATATTTATTGAGGAAGATTTCCGTGCCCGTATCGATAACATTAAAGAGTGGTTAGGCGACGGCGTTATTGCCGATTACGATGATGACGATATCGCGCAATTATTAGCCGATGTCGACGTACCCATTGTCGGGGTCGGCGGTTCTTACCATCTTGCTGAAAATTATCCCGCCGTTCATTACATCGCCACCGATAATCATGCGCTCGTTGAAAGCGCTTTCCTGCATTTAAAAGAAAAAGGCGTTAACCGCTTCGCGTTTTACGGTTTGCCCGACTCCAGCCGCAAACATTGGGCGGCGGAACGGGAATACGCCTTTCGCCAGCTGGTCGCCGAGGAAAAATACCGCGGCGTAGTCTATCAGGGACTGGAAACCGCGCCGGAAAACTGGCAGCACGCGCAAAATCGCCTCGCCGACTGGCTTCAGACGCTGCCGCCGCAAACCGGCATCATTGCCGTAACGGATGCCCGCGCCCGTCACGTATTGCAGGCCTGTGAACACCTGCATATTCCGGTGCCGGAAAAACTTTGCGTTATCGGTATTGATAACGAAGAGTTAACCCGTTACCTGTCGCGCGTCGCGCTTTCCTCCGTCGCGCAGGGGGCGCGGCAAATGGGTTATCAGGCGGCGAAACTGCTGCACCGTTTGCTGGCGCGCGAAGAGATGCCGTTACAGCGCATTCTGGTGCCGCCGGTGCGCGTCATTGCGCGCCGCTCGACAGACTATCGCTCCCTGACCGATCCGGCGGTTATCCAGGCGATGCACTTTATTCGTAACCATGCCTGTAAGGGCATTAAAGTCGAGCAGGTGCTGGACGCGGTTGGGATTTCACGTTCAAACCTGGAAAAACGTTTTAAGGAAGAAGTTGGCGAGACGATACATGCGCTGATCCACGCCGAAAAGCTGGAAAAAGCGCGTAGTTTGTTGATTTCCACCACGTTGGCGATAAACGAAATTTCGCAAATGTGCGGCTACCCGTCACTGCAATATTTCTATTCGGTGTTTAAAAAGGAATACGTCACTACGCCTAAGGAGTATCGCGACCAGCATAGTGAAGCGTTGTTGTAGTTTATCCAGCCTACAGACGCCTTGTAAGCCGGATAGCGTAACGCCATCCGGCACACAGAATTACATATGCGCGGCGATCAGACGCTGGTTGTCCTGGTACATCGCGAACAAGTAGTTGTTATAGCGCGACCCCTGGGTAGAGTAACCCTTCAGCTTATGAATCATCGCCGTGGCGGTGACTTCCTGATCCGCCTTACGCAGTTGGGCGCGCGACTTGCGGAAAGAAGAATAAGCCGGATGCGTGTTCAGGTTGGCGACATACGCGCTCACCGACTCCTCAACCGACGCGAATTGCGAGTAACCTTTCACCTTACCCGGCGTATTGGTACAACGCCCTTTCGTACACTTCATGCCGAACAGGTTGTTGTTGCTACGCGCCAGTTTAGAGGTTCCCCAGCCGCTTTCCGCCGCCGCCATCGTCGCCACCATGCTGGTGGGAATAATGTCGACGCGCTCCAGCAACGTATTCCACGGAATACGACGCGTGTTGCCGGACCAGCTCACTTTATAGCGCTTCGCGATATCTTTCATACGCGCGCGTTCAGACGGCGACCAGCGGTTCTGGTACTGTTTTGAGATCAGCCAATTACGGTCCGCAGTAATCGCGGCATTTTGGCTGGTGATGTAAGGCATAACGGTCCGGAGAAACGCTTTTTTTCTGGGGGTTCCGGAAGGGTATTTTCGCAAATCAGGAAGTGAACTACTCTTTGCACTATTGCGAGAATACTCTTGTTTACTGCTAACCTGTTTATAACTTGTCTCGGTTATGTGGGACTTTTGACTCGTTTGTGTTGCGTGCGTCTTTGCCAGCACCTCACCCGAAAATGCGATGGTGAGTAACATAAGAATCATTGCCCCATATCGTCGCATGGGAGTCAATATCATTAGGTCTCCTGGTCGGATTGATACATTCCAACACCTTCTATTTTTCACGAAGTTAAGGTTCTAACCCCAAATTTTAGCAAAAATAGGCTTAAAAAGCACCTCAGGGAATAGTCTTAATCCGAAACTATGTCACGCATTAACGATAACAGGCAGCAATAATCTCAATAAAATGTGGTGGTTATCGCAAATAGAGGCGTTTTTTTGCGCCTCGTCGCTCACCCTCGCGCCTCCTCCTGCGCGACTCTCTACTGAGGAGGAGTTCATTCGCCTAAAAACCAGGCAAGCTGATGAATATTGCCCACAAAGGATAGCGTGATGAAACTTGCCGCCTTCGCTCTGACGCTGATACCCGGTATCGCGATCGCCTCATCATGGACCTCGCCCGGTTTTCCAACGTTCTCGACGCAGGAAACCGGACGCTTTACCAGCCATGCTGCATTAACAAAAGGTACACGCACGTTAACGCTCCATATTGACCAGCAGTGCTGGCAGCCCTCCGGCGCCATAAAACTCAACCAGATGTTGTCGTTAAAACCCTGCGAAGGCGCGCCGCCGCAATGGCGTTTGTTTAAAGATGGCGACTATACAATAACGGTAGATACCCGCTCCGGTACGCCGACCCTGTTGTTATCGATAAAAACTGAACCTGAACGCACCGCGCAGCTCGCCTACCAGTGTCCCGTCTGGGATGGTTCGCCGCTCACGCTGGATGTTCGCCAGACCTTTCCGGAAGGGACGGTAGTGCGCGATTATTACAGTGGTCAAACCGATACCGTCCAAAACGGGCAAATCACGCTGCAACCTGCCGACAGCCACGGGCTTTTATTGCTGGAACGCGCGGAAACCCATGCATCAGCGCCTTTTAACTGGCGCAACGCCACCGTTTATTTTGTGCTTACGGATCGCTTTCGCAATGGCGAGCCAACCAACGACCACAGCTATGGTCGCCATAAGGATGGTATGCAAGAGATTGGCACTTTCCACGGCGGCGATTTACGCGGGTTGACGAGTCAACTGGACTATCTACAGCAATTAGGCGTGAACGCCTTGTGGATAAGCTCGCCGTTTGAACAGATCCACGGCTGGGTCGGCGGCGGAACAAAAGGCGATTTTCCTCATTACGCCTATCACGGCTATTACACTCAGGACTGGACGACGCTGGACGCCAATATGGGCAGCGAAGCCGATCTCCGCGCGCTGGTCGACGGCGCGCACCAGCGCGGCATCCGTATTTTATTTGACGTAGTAATGAATCATGCCGGTTACGCCACGCTGGCGGATATGCAGGAGTATCAGTTCGGCGCGCTCTATTTATCCGGCGCGGAACGGCAAAAAATTCTCGGCGATCGCTGGACAAACTGGCGACCCGCCGCCGGACAAAGCTGGCACAGCTTTAACGACTACATCAACTTCAGCGACAGCGCCACCTGGGAAAAATGGTGGGGGAAAAAGTGGATTCGTACCGATATTGGCGACTACGACAGTCCGGGATTTGACGATTTAACCCTGTCGCTGGCCTTCCTGCCGGATATAAAAACGGAATCTACCACGCCTTCCGGTCTACCCGCGTTCTATGCCAACAAACCCGGTACTAAAGCAAAGTTCATTGAGGGCTATACGCCACGGGATTATCTGACTCACTGGTTAAGCCAGTGGGTACATGATTACGGCATTGACGGGTTCCGGGTCGATACTGCCAAACACGTTGAGCTTCCTGCCTGGCAACAGCTAAAAACCCAGGCCAGCGCGGCGTTACGTGAATGGAAGCAGGCCAATCCGGACAAAGCGCTGGATGATAGCCCGTTCTGGATGACTGGCGAAGTGTGGGGCCACGGCGTCATGAAAAGTGACTATTATCGCTATGGTTTCGACGCGATGATCAATTTTGATTATCAGGAGCAGGCCGCGAAAGCGGTCGATTGCCTGGCGGAAATGGGGCCAGTCTGGCAGCAGATGGCGGATAAAATGCAGGATTTCAACGTATTAAGTTACCTCTCCTCGCATGATACGCGCCTTTTCCGTGAGGGCGGTGATAAGGCGGCGGAACTGCTGCTGCTTTCGCCAGGCGCGGTGCAGATCTTTTACGGCGATGAATCCGCTCGTCCCTTCGGCCCCACCGGCTCCGACCCGCTGCAAGGCACCCGTTCAGATATGAACTGGCAGGACGTGAGCGGAAAATCAGCCGCAGCCGTCGCGCACTGGCAGCGTATTGGCCAGTTCCGCGCCAGACATCCCGCCATCGGCGCAGGCCAACAAACCACGCTGACGCTAAAACACGGATATGGTTTTGTACGCCAGTACGGCGACGATACGGTGATGGTCGTCTGGGCGGGCCGCCGCTAATCGTGACGCTATCGGTCCCCTCGCGTACCGGTAGCCCCTTCAAAATAAAAAACTAACCTGATAAAAATTTGTAGCATAAAACATCAACACCACCGCCTTACCCCCATTTGCGCCCCGCTATTTGTAGCGTTATGGTTATCCACTTTGACAGACAGTTCGATAGATCACCCGTTATGACATTTTCACTTTTCGGCGATAAATTTACCCGCCATTCAGGCATTACCCGCCTGATGGAGGATCTCAACGACGGCTTACGCACGCCAGGCGCCATCATGCTTGGCGGCGGTAACCCGGCACACATCCCTGCAATGCAGGATTATTTCCAGACGCTACTGACAGAGATGGTAGAAAGCGGCAAAGCCGCTGATGCGCTTTGTAATTATGACGGTCCCCAGGGAAAAACGGCGCTACTGAATGCACTGGCCGTACTGCTACGTGAAACGCTGGGATGGGATATCGAACCACAGAATATTGCGCTGACAAATGGCAGTCAGAGCGCGTTTTTCTACTTATTTAATCTCTTCGCCGGCCGTCGCGCCGACGGCAGTACGAAAAAGGTACTATTCCCGCTTGCGCCGGAATACATCGGCTATGCGGATTCCGGTCTGGAAGACGACCTCTTCGTTTCGGCGCGCCCGAATATTGAGCTGCTGCCGGAAGGCCAGTTTAAGTATCACGTCGATTTTGAGCATCTGCACATCGGCGAAGAAACGGGGATGATTTGCGTCTCGCGCCCGACCAACCCAACCGGTAACGTTATCACCGATGAAGAGCTGATGAAGCTGGACAGACTGGCGAATCAGCACAACATCCCACTGGTGATTGATAACGCTTACGGCGTACCGTTTCCTGGCATTATCTTTAGCGAGGCGCGCCCGCTGTGGAACCCCAATATTATCCTATGCATGAGCCTCTCAAAGCTGGGGCTGCCCGGCTCCCGCTGCGGGATTATCATCGCCAATGATAAGACGATTTCCGCCATTGCCAACATGAACGGCATTATCAGCCTTGCGCCCGGCGGCATGGGTCCGGCGATGATGTGCGAAATGATTAAGCGTAACGATCTGCTGCGGCTGTCGGAAACGGTTATCAAACCTTTCTACTACCAGCGCGTTCAACAGACGATCGCGATCATTCGTCGCTATTTATCCGAAGAACGCTGCCTGATTCATAAACCGGAGGGCGCAATATTTCTGTGGCTGTGGTTTAAAGATCTGCCGATTACCACCGAGCTACTCTATCAACGCTTGAAAGCGCGTGGCGTGCTGATGGTGCCGGGCCACTATTTCTTTCCCGGACTGGATAAACCCTGGCCGCACACACACCAATGTATGCGGATGAACTACGTGCCTGAGCCGGACAAAATTGAGGCGGGCGTAAAAATTCTGGCAGAAGAGATAGAACGCGCCTGGCGTGAAGGCTGACGGCTATTCCGGCCATCATGCAGGCCGGAACGACGTTCAGAAAGGTTGAGAATAGAGGCGCTGGCGCTGCACGTGTGCTGCGTCAACGCACTGTAACGCACTGGTCGGGCAGGCTTCCACGCACGCCGGCCCCGCTTCCCGATGCCAGCAAAGATCGCATTTAATCGCCTGCGCGCCTGACGCGGACGCCACCACGGTCATCGCACCAAACGGGCAAGCCAGCATACAGCTTTTACAACCAATGCAGCGCGATGGCGTCACGAAGATATGCCCCCGATCACGGCGAATCGCCTGTACCGGGCAGACATTCGCGCACGGCGCGTCCTCACACTGATGGCAGACCGTGGCCGTGGTGAAACTATCTTCTTTTATCACCCGGATACGCGGCACAAAGTCCGCCGTCGTCACCGCCGCGCTATTCTGCTGTTCCTGGTGCGACACCACGCAGGCGACCTCGCAGGTACGACACCCGATACACGCCGACTCATCCGCCATAATAAACCGGTTCATTGTTCTCCCCCTGCGTTAAAACGCCAGAATGCCAGAGAGCCATTCCCCACCGCGTTGATCCCACTACGCAAACGGACAAATTTTGTCAGATGCCTGATAAAACCTGGCGAGCTGTCTTATTCGCGAACGGTAAATCCCAGCTCATTAGAGATAGCCTGTGCGGTTTCACGAATTTGCACCAGCTCATCGTACATTGCGGGTAAACCGGTAATGGTGTTGCGAGTCAGCGACTGGAGAAGTTAATGGTCTCGCCGGTCGCGATATGTAGCGCTTCAAGGTGCGACGAATGGCGAGTACGAGTATCAGACCGGCGAGGTGATTATTAAAACCTTTGAAGAGCGCGGTCTGGATCCGGCACAAATCCCGGCGGTATTGGTTCATTCGCACGGCCCGTTTGCCTGGGGTAAAAATGCCGTCGATGCCGTCCACAACGCCGTGGTGCTTGAGGAGTGCGCCTATATGGGGCTGTTCTCGCGCCAGCTGGCCCCGCAGTTGCCGGATATGCAGCCTGAACTGCTCGATAAACATTATCTGCGTAAACACGGCGCGAATGCCTATTACGGGCAGTAATGCCGGCAGTCACAGTCTGTGTCGGATGGCGGCTGCGCCTTATCCGACCTACAAGATTTGCAATATCAATACGTTGCGATGAACTCTTGTAGGCCCGATAAGCAAAGCGCCATCGGGCATTCAGTTTGCAACCGCGTTGTCAGAGGGCCAAAGATTATACTCAAGAATTAACGTGTTCCTTACTGTAGCGCCGCTTCCAGGCGGTAGGCGTCAGGCCGGTGTGCTTGCGGAAGATCTGGCGAAAGTAACCAACATCATTAAAACCGCACCGCTCCGCCACCTCTTTTAACGAACGCGCGTCGCTAATCAGCAACTTTTCCGCCTCGCGCACCCGCTGGCGGTGGATGGCTTCCGTTAGCGTAAGGTGAAATACCCGCCGATAAACGCGTCCCAGATAATCCACATTGCAATGCAGTTCTTTCGCCAGAACCGAGCTGGAAAGCGGCTGGTGATAGTGCGTTCGAATCAGCTGCTGTACTTTCCAGGCCAGCGACACGCCAGCGGCCTCGGCGTTTTCATTCTGCCGGGCGTCAACGGTGAGCTGCTGCAAAATCAGCAGCACGATGAACTCCAGCGCCGGGCTGCGCTGGTGCTTTTCCTGCTCGTTCATAAACTGGCGAAAAAGCGCAATCAGCGCCTGCGGATCGGCAACCTGGGTATGCTGCGGCACGGAAAGATGCGTCAGCCAGCGCGGGTCGCTGTCCGGCGCTTTGACCTCAAAATGGAGCCAGTAAAATTTAAGATCGGCGGGAAACTCCTCAACGCCAATATGGCGGCGATGCGGCCAAAGCAACAGGCTTTCCCCGGCTTCGACACAGAAAATACATTCTTCTTCCTGAATTTTCAGGCAGCCTTTTTCCACAAATATAATTTCCCACGATTGCAGACGCCTGGCAGGATGACGCCCAATGCCGCGAGAAATAAATAATCCGCCGTTTTGGACTTTAATCGGTAATGTTATGGATAATTCGAGCATTAATATATCATTTCCCGCTCATTCAGCACCGTATTTCATATTACCTTTTGATTATTAACTAAAAATAGTCATTTCACTCGATCCATCTCACATTTTTAAATACGGGTCGGAATCGTCATCTTTTTTTACTCTTTTATCGCCTTGTCGCTCACCGCTATCTGGGCAAAATGAATCAGGTCATAACGCGAAAATAAAAATTACTGCCATAAAATACCCCGTCAGCGAGGAATATCTATGACCTCTACAGCCTTAAGGAGCACGAAATGAACGTACTGGAAGTCGATCTGCATAAACTGACGATCAGCGATCCGTTCCTCGGACAGTATCAACAACTGGTTCGCGATGTGGTTATTCCTTACCAGTGGGATGCGTTAAACGATCGTATTCCAGAGGCTGAACCCAGCCATGCCATTGAAAATTTCCGCATTGCCGCAGGTCAGCAGACGGGCGACTTTTACGGCATGGTCTTTCAGGACAGCGACGTTGCCAAATGGCTGGAAGCGGTTGCCTGGTCACTGTGCCAGAAGCCCGATCCCGCGCTTGAGAAAACCGCCGATGAGGTGATTGAACTGGTGGCCGCCGCACAGTGTGACGATGGCTATCTCAATACGTACTTTACGGCAAAAGCCCCGCAAGAACGCTGGAGCAACCTGGCGGAGTGCCACGAGCTTTATTGCGCCGGACACCTGATTGAAGCGGGCGTCGCCTTCTTTCAGGCCACCGGCAAGCGTCGGCTGCTAGACGTCGTTTGTCGCCTGGCCGATCATATCGACAGCACTTTCGGCCCTGGCGAAAATCAGTTGCACGGCTATCCGGGCCACCCGGAAATTGAGCTGGCGCTGATGCGTCTGTATGAGGTAACAGAGCAGCCGCGCTATATGACGCTGGCAAGCTACTTTATCGGGCAGCGCGGCGCCCAACCGCACTTCTACGACGAAGAGTACGAAAAACGCGGCCAAACCTCTTACTGGCATACCTACGGCCCGGCGTGGATGGTCAAAGACAAAGCCTACAGTCAGGCGCATCTGCCAATTTCACAGCAGCAGACGGCAATCGGCCACGCGGTACGTTTTGTCTATCTGATGACTGGCGTGGCGCATCTCGCTCGCCTGAGCAACGATGAAGGCAAACGCCAGGACTGCCTGCGCCTGTGGAAAAATATGGCGCAGCGTCAGCTGTATATCACCGGCGGGATTGGCTCGCAGAGCAGCGGCGAAGCCTTTAGCAGCGATTACGATTTACCGAATGATTCGGTCTATGCGGAAAGCTGCGCTTCAATCGGCCTGATGATGTTCGCCCGCCGGATGCTGGAAATGGAAGCCGATAGCCAGTACGTCGACGTGATGGAGCGCGCGCTGTACAACACCGTCCTCGGCGGTATGGCGCTGGATGGCAAGCATTTCTTCTACGTCAACCCGCTGGAAGTGCATCCAAAATCGTTAAAATTCAACCATATTTACGATCACGTTAAGCCCATCCGCCAGCGCTGGTTTGGCTGCGCCTGCTGCCCACCGAATATCGCCCGCGTGCTCACCTCCCTTGGTCACTACATCTACACGCCGCGTGCGGATGCGCTGTACATCAATATGTACGTGGGTAACAGCCTGGAAGTACCCGTTGAAAATGGCGCGCTAAAACTGCGAATCAGCGGGAACTACCCGTGGCATGAGCAGGTGAAGATCGCCATCGACTCTGTGCAGCCGGTACGTCACACGCTGGCGCTACGTCTGCCGGACTGGTGCCCTGAGGCCAAAGTGACGCTCAACGGGCTGGAAGTGGAGCAGGATATTCGCAAAGGTTATCTGCATATCCGTCGAACCTGGCAGGAGGGCGATACGATAACCCTGACGCTGCCGATGCCGGTTCGCCGCGTGTATGGCAATCCGCTGGCGCGTCACGTCGCCGGTAAGGTCGCCATTCAGCGCGGGCCGCTGGTCTATTGCCTTGAGCAGGCCGATAACGGCGAAGAACTGCATAATCTGTGGCTACCGAAAGAGAGTGAGTTCCGGGTCTTTGAGGGCAAAGGGCTTTTTGCGCATAAGATGCTGATTCAGGCTGAAGGCGAGAAGCAAAGCGCCCCAGATGCGCAGCATCAGGCGTTGTGGCACTACGATAACGCGCCGTCATCGCGCCAGCCGCAGACGCTAACATTCATTCCGTGGTTTAGCTGGGCCAACCGTGGCGAGGGCGAAATGCGGATTTGGGTTAACGAGCGGTAATACTGTGCCGGATGGCGGCTGCGCCTTATCCGGCCTACAAGATTTGCAATATCAGTAAATTGCGATGAATTTTTGTAGGCCTGATAAGCGAAGCGCCATCAGACATTACCACCAGGCTAATATCAACGCGGTAGGCCCGATAAGCGCAGCGCCATCGGGCATTACCTCTTGCGTCAGAACAGCCCCAGCGGCTTATCGGAATAGCTCACCAGCAGGCACTTGGTTTGCTGGTAGTGTTCCAGCATCATCTTATGAGTTTCGCGCCCGATGCCCGACTGCTTATAGCCGCCGAACGCCGCATGTGCCGGATAAGCGTGATAGCAGTTGGTCCATACGCGCCCGGCCTGAATGCCGCGACCCATCTTATAAGCCAGATTGCCGTTGCGGCTCCAGACGCCTGCGCCGAGGCCATACTGCGTATCGTTAGCGATTTCCAGCGCCTCCTCCATGGTTTTAAAGGTGGTTACCGCCAGCACCGGGCCAAAGATCTCCTCCTGAAAGACGCGCATATTATTCTTACCAAACAGAATGGTAGGCTCAAGGTAATAGCCCTCTTTAAGTTCGCCATCCAGCTCCTTGCGTCGCCCACCGGTCAGAATATCGGCCCCCTCTTTTTTACCGATATCGATATAATTGAGGATAGTCTCAAGCTGGCCGTGGGAGACCTGCGCCCCCATCTGTGTACCGCTATCTAGCGGGTTCCCGCTGCGAATGCTCTCTACCCGGCGAATAGCGCGCTCCATAAAGCGCTCATAGATGGACTCCTGGACCAGCGCACGGCTTGGACAGGTACACACCTCGCCCTGGTTAAAGGCAAACAGGGCAAATCCCTCCAGCGCTTTATCAAAGAACGCATCTTCCTCATCCATCACGTCGGCGAAGAAGATATTGGGCGACTTGCCGCCTAACTCCAGCGTCACCGGAATAATATTCTGCGTGGCGTACTGCATGATCTGTTGACCCACTTCCGTCGAACCGGTAAACGCCACCTTCGCGATACGTTTCGAGGTCGCCAGATATTCGCCGATCTCGCCGCCCGCGCCGTTCACGACGTTGACGACGCCCGGCGGTAACAGATCGCCAATGACTTCCATTAACAGCAGAACGGAAAGCGGCGTCAGGCGTGCCGGTTTAAGCACCACGCAGTTACCCGCCGCCAGCGCTGGCGCCATTTTCCAGCTTGCCATCAACAACGGAAAGTTCCACGGGATTATCTGCCCCACGACGCCAAGCGGTTCGTGAAAATGGTAGGCCACGGTTTCGCTATCAACTTCGCTGATCCCGCCCTCCTGCGCACGTATACAGGAGGCGAAATAGCGGAAATGATCGATCGCCAGCGGTACGTCGGCGGCGCTGGTTTCACGAATCGGTTTACCGTTATCCCAGGTTTCCGCTGTCGCCAACAGTTCGAGGTTTTGTTCCATCCGATCGGCGATCTTAAACAAGATAGCGGCACGGTCTTGTACTGACGTATGCGCCCACTTATCTTTCGCCTTATGCGCGGCGTCGAGCGCTAAATCGATATCTTTTTTACCGGAGGAAGCGACTTCACATAGCGGCTGGCCGGTCACTGGCGTCAGGTTTTGATAATATTCGCCGTCGGCGGGCGCAACCCAGTCACCGCCAATAAAATTGTCATAGCGGGCTTTTAACTTCAGTGGGTACCCGTATTCACCTGGCTGAATACGTGTTGAAGGGGGATTGTTCGTCATGACCAACTCCTTATTGTAAAGGTACTCCACAAGGGTAGACGGTACTGGTGAATTTTTCGCCAATGGTTTTCCGCTTTACGACAGCAATCACGAATTACTTTCCTTTACGTTTCTCCGTCTGGTTTTAGCCATACTAAACAGGTGCCTGTTTAACGTACGGAGAACACTATGCAGCAATATATCGGTATTGATGTGGGAGGAACTCACGTCAAATATGGCGTGATTAACAGTGACGGCGAAGAATTAACCCATCATCAATTCGATACGCCAGAGGACGCCTCCACGTTTACCCGCAAATGGCAGGATGTGGTGGCGCGTTGCCAACAGGACTATGACATTGCGGCAATCGGGGTCAGTTTCCCCGGCCATATTAATCCCCATAACGGTCATGCGGCAAAAGCGGGCGCGCTGGCTTATCTGGATGACGTCAACCTGATGGAGTTGTTCAGCGGGCTGACCGATCTGCCGCTGGTCGTGGAGAACGACGCGAACTGCGCGGCGCTGGGCGAAATGTGGCGAGGCGCCGGGCAGCATTATGACAATCTGGTCTGTATCACCATTGGAACAGGCATTGGCGGCGGTATTATCGTCGGACGAGAACTGTATCGCGGCGCACATTTCCATGCCGGTGAATTCGGCGTCATGCCGGTCGGGAATAATGGCGAAAGTATGCACAAAATCGCGTCAACCAGCGGATTAATGGCGTCGTGCCGCCAGGCGCTGGCGCTGCCTGCCGAAGAGATGCCGCCTGCGGATGTGATCTTCGAACGAATGGCGACCGATGTTCATCTGCGTGAGGCGGTCAATGACTGGGCGCGTTATCTGTCACGCGGCGTTTACAGCGTGATCTCTATGTTTGATCCGGGCGTGGTGCTGATCGGCGGAGGAATAAGCGAACAGGAAAAGCTCTACCCGCTCCTGACGCGGCATCTTGAAACGTGTGAAATGTGGGAGGCGCTCCAGGTGCCGATTCAGCCCTGCCAACTGGGAAATCAGGCGGGCAGGCTGGGTGCCGTCTGGCTGGCGCAGCAAAAGCTCGATCGAAGCTAACGTGTTACGCCTTATCCGGCCTGCATCGTCTACGCAGGCCCGGTAAGCGTCCGCGCCACCGGGCAAAGGCGTTACATCGCCGCGCGATAAATTTCCACAATCTCGTCGTGAGTCGCCTGAATCGGGTTCGTCAGACCACAGGCATCTTTAAGAGCATTGGTCGCCAGAACCGGGATATCTTCTTCCTTCACGTTTAGCTCGCGCAGTCCCGCCGGAATGTTGACTTTCTGCGACAGTTGGCGAATGGCCGCCACACACGCCTGCGCACCTTCCGCCTCGCTCATGCCTGATACATCGACGCCCATCGCCGCTGCGCAATCACGCAGGCGAGCCGCCGCTACCTGGCTGTTGAATACCTGCACATGCGGCAGCAGAACCGCGTTACATACGCCGTGCGGTAGGTTGTAGAAACCGCCAAGTTGATGCGCCATAGCATGAACGTAGCCCAGCGACGCATTGTTAAACGCCATTCCCGCCAGGAACTGAGCATAAGCCATCGCTTCACGCGCCTGGACATTGCTCCCCTCTTCAACCGCAACAACCAGATTTTCCGCAATCATCGTTACCGCTTTCAGCGCGCAGGCATCGGTAATAGGCGTTGCCGCAACGGAAACATAAGCTTCAATCGCGTGGGTTAACGCATCCATACCGGTTGCCGCCGTCAGGGATTTCGGCATACCAACCATTAAAGAGGAGTCGTTGACGGAGAGCAGCGGCGTAACGTGTTTATCGACGATAGCCATTTTAATATGACGCTCTTCGTCGGTGATGATACAAAAACGGGTCATTTCAGACGCGGTGCCGGCGGTCGTATTAATCGCAATCATCGGCAACTGCGGTTTCGCGGAGCGGTCAACGCCTTCATAGTCACGAATATCGCCGCCATTCGCCGCCACCAGCGCGATACCTTTCGCACAGTCGTGCGGGGAACCGCCGCCCAGCGAGATAACGCTGTCGCAGCCATTTTCTTTCAGAAGCTTCAACCCAGCAGCCACATTGCTGGTGGTAGGGTTAGGCTGCGTACCATCATAAATCACGCTAAAAATATCACGTTCCTGTAGCGCTTTTTGAATATCACCCGCCATCCCTAATTTTGTCAGCATAGCATCCGTAACAATTAATGTACGGCGAAAACCATATTCCGCCATCGTATTCATTGCGTTCTTTAATGAATCGACACCAATTACATTCACGGAAGGAATAAAAAACGTTGAAGCTGCCATTATACTGTCCTTAATTACCAGAATAAGGTGCGAAGAATACGGGTGAAATTATCCTAATAATATGATCACGATGACTATTTTAAGAAGTCAGAAAAATAAAAAGCACATTAGGTTAATTTCCTGATGTGCTTTTATAAATCAACTCAATAATTGTATTGATTCATTTCTGATTTAATTTAACCATTTCATTCCTTTTGCGGAAATAATAACGCATCACGTAATAAATGATCATTCCCACGACGTCGTGTAAATCCAATCCGGTCAAAATATTCAAGGATCTGAATGGCCAGCTTCCGCCCTACATTCAACCTGTCGCGAAAATCCGCCGCACACGTTGATCCTCTCTCTTGATCCAGCTCGCGGATCATATTGGCGAAAGCGACTATCCGATCGTTACGATAGTACCGATCTTTTACGATCGCGGTAATGATGCCTTGCTGTGCCGCCTGCCGCAGCACCAGCCGCATCAATTGTTCTTCCGTTCCGGTCTCTTTCGCCAGATCGCGTACCCACCAGGGCTCATCGCCAAATAGCGGTTCGACTTTGTGCCAGACGGCCTGATGCTCATCGCTAAATCCTGCTTTATGATCCGGCAGATGCAACCAACCGTGATGGCTATGAATCAGGCCGTCGTCGCGCATCCGCTCGATCAGCATCAGGACCAGCGCTTCATCTTCCATTGGCAGGGCCATGCGGCGTAAACGCTCGCGTCCCGGCCCCGGTTCATCGCGGTGCTGTTCGTGGTAGGTCGCCAGCGTATCAAGAATCTTACGCTGCCAGCGGGCGGCGACGGGCGCACTTAACAGATTGTCTCCGGCCCGGATAAAACCATGTTGCTCAATAAGCTGACGCATACCGAGAGGATTAAGCTGACGCGCCCAACCGAAATCCGGCAGGTTGACGGCGCCGCGTTCCAGATGAATGGCCAACGCCGCGCTATCGTCCTGCGCGGCGGCAAGCGTTGAAAGCCAGTGCAAATAATCAGGCTTACGTTTACCGCGACGCGGCGCCTTAAGCGTCACCACGCGTGCGCCGGCAAGGGTGGCGCGTGCGGAAATATCACGCAGCACCAGTCTGTCATTATCGGCCAGCCACAACGGCGTATCGAAGATCAGCTCGGCCAGCCCGCCTTCCAACAAAGAGACGCGACCGGTCACATGGCTGGCGGCATGGTGAATATGTAGCGGCTGCCATTGGGAAAGCGGCGCATGAAGCGCCAGAGAAACGATCACCCGGGAAAAAGCTTCCCCCACCGGCGCATCGGAAAGCAGCCAGTCGCCGCGGTTAAGCTGTTCCTTCTCCGCATCGCCCGCAATATTGAGCGCAATACGTTGCCCGGCGTGCGCATGGTCGGTAGGCTGATTTTGTGCGTGCAGGCTACGCACCCGCATCGGTTTATTTACTCCGGTTAACCACAGCGTATCACCTACCTTCACCTCTCCGCTCAGCGCCGTTCCGGTCACCACCAGTCCCGCCCCTTTCACCGTAAACGCACGGTCGATAGCCAGACGGAAGCGATGCTGCGCGGCGTGCAAACGTGCAGGAAGCTGCTGTAAATGAGCGCGAAGTTCTGCAATACCGCGTCCTTCATTGGCAGCGGTGACAAATAAAACGGTATCGGCGAAGCCATAGTTGTCGAGCGCCGCCAGTACCTCTTCTCGTACTTCACCGATACGCG
This sequence comes from Salmonella sp. 741265116_PST, assembly GCF_046567715.1. Lineage (NCBI taxonomy): Bacteria > Pseudomonadati > Pseudomonadota > Gammaproteobacteria > Enterobacterales > Enterobacteriaceae > Salmonella > Salmonella sp. 741265116_PST. Next base: position 2,719 of record NZ_JBKFPH010000008.1, on the reverse strand, counting down.
CCTCGTCCACGCGATCGGCTTTGGTCAGCGCGACGGTGAGCTGGAGATTGCCCGTCAGTTGCAGGATCTGTAAATGCTCGCGCGTTTGCGCCATAACGCCGTCATCACAGGCGACCACCAGCAAAGCGTGATCGATACCGCCTACGCCCGCCAGCATGTTAGAGAGGAATTTTTCATGCCCAGGCACATCGATAAAGCCCAGCACACGACCATCCGGCTGCGGCCAATAGGCGTAGCCCAGATCGATAGTCATCCCGCGTTTTTTCTCTTCCGGCAGACGGTCGGCATTAATGCCGGTAATCGCCTGGAGCAACGTCGTTTTACCGTGGTCTACGTGTCCGGCAGTTGCAATAATCATTTCAGCATCATCTCCATAAACCGGCTTTCGTCTTCAAGACAGCGCATATCCAGCCATAAACGGCCATCATAAATTCGGCCAATGACCGGTACAGGCAGCGTGCGCCAGTGGGCCGCCAGCGCCTCCAGCCGACTACCGCGCCCGTCGTGCGGGGTAAAGGTCATGGCGGCGCTGGGAAGGCGGTCTACCGGTAATGAACCGCTGCCGATTTGCGACAGGCAGGGCTTAACCTCCAGCGTAAATTCATCGCCGTAACGTGCCGCCAGCCGCGCCCGTAACCGCTGCGCTTGTTCGCGAATCGACGCTTCACTGCGGGTTAACAGACGCAGCGTGGGTAATTTCTCCGCCAACGCTTCCGGGTGCAGATACAGACGTAACGTTGCCTCCAGCGCCGCCAGCGTCATTTTATCCGCGCGCAGAGCGCGTTTCAGCGGATGGCTTTGCAGTTGGGCAATCATCGCTTTTTTGCCGACGATGATCCCGGCCTGCGGCCCGCCCAGCAACTTATCGCCGGAGAAGCTTACCAGGCTGACGCCTGCGGCAATGAGCTGCTGCGGCATCGGCTCTTTGGGTAAGCCATATTGACTTAAATCCACCAGCGAACCGCTGCCCAGATCCGCCACCACCGGAATATCCAGCTCTCGCCCGATTTCCGTCAGTTCCGCTTCCTCTACCGTTTTGGTAAAGCCCTCAATGCTGTAATTACTGGTATGCACCTTCATCAACAGCCCGGTATTTTCATTTACCGCCTGACGGTAATCTTTCGCATGCGTCCGGTTGGTGGTGCCCACTTCATGCAGCGTACAGCCCGCCTGGCGCATAACATCCGGAATACGAAACGCGCCGCCGATTTCGACCAGTTCGCCACGCGAAACCACTACCTCTTTGCCGCTGGCGGTCGCCGCCAGCATCAGCAATACCGCCGCCGCATTGTTATTGACGATACAGGCGTCCTCCGCCCCGGTGATACGGCATAACAGCGTCGCCAGCGCCCGGTCGCGATGCCCCCGCCCGGCGCCATCCAAATCGTATTCCAGCGTCACCGGCGCGCGCATCGCCTGCGTTACCGCCTCAATCGCTTCTTGCGCCTGCAATGCGCGGCCAAGATTGGTGTGCAGCACCGTCCCCGTCAGGTTAATCACCGGGCGCAGCGCGCTTTGCGCCGCATTTTCCAGCCGGAGTTTCGCCTCTTGCGCCCAGTCTGCGTACCAGTCGGGAAGCGTTTGCGTATTCCGGATGACGTCGCGCGCGTCGTCAAGCATCCGCCTAAGCAGATCAACCACCTGGGTATGACCATACCGATCGCGCAGAGAAAGAAAAGCGCTATCGTGCAATAAGCGATCGATAGCAGGAAGCTGGCTGTAGAGTGTACGCGTTTCGCTTGTCATGAAAATGCCTGGCTGTTGGTGGCCCTCTCCTGGCGGGAGAGGGATATCGACATAAGGGGGATTGTAACGTGAGTTTGCTCAGGCGGACATAATGCGCGTCAAGCCTTTGGCGCTTCGGTGCGGGCAAAGCTTTCGCGTTGAAAAAGCGTTTCGACCAGTTTGACCAGGTGGGGGCGGCCAACGCACCAGCCGGGCGCGACCCGGCGGAAGTTGAGATAGCCTACCGCACAGGCAATCGCGATAGTCGCCAGATTGACCGTATCCGTTTTTAGCGTCCCGTCGCTCAGATAACTTTCGAGCATATCCAGGCTGCGGTTGATTTTTTCCCGCTGGCGCAGCAGTTCCGTTTCCGATTGTTGCGCCGCCGGACGCACCTGTTCGCGCACAGAAACCAACGCAGCATCCATAATGCCGTCTGCCAACGCTTCAAGCTGGCGAACTTTAAGCGCTGCCATCGGGTCACGCGGGACCATCGCTGGCGCGATATCCAGCAGTTCAATATATTCCGCGATGATCGGCGAATCGAACCAATACTCGCCCGCATCGGTGACCAACGCGGGTACTTTACCTAACGGGTTATAGCGCGCCACCCCGCTATCCGCGTTGTAGGGAAGTTCATTCACAAATTCGAAAGTGATGCCCTTTTCCAGTAACAGAATCGAAATTTTACGCACAAAAGGGCTGGTATAGCTGCCAATGAGTTTCATGCCGGGTCCTTTTTGCCAACAAAAAAGCGGTGCCCAATGATAGTGGGGCACCGTTTAGTATGGCTCAGGTCACTGAAAATGGCAGGTGATGACGGTCTCAATGATCCAAATAAAGGTAATGCATCCAACTGGTCATGCGCAGCAGTACTTTACGCATTACCGACACGTGGGCGAAATGGTCGGAATAGACTGCGACCTGGGCATAGATACCATCCGCCAGCGCGTTCATCACATGACCTTTGAGCTGCGTGGTGCCGCGCACCATG